>CAZQZC010000293.1:0-1506 GCA_964597685.1 uncultured Hyphomonadaceae bacterium | reverse complement strand
TTGAACGCCAAATCGATGCCGTAGCGCTCGACATACGTCATCAGAGCCGGGACATAGTCTTTCACCCCGAACAGGACGCCGCCGGCGTTGTGGAAGGAGACGTCGATGTCCTTTAGGACGCCCCGCCGCCGCCAGGCGTCGCAGGCGAGATACATCGCCTTCTGGGGCGCGCCGGCGCACTTGATCGGCATGGGCGGCTGGGTGAACAGCGCCCGTCCGCCCCTGAGCGATTGCACCAGCTCCCAAGTATAAGGCGCCATGTCGAAGAGGTAGTTCGAGGTCACCCCGTTCTTGCCGAGGGTCTCCTTCAAGCCCTCGACCGCGTCCCAATCGAGCCTGAGTCCAGGCGAGACGACAAGCATGCGATAGCCGATGCGCTCGCCGTCCTCGAGCACGATCTGGTTGCGCTCGGGCTCGAACCCGGCGCACGCGGCGCGGATCCATTGGACGCCTTTCGGCATCAACCGCGCCATCTGGCGCTCGGTCTGCTCACGTTTGAAAACGCCGCCGCCCACCAGGGTCCAGCCGGGCTGGTAGTAGTGTTCGGTGCGCGGCTCGACGATGGCGATGTCGAGACCCTTGCGCCGCTTCAGGAGGCTCGCCGCGGTGGAGATGCCGCCCGCGCCGCCGCCGATGATGACGACATCATGGGTCGCGGCGGGACCGAGCCCGCCGTCGGCTGACCTGTCTTTGACCTCCAGGCGCGAGCGCAGGCCGCTGAGGTCGTACCCCGCCTCCGCGACGACCTTGAGAATGGCGTCGACGGAAAGGCGCCCGGCTTGCGAGAGCGCCCAGAGCGTCGCCGAGCGCGTGCCGGTGCGGCAATACGCGAGAGCGGGCGCCGGCAGCTCGTGCATGGCTTTGTCGAACGCGTCGACATCGGCGTCCGTCACCTTGCCCGGAACGACCGGAACGTAGCGGACCTTCAGCCCGTGGTTCGCCGCCGCCTCTTCGATCGCCCCATGGGAGGGCTGATCGTCGCCCTCGCCGTCCGGACGGTTGATGATGATCGACCGAAATCCCTGCGCGGCGGCGATGCCGACATCCTGCGGCTGCAGCTGGGGCGAGACCGAGAGGTCCGGGGCGATTGTCTTGATGTCCATGGCGTCTCTCCCTGCCGCGTCTAGAGCGCGTTGATCGGCAGCTTCATGTAACGCTGGCCGTTGTCCTCGGCTGGCGGCATGTCGCCGGCGCGCATGTTGATTTGCACCGAAGGCAAGATCAGTTTGGGCATGTCGAGCGTTGCGTCCCGCTCGGTGCGCATCTTGATGAACGCGTCGCGCGAGGTGCCGGTCTTGACGTGGATGTTCGCGCGCTTCTGCTCGCCCACAGTACTTTGCCAAGCGTAGTCGTCGCGGCCGGGCGCCTTGTAGTCATGGCAGAGAAACATCCGCGTTTCGTCCGGCAGGGCGAAGAGCTTTTGGATTGAATCGTAAAGCGTGCCCGCGTCACCGCCCGGGAAGTCGCAGCGGGCGGTGCCGAAATCGGGCATGAAGATCGTGTCGC
>CAZQZC010000292.1:0-1508 GCA_964597685.1 uncultured Hyphomonadaceae bacterium | reverse complement strand
ATAGACCTCGGGCTTGACCTCGTCATTGACGAAGATGCCGCGGGTCTGGCTCCACAGCTCGTCCATCGCGTCCTTGCCCGTGCCGGACACCGATTGATACGTGTCGACGACCACACGGCGGATGCGCGCGGCGTCGTGGAGGGGCTTCAGCGCCACGACGAGCTGGGCCGTCGAGCAATTCGGGTTCGCGATAATGTTCTTCGCCGTATAGCCCATGACCGCGTCGGCGTTCACCTCAGGCACCACCAGGGGCACGTCCGGATCCTTCCGCCAGGCCGAGGAATTGTCGATGACGATGGCGCCCTGGGCGGCGATCTTCGGCGACCAGTCTTTAGACACGTCGCCGCCAGCCGACATGAGAACGAGATCGATCGTGGAGAAGTCAAAGCTCTCAAGGTCGTGGCATTTCAGCGTCTTATCGCCATAGCTGACGTCGCGGCCGACAGACCGGCGCGAGGCGATGGCGAACACTTCATCGGCGGGGAACAGCCGCTCCTCGAGGATCGCGAACAGCTCCTGGCCGACATTTCCCGTTGCGCCGACGACCGCGATACGAATGGCCATGACAATTTCTCCATTTCGGGCCGCGCGGCTTAACGCTTTTTCGCATCTGGTGCAAAATCAAAGTGTGGAGTCCCGCGACGAACGCTGCCAAAACAAGACCATAAGCTGAGGGGCTTGATGAACGACACTGATCATATCGTGAGCCGGTACATCGCCTGCTACAATGCGCGCGACATTGACGGCATGCTCGCCTGCGTCACCGACGACGTGGTGTTTGAGAATATCTCCAATACGGGGCCGTCCATGCGGCTGACCGGCAAGGCGGCGATGGAGGAGGTCGCCCGCGTGTCCGGAAACGCCTTCTCCTACCGCAAGCAGACCCTTGTGAATTTCGTCGACGGCGGCGGCAAGGCGGCCGCCGAGATTGCGTTCGAGGGCAAGGCCGCCGTCGATCTGCCCACGGGCGCGGCCGCCGGTGAGACGGTGAGAATCAAGGGCGCGAGCTTTTTCGAGATCCAGGGCGGATTGCTCTCGCGGATCGCGGATTACAGCTGATCCGACCCCGCGCACCGGCGCCCTGATTCGCCACTTTGCGGCACAGTTCCAGTGCGCCCGGTTAAGCGCCCGTGTTTGCTGGCGTTCGTGTTCCAGTCGACGAACAAGTGTCCCAATGGGTGTTGGATAGGACCGCCCTATCCGACAGCGCTCGCGCCCAATGCAGACTGGCCGCGCTTGGAGGGTGTGTGATGGACAGAGCGACGGGCTTACGGGGCGGGCATGGTTTGGGTTGGAGGCTGATTGGCGGCTTCAAGCGCCCCGAATAGGACGCTGGCGGTGTCTGGTTCTTGGAGCATGAATCGTCAGAAATCCCAGCTTAATTTTGCCGTTGGAATATGGGCACTTTTATGATTGTGGGAAATAGTTACTATGCCTGCCCGAAGATTGCTCGGTAGACACATCACGAAAGTATTCTTTGGATGACTCTTAACGCCGCCTATTTGAAG
>CAZQZC010000291.1:0-1509 GCA_964597685.1 uncultured Hyphomonadaceae bacterium | reverse complement strand
GACATCTTGACGATGGCCTGAAGCGCCGCCTGCGCATTCGGGCGGCGGAACACGGACGATCCATGGAGGAGGAAGCGCGGGAGATCCTGCGCGACGTGGTCGGCGAGACAACGCCGCCAGGCAATCTGGCCGCAGCCATCCGTTCGCGGGTCGCGGACCTGGGCGGCGTCGAGCTCAAGCTTGCCGAGCGCGAAGCGATGCGCGAGCCACCGAGGTTCGATTGAGGCGATGATCATCCTCGATACAAACATCGTCTCAGAACTGCTGCGCCCGACGCCCGAGCCCAAGGTCGAGGCTTGGCTCGCCGCACAAGAGGGCGCGCAGATCTATCTGACCAGCATCAGCGAAGCCGAGTTGCGCTTTGGCGTCGCCATTCTGGCGGCGGGCCAACGCCGCGATGCCCTATCCCAGGCGATAGACGGCATGCTCCGGGAGGATTTCCGGGATCGCATTCTGTCCTTCGACAGCGCCGCGGCGGAGGCCTATGCGATCATAGGGGCTGAACGCCGCAAGGCGGGCCAGCCGATCAGCCAGTTCGATTGCCAGATTGCCGCCATCGCCCGCACCCAGGGTGCGAGCATCGCCACGCGGAACGCCAAGGATTTCGAGGGGTGCGGGATCGACGTCGTCGACCCGTGGGGCGCTCGATGAACGCGGTCGAGATTGAAGAGGCCATATCCGCACTCGCTGAACAGCCATTCGACGCGACCGAATTCCCCTTCGCGTTCCTGGAGGCATTCGGCAACAAGGCCACGACGATCAAGCGCCTGCGCAAGGGGGCATCCAACGCCTCCGACATCGACGGAGGCGTGCTCCAGCGCAACAATATCCACATCGCCGTCGCGTCGATCGGTGAGACGGCGCAGACGCTCGCCGCGCTCAAGGCTAGCCCCGCGACAGCCAAAGCAAAGGCCAAGTTCATCCTCGCTACCGATGGCGAGGAGTTCCATGCGGAAGATCTCAATAGCGGCGAGATCGTCGTCTGCGACTATCCGGACTTTCCGGATCATTTCGGCTTCTTCCTGGCGCTCGCGGGCATCTCGACCGTCCGCCAAATCCGCGAGAGCTCCTTCGACATCAAGGCCACCGGGCGGCTCAACCGGCTCTATGTCGAGCTGCTGCGCCACAATCCCGAATGGGGGACTGCGGAGCGTCGCCAGGACATGAACCACTTCATGGCGCGGCTGATCTTCCTGTTCTTCGCCGAGGACAGGGACATCCTTAACGGTAACGACCTGTTCACGGCGACGATCGATCAGATGTCAGAGCGGGACGGCTCCAACATGCATGCGGTGATCGGTGAGCTGTTCCGGGCCATGAACACACCCATCCGCGACCGCGCGTCCGCTAAGCTGCCTCGCTGGGCCGACGTTTTCCCTTATGTGAATGGCGGGCTGTTTTCCGGCAGCCCGGCGCTCAAGCAGCGAAGCGATAGCGCGTACGAGGATGATGTCCCGCGCTTCTCAAAGATCGCGCGCTCCTATCTGCTGCACATCGGTACGCTCGACT
>CAZQZC010000290.1:0-1517 GCA_964597685.1 uncultured Hyphomonadaceae bacterium | reverse complement strand
TGGCACCGACCACGGAGATCGACTTGCCAAGAAACGGAGCATCGGGATCAGCAAAGAGAGAGGAGATCGAAGCGATAACATTCATCGGCTTGATCGGATGAACGATGTACTCGCTCACGCCCCGGGCCGTCAGCTGTCGGTACAGCTTGATGTCGTTTGTCGCCCCGATGACCATCACTTCGACGCCTTCGTCGCAGTAGTCGGCAAGTTCATCCAACTGGGCGATCATTTCCTGCGCACTGGCGTGGGACTCAACGATGATCAGGTTTGGTGAGCTGTTCTCCGTGAGATAGGCGATGGCAGCGGGCAGCCCTCCGCCATGGATTGCCAGGGTCGCGCGCCCAAGCCGGCGATCCCTGCCAACCGTTGCGATGAGTTCCTCGGTCTCCGGCACTTCGCAGAACGCCAGGATCGAGATCGGGGGGATCGGCCGGAGGATTTCCGGAGCCGCAGGTTCGAGATCGCTGGGATCGAACGCCTCTGTCGGCTTCATCGGTGCGCCGAGGTCTACCTCGATGCCGTCTTCCCGTTCATCGAACAGATCCTCTGCCGGGGCGACGATCTCATCGACCACATCATCCTCGATCGCCGCTTCGAAATCGTCGAGCGCCGCCTCGTCAAAGTCGAAGTCGAAATCGTCTTCGAATACCGTGTTCTCTCGGGCCATGGTCATAGAACTCCCAATACGCTGGCGGCTTAACCGCCGAGGCCAGCAATGCTGACGTCTTCTTCGCCCGTTGCCGCGCTGGTGGGCTCGCCGTTTCGGTATGCTTCCATAATGATGGAGACCCGGTTGTTGTCCCGGGCGGCAAGGGTGCGGTGGCCCAGAAGGTCTGCGGGATCGGCAAGCATCTGGGCGAGGTTGAACCGGACCGTGCAGCCGAAATAGGCCTGTTCATTATTCGACGTGATGTCCGACAGGTCATAGGCCGCCAAAGAGCGGCATTCCGGCAGAACGGCGTTGAAGACGTCGAAGGACATGACAACGGGCGCCAGCAGGCCCTGGGCGTCGTAGGCGCGCCCGTCGATCTCTTCCCAGGCCACACCGCGTGTCCAGGCGAGGTTCCGCGCTTCCTTGACGGCCTCGATGGCGAGATTCGGCGCACCCGAATTCTCCGGCAGGGCCATGATCAATGGACCGTGGCCACGGTCGCGGTAGGCGTCGACAAAGGCTTCGATGCGGGCGAGTTCATCCTGGCGCAGCGTCGGGTAGCGAGGGTCCAGGTGGATTTCGCGCACATCCGTGGACGGCGTCACGGCCAGGTCATACCGGTCGAGCGGGGTATCGTGGTAGCGGATGGCTGCCTCGGACGCACTGGGCGTCGATGAACAAGCCACGGGCAAGTGCATGGCGCCAACCTGGCCGATGGCGAAGACGAGCGTCGACTGGCGCGGCGCTCTTGGAGTTGCGTCACATTCGCGTGCCTTGGACAGGGTCATTCGGGATTCAGTCATCGGGCCTTACTCCTGTTCCTCGATGAAGCCGACGGGACCGCGATATTCGTCCGGCTCGATTG
>CAZQZC010000289.1:0-1560 GCA_964597685.1 uncultured Hyphomonadaceae bacterium | reverse complement strand
GCTCGTCCGTGCCGCCGACATACATGCCTGGGCGACGGCGCACGGGCTCCAAGCCCTCAAGGACTTCGATGTCTTTGGCGTTGTAGCCGGTCGCGTCTGGCGTCATCTCTTCAAAAAGCTTCGCTTGATTGGCTGCACTCATTTTGGTCCCCTTAAGCCGACTCGCGCCGAACCCTCAGAGGCCTATACGATGACCGTATCCATTAATTCGCCGTTAACCCTGCCTTCGGGGGTGACGCTCAAGAACCGTCTCGTCAAGGCGGCGATGACGGAATGCATCGCCGGACCGGACAATTTGGCCCATGACGGGCACGTCCAACTCTATAAGCGCTGGGCCGAAGGCGGTCTCGGGCTTCAGATAACAGGCAATGTCCAGGTCGACCGCCGCCATCTTGAGCATCCGGCCAATGTTGTGATCGAAGGCAAGCCGTCGAACGAAGAGGCCGTAAAGCTCGCGGCCTGGGCGGAGGCGGGCAAGTCCGACGGCTGCGCCCTTTACATGCAGCTCTCCCACGCCGGTCGGCAAACGCCGAAAGTGGTGAACGACCGGCCGCAGGCGCCGAGCCCGGTTGCGCTGAACATGCCGGGCGGCCAGTTCGGCGGGCCCCGCGCCATGACTTCAGACGAAGTGCGCGGCGTGATCGAGAGATTCGCGAACGCCGCCGCGATCGCGAAAGCCGCCGGCTTTGACGGCGTACAGGTCCACGCCGCCCACGGTTATCTGATCTCGCAATTCCTCTCCCCCATCGCCAATCGTCGCGAGGACGCGTGGGGCGGGCCGCTGGAGAACCGCGCGCGGCTGCTGATGGAGGTCGTTCGCGCGGTGAAGGCGGCGACGGGCGAGAGCTTCGGCGTGGCGGTGAAGCTCAATTCCTCCGACTTCCAGAAGGGCGGGTTCAGCCATGAGGATTGCCTCGCCGTCATCGACATGCTGAACGCCGAGGGGCTTGATTTCCTTGAAGTGTCAGGCGGCAATTACGAACAGCCCAAAATGGCCGGCATCGAGGGCTTCGAGCCTGGGAAACAGGAAGAGGTGCGCGAAAGCACCAAGGCGCGCGAGGCCTATTTCGCCGCCTATGCGCGCAGTGTGAAGACCCGCGCCACAATGCCCGTCATGGTGACGGGCGGCTTCCGGTCCCGCGTCGCCATGGACGCCGTACTCGCCGACCAGGAGGCGGATCTGATCGGCCTCGGCCGGCCGCTCTGCGCGGATCCGGACGCGCCGAAAAAGCTGCTCGCCGGCGAGATCGAGCGCACAACGGATTGGGAGAACCAGCTGCGCCTGGGGCCGGGCCGCTGGCTGGGGCCGAGCTCGCCGGTGAATTTGATCAAGGCGGTCAACGGCTTCGGCATGATGGGCTGGTTCGGCGCGCAGATCGAGCACCTGGCCGCCGGCCGGGAGCCGGACACGAAGCTCGGCGTGTTGTCAGCGTTCATCGGCTCGCAATCCAAGCGCACCAAGGCCGGCAAGGCGTATCAGAAAGCGCTGGAGGAGGCGTAAGCGCCTAGCGCGGCAGATTGATCGTCAAGATATCGATGCGCGGCGGCATCAGGAACCGC
>CAZQZC010000288.1:0-1573 GCA_964597685.1 uncultured Hyphomonadaceae bacterium | reverse complement strand
GGCCGACATCCTGCCAAGCCCCAGAGTGATCGTCGTCTTGCCTTCATCCGGCTGAGACGACGTGATCGAAACAGTGCTCACCGTTTTGTCGAGGTCGGCGAACATGATCGATGCGCGCAGATTCCGGAAGGCTTCAGCGTAGGCCGACATCGGATTTTCGACGAGATAGCTTGCCGGACGCTTACGCGCACCGCCCGCCAGTTTCGGGAAGTTACCGAGGAACGGGACCTGGTAGGTCGACTCAATCTCATCGCCGGCGCTGATCTGACTATCTAGCGATTCCGCCAGGACGACCGCCAACGCGCCGAGGCTGAGGCCGAGCACCAGGCCCAGCGCCAGGTTCAGCGTCTTCTTCGGGAAGCTCGGCGAGCTGGGGAGCACGGCGGACGACAAGATCCGCGCGTCCGGCTCAGTCAGGCCCTCTTGCTCATTGGTCTGCTTGAAGCGCGCCAGGAAGGCCTCGTAGATGGTGCGTGAGGCTTCCGCATTGCGCTCCAATTCGCGCAGACGGACCATCGCCCGGTTGTTGAAGGCGATGGTTGAGCGCATGCCTTCCAGGCTCTCACGCAGCGATCCAACCCGCTGGCGCGAAATCGCCACCTCGTTTTCGAGGTTTGTCACGATCCGGTCGATCTCCTGCGTGATCTGGAGCTGGAGATTCTCCTCCTCCGACCGAATGCGCTGGATTTCGGGGTGGCGACGGCCATACCGCGTCTCGAGGTCCGCCCGTTGGCGAATGATCTCTGCTTGTTGGCCGCGGAGTTCGCTGATCACCTGCGAGGAGAGCGCTTCGCTGGCCGAGTCAGCCGACGAACCGCCCGAAATCGCCCGACGTACAGACGCGAGACGCGCTTCGCGCTCGGACAGTTCCGCCTGTTGGATGACCAGCTGGGCGTTGATGTCGGCGATCTGGCGCTCGTTGAGCGTCTGGTCGCCGGCCGTGAACAAGCCTTGCTCGGCGCGATACTGCTCGATCGCGGCTTCGGCCGTGTTCACCTCTTCGCGGAGGTCGGCGAGGCGTTCTTCCAACCAAGCGTTCGCCCGGCGAGTGGCTTCGAATTTCGCGTCCAGCTGCTCGACCAAGTACTGATCGGCGATGGCGTTTGCGATCGTCACGGCCAGCTGGGGATTTTCGCTGCGAGACTGGATTTCGATGCCATACGTCTTGCCGACGCGGACCGCCGCCGTCTTCTTCAGCAGAAGAGAGATCGCGTCGTCCCGTTTCTGAGCTTCGATCAGCTCAGGCGTCATCGTTCCGCCCTCGGCCGGTTGGCGCGAGAGGCCCGCAAAGGCGCCCGAGATCGATCCCGTCGCGCGATCGAGCCAAGATTGCTCCTGAAGCGCGGGATTGAACTCCGGAAGGTCGGTCAGCGAGAGCTTGTCGACGATCTTGCCCGCCAAAGACCGGCTGCGGAGGATCTCAACCTCGGTGTCTACGACCGCAGAGTCCGGCGGAAGACCGGACAAAACCGCTCCGAGATCGACGATGTCTTTCTCTCGCGGATCGATGACGATCGCCGCCGACGCCGTAAAGATCGGCGTCATCCGGAAGGTCACGATCGCCGCGATCAAG
>CAZQZC010000287.1:0-1574 GCA_964597685.1 uncultured Hyphomonadaceae bacterium | reverse complement strand
GGGAATTGGGCTCGGCGGCGCTCACGCGCTAACCGATCCGTTTGAACGGCTTCGGCGCCGCACTTGCCGTCGCCTTGGCGACCAGCGTTCCATCGGCGGCGTAAAGCTCAGATTCCAGAAACGCCGTCGACTTTCCCCATTTCAGCACCCAGGCCTTTGCTTCAGCGCGGCCCGGAAACAGAGGCCGAAGGAAGCTCACCTTGAACTCTAGTGTTGGCGCGGTCATCGTAACCTTGGACGCAATGATTGCGCAGGTCGACATCGCCTCGTCCAGCATAGCGGAGATGAAGCCGCCCTGGATGGCGCCGGTCGGGTTGGCGAAGGAGTCGCTGACGTCAAACGACATGACGATCCGCATCGCAGCCTGATCAACGGCTTCCAGGCGCATGCCAAGCGTATCGGAGCAAGGCGGACGTTTCTTGGAGTTTTGAAACCGCGCCAACACTTCGGCGTCGGTCTGGGCCGGAGGGGTGGCGGCGTTCGCCACGTCTATTTTTTCCGAAAGGCTTCGAGGCTGACGACAGTCGCCCCATCGCTGTCGGCCGCCGGTGTTTCGACGGGGTCAGCGTCCACGGGATCGACCAAGTCCTCGCTGTTGGCTTCGTCGCGCTCAAAGCTGAGTCCGAATTTGACCGACGGGTCGACGAAGCGCGTTACGGCCGAAAATGGAACGTGGAGATGCTGCGGCACCCCGGAAAACTTCAGAATAATCTCAAAGTGGTCGTCATGAACTTCCAGATCCCAATACTGGTGCTGGACGACGATCGTCATGTCCTCCGGAAAGCGCTCTATCAGGTGGTCGGCGATTTTGACCCCGGGCGCACGCGTGCGGAAGGAAATGTAGAAGTGATGGCCGCCGGGCAGCCCGCCCGATGCGCTGACTTTCCGCAGCGTTTCACGCATCACGCCGCGCATGGCCGCCTGGGTCAGCCCTTCATACCCGATATAATCTGTCACGTGAGAATTCTCCCTAGCTGGGAGACTATGGCGGGGCCGCGCTGGGTTCAACGGCCTTCGTCCGCCAGGCGACCAAAAGGTCGTTATTTTCGCCACAGGGCGATGGCGGGCGCGGACGCCTGGGCGTCCGCGCCGCACGCGAGATCAACCCGGTCTCCCCGCTCACCCGAAACGACCGGAAGGATTGGTGACGAGCACCAAGGCGCAGACCACAACGCCCATAACCAGGTAGTAGATTTGCTCGAGACCTGTGAAGCCGAACAGGAATGGGGCGGCGATGAACGCCGCGCCGGCGGCGAAGTCGATCGCCAAGTGTGCGGGGAAAGGCAAGATCTTCTGCACGCTCAGCGAGTAGCCCGTCACCAGGCTGTAGAGAAACAGCGCGACGCCGGCCGCCACAGACAGGTAGAGCGCAATGCCGGAAAAGCCGAGCACGAAGGGCAGGACGACGAGGCCGATCGAGGCGGCGTAATCGATGAAACCGTGAACATTCGCGGGGACGAAACGCATGGGATTTGGCTCCTTGGCCGGTTGAGGATGCGCGGCAAATTAGGCCGCTCAAGCGGTTTTGGAACCGGTTAGTTTAGAACTCACGCCAACGTTCGACTCGTTCAAAC
>CAZQZC010000286.1:0-1642 GCA_964597685.1 uncultured Hyphomonadaceae bacterium | reverse complement strand
GCCAATGCCGACCGCCGTCGTCTGGCCGAGGCCCGCCTGGCTGGTCTGGTGCACCGCCTCATAGGTCAGCGTGCCGGAGCGCGAGACAACGCCCACCGACCCCTTGCGGAAGATGTGGCCGGGCATGATGCCGATCTTGCACTCCTCCGGCGTCAGGACGCCGGGACAGTTCGGCCCGATGAGGCGCGACTTGGATTGGTCGAGCTTCGCCTTGACGCGAACCATGTCTTGGACCGGCACGCCCTCGGTGATGCAGGTGATCAGCCCGATCCCGGCGTCGATCGCCTCCTCGATGGCCGCCGCCGCGCCGGCCGGCGGGACATAGATAACGGACGCGTTGGCGTCGGTCGCCGCCTTGGCTTCAGCGACGCTGGCGTAGATCGGCAGCGATTGGCCGCCCGCCGCATTCCACGTCTCGCCGCCTTTTTTCGGGTGCGTTCCGGCGACCATTTGGGTGCCGAAATAGGCGAGCGCCTGTTCGGTGTGGAACGTCCCCGTCTTGCCGGTCAGGCCCTGGACGATGACTTTGGTGTTTCTGTCGATGAGGATGGACATAGGGGCCCCTTGAAGGCGTCAGCTGTTTAGGTGAATGGATTGACGACCTTGACGCCGTCATAGGTCTGGCCGTCGTTCAGGTCCTCCGAAAAGACAATTGTCGCGCCGAGACGTTTCGCAGCGGCGAGAATGGCGCCGTCCCAATAGGAGGTCTGATAGCGTTGTGAAAGCGATATTCCGGCCTGGACGACGGACGCGTCGACAGGCTGGCAGGGCTTCTTCGCAAGGTGCGTGATCCACTCCTGAGCCGCCTCCGGCGACAGGGGTTTTGGACCCTTCCGCGTCGCATTGACGTAGAATTCCGCCAGCACTTGCGAGGACAGGCCGAAATCCATCATCAGAACGTCGAGCGCCCGGGCATGCTTATCCGGCGCCTCCGCCTTCCCGCCAGCGGCGTAGAGCAGGACATTGCTGTCCAGAAAGAGATCAGCGCCACCGGTCAAAGCGCTTGGCTCCCGCATAAGCCTCGTCCCGGACGAAGGGCCCGGGACCGAAATTGGCTTCGCTTTCATTGGCGAGTTTCAATAGCGCCGCATTGGTTTCGTCGCGGAGCTTTTCCGTTTCCGTTTCGTGTTTGAGGAATTCGCGCACCATCGCGTTCACCGTGGTCCGCCGCATCGCCGCGAGAACCCGCGCTTTATCGAGCAGGTCCTCGTCGATGGAGAGGGTGAGGTTCTTGTTCATCGCGACGACCATAACGCCCAACACGGAATATGTGTAGCACTGATTATGCGTACAAAGCGGCTGGGCGACCTCGCCTTTGTTTGTCACCCCGACGAGATAATCGAGTCCGGACCCTAGCCTTTCACCGCGCCCACGATCTTCTGCGCCGCATCATCCAGATCGTCGGCAGGTATGACGTTCAACCCGCTCTCGGAGATGATCTTCTTGCCAAGCTCCACATTCGTTCCCTCGAGGCGCACGACCAGGGGCACGGCCAGATTGGTCTCTTTCACCGCCGCGATTACGCCCTCGGCGATCACGTCGCACTTCATGATGCCGCCGAAGATGTTGACCAGGATCCCCTTCACGTTGGGGTCCTACATGATGATCTTGACGGCCGCCGCCACTTTCTCTTTCCTGGCGC
>CAZQZC010000285.1:0-1679 GCA_964597685.1 uncultured Hyphomonadaceae bacterium | reverse complement strand
GCGTTCGCCGGGCTCGACAAGATCATCTCGTCGCGCGGCGAGGGATCGCGGATCGGCTTCGGCGCGGATGTGAAGGATCCGGAAAGCCGCGAAACGGGCGAAATCCTGCGGGAGACCGAGCCCGAAGATCTTCAGAAGTTCGGCCTGATCCCGGAGTTCATCGGCCGGCTGCCTGTGATCGCGACGCTTGAGGATTTGGACGAGGACGCGCTGGTCTGCATCCTGACCGAACCGAAGAACGCGCTTCTGAAACAATACCAGCGCCTCTTCGACATGGAGAACGTGCAGCTCACCTTCACCGACGAAGCGCTGCGCGCGGTCGCTCGCCGGGCGATCGTGCGGAAAACCGGAGCCCGCGGACTGCGCTCGATCATGGAGGCGATCCTGCTCGACTCCATGTTCGAGCTGCCGAATTTGCGCGGCGTCGACGAGGTTGTGGTGAACGCCGAGGTGGTCGATGGCAACGCGTCGCCGCTCTACGTCCACTCTGAAAAGCCGCAGACGGGCGAAGCGTCCTGATATTTGAGGCTTTCAGCGACGCGGCTTGAAGCGCGCCGGCGCCCACGCCACATCTAATGCAACAAACCCCGAGAATCGCCTGACACTCAGGCGGTCGAACGCTGTATCGTTTCATGCAGCCGTTCGAGACTGGAGACTGCCCATGTCTGTGACCAAAACACTCCCCGTCTTGCCCCTGCGCGACATCGTCGTGTTCCCCGACATGGTCGCGCCGCTTTTCGTCGGGCGCGACAAATCCGTGCGCGCCCTCGAGATGGTGGAAGAGGGCGAGAACGAAATCATGTTGATCGCCCAAAGGGATCCGTCGGTCGACGACCCGTCGGAAGGCGATCTCTATTCGGTTGGATCCGTCGCCACGATCCTGCAATTGCTCAAGCTGCCGGACGGCACGGTGAAGGTTCTGGTCGAGGGTCAGTCCCGCGCGAAGATCCAAACCTTGCATGACCGCGGCGGCTATTTCGACGCGACCCTTGAAACGATCGAAGAGGCCGAGGCCTCCGGCGAAGACATCGATCCGCTGGCGCGCGCGGTGATCGAGCAATTCGAGAATTATGTGAAACTGAACCGGAAGATCCCCCCGGAATCGGTCTCGACCGTGAGCCAGATCACTGACGCCGGGCGCATCGCCGATGCGGTCGCCGCCCAATTGTCGGTCAAGATCTCCGACAAACAGGAATTGATCGAGCTCGCGAGCCCCAAAGAACGTCTAGAACGCGTCTTCGCCCTGATGGAAGGCGAGATGGGCATGCTCCAAATGGAGCGGAAGATCAAAAACCGCGTGAAGCGTCAGATGGAGAAGACGCAGCGCGAATACTACCTGAACGAGCAAATGAAGGCGATCCAGCGCGAGCTCGGCGAGCAGGACGAGCAACGCGACGAACTGGCCGAGCTGGAAGAGCGCTTGCGTGAAACGCCGCTGTCGGAAGAGGCCCGCACAAAGGCCGACGGCGAGATGAAGAAACTCCGCCAAATGAGCCCGATGTCGGCCGAAAGCACCGTCGTGCGGAATTATCTCGACTGGCTTCTGTCGCTGCCCTGGGGCGCGCGCAAGGACGTGCCGATCGACCTCGACAAGGCGGAAGACACGCTCAACGCGGACCATTACGGCCTCGACAAGGTGAAAGAGCGGATCCTTGAATACCTCGCCGTTCAAAAGCGCA
>CAZQZC010000284.1:0-1688 GCA_964597685.1 uncultured Hyphomonadaceae bacterium | reverse complement strand
TGGCCGATCACGGCGGGCGCATACTCCGTTGGTTTGGTCTGTTATGGCGTGGATAACCAGCCCTTGCGGGCAGTTGCAACTAGCGCCGGGTGGTCGGACGGAGCCATCTCCAGAAGGGGCGCCGTGAAGCAGCGGATGGCTGCTCCCGTTGATCGGTGAGGAGCAAGGTCAAGCGCTGTCGCTCCGCCGCTTCGCCGTCGAGACGCTGGCGTAGATCGTCGATGGTGTCCTGCAGCTGATCGCGTTCCCGCCGACGTTCGGTCCTGAGCTGGTCGAGTTGCTCGTCGCGGATGGTGATTTCTCGCTCCAAGAGCCGCGTCTCCTGCAGAGGCGCATCGTGTCTCGTCGAGGCCGATTGCGCCGGCGCGCCGATCTTGTCCCCAGGCTTCGGCGGAAACACCCGATGAAGCTCGGCGGGATCAATCTGATAGGGGCCGTTGGGACGGTCCCGGTTGGCGGACAGCTTGCCCGCCTTGATCGCCCGTTGAATGGTCATTTTGTCGACGCCGACCTGACGGGCGGCTTCACGCATGGAATACATCATTAAATCTGCTCGAATATTCGCTGCCTCATAATGTCTATAAAATTACGACTTGTCTCAAATAGGTGTCGCGAGGTATAGTGTAGCAGAAAATCGAGTCGCGCAGAGGTCTCTGCGTGAGTTTTCAACAGAAAGGTTTGAGTATGACATAAAAAAGCCCGCCGAAGCGGGCCTCGTATTCGTAATCTGTGAAGTGACATTCTCAGTATTACTTATATTTATAAGGATTGCAAGTGGTTTCTTGCAAGTCTTTCGTGCGTTCGTGTCGCGGCGGGTTTCCAATGAAAGGAGATCCCATGTTACACGCTCTTTCCAGCGCTTTGACAGCGCTGCCTTATCCACCCCTGGCCTTTGACGATGGTCCAGGCGCACTGCGCCGCAAAGGTTTGCGACGCCCGCCGACATCAACCACCTTTGTCCGTCCCTTACGACAGTCGTTCATCAAGGACGCCAGGCTCGCGCCGGGCGCCACACGGATGTTGTGTTTGCTCGCCGGCTGGGGCGGTCGCGGCGATCCCATCGACACCACGCTGGGGATTATCGGGCGTCATTTGCAGCGCTCGCCTCGCCAGATTCAACGGTATCTCAGAGACGCCGCCGAAGAGGGCTATCTGGTCTGGTCAAAAGTCACCAATCGGCTGGGTTACGTCGTCGGGCTGCGGATTCGGCTCAATGGAGCCGCGCTGTTTGCACCAAGTAAAACGCAGTCAGGGGACGCGACGCCGCGTCCCAGGCGCAGAAACCCGGCCACGACACAAGTGTCCGACACTAAAACAAGTTTTCTTACATCAGAGGAAGGAGAGGGACGATTTGAGCAAAAATTGCGGGAGATCTGTCAGCGCAATCAGATTCCGTGGCCGCTGGGATGAGCAAAGCCGCTTTCGATTGATGATGGGGAGGGATGACGCTGGCGGCGTGTGGATCACGACGGCCGCTGATATCCGCATGGGTGGATAGAAACGGTCTGCAGGAAGGCCGGTGGCCGGACTCGCACTCCAACGGGACGGTGAGGCGTGGTTCGGGGGATCTCAGACCGAGCGTGTCGCCCGCTCAGACCTCACCAAAGGAAGCTGCGCTTTTGGGCGATCGCTGGGGCGCCGAACGGTTCTGGCGCGTTGAAGGCGTCACGGTCTGATTTTCCGCCCCA
>CAZQZC010000283.1:0-1722 GCA_964597685.1 uncultured Hyphomonadaceae bacterium | reverse complement strand
ATTCGAGACAAACGATCTGAATGTGGATGAAGCGCTCCTGAGCGGCGAATCCAAGTTCGTGGGCAAAGACGCCGAGGCGCGACATCTGGCCGACACAGTCATTGGCGATCGGACGAATATGGCGTTCGCCGGCTCCATGGTTACGCAAGGCCGCGCCATTGGCGTCGCGTGTGCCACGGGCCTTCGAACCGAACTCGGGGCCATCGCAAGCCGGCTGTCCTGCCGCGGCGGCGTCACCCCCCTTGTGCTGCGAATGAAGAAGTTCTCTAACCGGATCGCTGTGCTCACCGTCGGGATCGCCCTCGCCATTGGGCTCGGACAATTCCTACAAGGCATTTCGATGGCGGACGTCTTCCTCCTGACGACGGCCCTCGCGGTATCCGCAATCCCCGAAGGCTTGCCGATGGCCATCACGGTCGCCTTGTCAGTCGCCTCGACGCGCATGGGGCGACGTAATGTTATTGTCCGCGCTCTGCCAGCCGTCGAAGCGCTGGGATCCTGCACCGTGATCGCGTCGGACAAGACTGGTACGCTTACCGTCAATCGCCTGACCGCAACGAAGGTTGTCCTACCATCAGGAGCGACCGTCGACGTCGAGGGCGAAGGACTTGAACTAGAAGGCGCCCTGACACTCGACGGCGCCCCATTGAGCGAAGGCCAATACCAAGAGATTATAGAGCTTTCCCGATCGGGCGCGCTCACGAACGAAGCGCAGATTCGCATTTCTGATCAGCAGGCGACCGCTGAAGGAGATGCTGTCGACGTCGCGTTTCTTTTGCTCGCCCACAAAGCGGGCCTGGCGAAAAACCAGCTCGATGCTGATTATAAGTGTACACGCGTGCTCCCCTACGAACCCGCGAACGGTTACTCCGCAAGCGTTAATTCATGCATGGGCGCCCAGCCCCTCCTCTCCGTCAAGGGCGCGCCGGAAGTCGTGCTCGCCATGTGCTCCCATGGCGTTCCCGAGAACGTTGAAAGTCTCCTACACGATTTGACGTCGACCGGGCACAGAGTTTTAGCCGTCGCTTCGCGCGAAGGCCTGCCGAATGACAGAGGTATCGACCAAGCTCATCTAAGAGGACTAGCCTTCTTGGGTTTCGTCGGGTTGATTGACCCTATCCGCAGCGAAGCGCCGGATGCTGTCGCGGCAAGCCAATTCGCGGGTCTCGATATTCGAATGATCACTGGCGATCATCCGGAAACGGCGCTGGCGATTGCTCGTGAGATTAGTCCGACTTGGTCGCCTGACTCGGTGCTTACAGGCAGAGAAATAAAGGCGATGGACGAGCACGCTATGCGCTCCGCGGTTCTTCGGACGCCAATTTTCGCTCGCGTCGAGCCGACTCAGAAGAATGAAATTGTTCGTATACTCCAAGACGCCGGACACTTCGTCGCCGTTACGGGCGACGGCGTCAACGATGCCCCTGCCCTAAAGCAGGCGCATGTTGGCATCGCTATGGGCGCAGGCGGCACGGACGTCGCACGGGCGGCATCGGACCTCATCATCACCGATGATAATTTTGCATCAATTGTAGCCGGCATTGAAGAAGGACGCGGCGCCTATGACAACATTCGGAAAATTATCTGGCTTTTGATCAGTACCGCCATCAGCGAAGTTGTTCTCTTCGCACTCGCCTTGTTTGCCGGCATGCCGATCCCATTGACCGCCGTTCAGATCCTTTGGCTCAATCTCGTCACAGAAGGCATTCAAGACGTCGCGCT
>CAZQZC010000282.1:0-1722 GCA_964597685.1 uncultured Hyphomonadaceae bacterium | reverse complement strand
GTCCGCAGCCAGCTGACGGTCCAATGCCGACGCGCGCCGCAGATCACCTCGTAGTCGTAGGCGGGGTCATCCGTGATCTTGCGGACAATCGCAGGAAACTCCTGCTGCCCCTGCGCCTTGAAGCCGTCGATCAAATCCGCGCAGCGATTCTCGTTGAGCAGTTCGTAGCGCCGATTGTGTCGGTCCCACATCCGGCAGCGCTCGGGGTCCACCCACAGCAGGGTCTTCTCGACCACGTCGCCGCTGAAACGGTCCGCGAGGGCATTTGAACGCGTTAGGAAACGCCCTTCCCTCCGCTCGGCCGCCGGCCGCACGGGCTTTGATGGCGCCCCGACTTCGTGATCCTTTTCGCCGAAACCGCTCAGGACATCGTCGAACACTGCATCATGGCGCTTCGTCATCAATCGCCTCCTCTTCGCCTAGAGCAAGCCTTCGCGTCGCAAACCGGCGTAATGGCTCGGCCATGTCTTGCGAATCAGGACCTCCACCTCACGCCCGACTGCGTCGAGATACGCGCGACAGCGGCGGTGAGTCTCGGATCGGGTGGCGGGCCCAGTCACTTCGTAAACGGTTTTGAGATTGGCTGTGGCGTTGTCGATCTCGGCGGACTCCTTAAGCACCGCGCTAAGCATGTCATGCGGGAACACGTGGTCCATCATTCGCTTGATGGAGACCTGCGCACCCTTGTTATCGTTCATCTTCGTTGTGAGTATACGAACAAACCTATAGTCTGGCGGCGGGCCGTAGCGGCTGAGTTCCCGCAGCGTCGATGCCATCATTCGCAGGAAGTGGGCCGTCGACCCGAAATCGATGTTGTTCGGTGGCGTCGGGACGATCAACGCGTCTGCGGCACGGAGCACGCTCAGCGAGATCATCCCTAGTGCCGGCGGCGGATCCAACAGGACGACATCGAAGCGGTTCTTGATCGTGGCGATGCCATCTCGCAAGCGCTCGAGAGCAGTGGCGCTTTCACGCACGAGCCGCGCCGCAAACTCATACTCCGCGTCGTAAAGGCCGAGGTTCGCCGGTATGAGCGCGATCCCATCCCAATAAGTAGCGCGAAGCGTGAACTCCAACGACGTCGGGCCGCCGTGCCGAAAGAACGGATATAGGGTCTCTTCTTGCTCATCGATGTCGACGTCCGGATTGAGCCCGAAGATGCTCGTCGTACTTGCCTGTGAATCGCAGTCGACGACACAGACCCGGTATCCTTGAAGGGCGAGATACTGGGCGAGGTGACAGACGATCGTCGATTTGCCGACGCCGCCCTTGAAGTTTTGCACTGCGATCACGAGCGGCGCGTCGTTCTCGGAACGCCAGGGGCGCGTACCGAAGACATCGCGCATTCGATTCACATCCTTCAGCGTGTAACCAAGTCGACGCCCCGTATCCTCGTTGGTAGCCGCAGCAGGAAGGCGCCCCTCCGCCTCGGCATCGCGGATCAGCTTTTCTGACCGGCCGACCATCGCTGCCGCGGTCTTGACGTTGAAACGCAACTCCAGGCTCTTGACCGTGTCGGGACTGAAGACACGATCCCGCAAGCGCTCGATGATCGTCGCCGCCCTGGATGTCATGGCTTCGATGCGCTCAAGATCGATAGAGGGCAGGGGATCGATCAGGGTTTCGTCCATGAGAACGCCTTTCGCTTGGGAACCACGTGCAACCCGTTGTCGTTGTTTGACATCTTGCGCGTCACTGCAGCAAGTTCGTTTTTTTTGGTGA
>CAZQZC010000281.1:0-1729 GCA_964597685.1 uncultured Hyphomonadaceae bacterium | reverse complement strand
ACCAGCAAGTCCGCCACGACGCCCTCATCGACGGCCTCGACCTCCATGGTGGCTTTGTCGGTCTCGATCTCCGCGATGACGTCGCCGGACGAAACTGCGTCGCCCGGCTTCACCAGCCATTTGGCGAGGGTGCCCTCCTCCATGGTGGGCGATAACGCAGGCATCGTGATCGAAATGGGCATATCAGGAGATCCTCGGGAGATCGGAGAGTTTGAGCGTCAGACCTGGAATCTGCGCGGCTTCGACAGCCTCATTGAACCCAACGCGTCGTGGTGCGCCATAGGCTCCATCGTCGCCCCGGCGGTGGACGTGGAGGCATTTCTCGTTCGGGTCGACAACCCAGTATTCGCGAATGCCGTGCTCTGCGTAGGCGTCGGCTTTTGGGCCGAGATCATGTTTCAACGTGGTGTTCGAAACTTCGATGATAAGTCGCACTTTATCAGGCTTCAGGCCGGCGGCCGTGTGCTCGGCATCGAAGATGTAAAAGTCAGGATCCGGGGCCCAATGCTCGCTCAAGCGAAGCGTCTGGTCGCAAACGACAATGTACTCAGGCCCGAGTGTCGTAATCAGAAATCGATTGATTGCGCTCGTCCATTCAATGGTTAGCGGACCGTCTGACGGCATCTCGTAAATCACTCCGTCGAGCAGCTCGAACTTCTTGTCGAGTTTGTGCAGCGAAGATGCCCAGAGGGCGTGGTATTCCTCGGCTGTGAAGCGATGGGGCGTGAGAGGCGACGGGTCGTCGATGCGGCGCTGAATGTTCATCTCATCAGCCTATCACATCCCCTCGCAAACGCGTTTCGCCGCGTCGACGATATCGCCCGCGCCGGGCAAGCTTAGCGCTTCGAGATTGGCCGCGTAGGGCAAGGGCACGTCTTTCTGGTGCACGCGGGCCGGCGGGGCGTCGAGGTAATCGAAGGCCTCATCGACAACAGTCGCGGCGATCTCCGCGCCGACGCCAAAGAAACGCCAGCCTTCTTCGCAGGTCACGAGCCGGTTTGTCTTTTTCACGCTCTCTACAACCGTGGCGGTGTCGAGCGGGCGGATCGTACGCAGGTCGATCACCTCGGCGTCGATCCCCTGCCCGGCAAGCTCCTCGGCGGCCTGGAGCGCGAAGCCAACCATGCGGGAATGCGCGACCAGCGTCACGTCCGCCCCGACACGGCGAATTTTCGCCTTGCCGATGGGCAGGACCCAGTCCTCGACATCGGGCACCGGGAAGCTGATCCCATAGAGCAGCTCATGCTCCAGGAAGACGACAGGGTTCGGATCCCGGATCGCCGCCTTCAGAAGGCCCTTCGCGTCGGCGGAGTCATAGGGCGCGATGACCTTAAGCCCCGGCACCTGGCCGTACCAGGCTGAGTAATCCTGGCTGTGCTGCGCCGCCACCCGCGCCGCCGCGCCGTTCGGTCCCCGGAACACAATTGGGCAGCCCATCTGCCCACCGGACATGTATAGCGTCTTGGCGGCTGAGTTGATGATATGATCGATGGCCTGCATGGCAAAGTTGAACGTCATGAATTCAACAATGGGCTTCAGACCGGCGAAAGCAGCACCGACACCAAGCCCCGCAAATCCATACTCCGTAATCGGTGTATCAACGACGCGCTCAGGACCAAATTCATCAAGCAGTCCCCGCGTGACTTTGTACGCACCCAGATACTCCGCAACCTCTTCGCCCATGACAAAGACGTCTTGATCCCGCCGCATTTCTTCGGCCATCGCATCG
>CAZQZC010000280.1:0-1852 GCA_964597685.1 uncultured Hyphomonadaceae bacterium | reverse complement strand
GCAGGCGGACGCCCCGTGAAGGCGGTCATCGTCGGCGGCGGAGTCGCGGGTTTGCCGGCTGCGCATGCATTTAGACGCGTGGGCTGGGAGGCCGTAATCTTGGAGCAGGCGCCGGCGCTCGGAGAGATTGGCGCCGGTGTTCAAATCAGTCCGAACGGCATGAAGGTCATGCGCGCCCTCGGCCTCGAGGAGGCGGTCCGCGCAATCGCATTCGAGCCTGAAGCGCTCGAGATGCGGCTCGGGCGGTCCGGCGCACAGATCTTCCGGATCCCAGTCGGACCGGCCGCGGAAGGGCGCTGGGGCGCACCTTATCTGCACCTGCATCGCGCCGACCTGATCAATGTGCTGCGGGAGGCCGTCGAGGCGGCGTCGCGGGGCTCGGTAAAGGTGGGCGCGCCGGTCTTGCGCTATGAGCAAACCAACACTGCGGCCGCCGCCATTCTTGAGACCGGAGAGGCGATCGGCGGCGATGTCGTGATTGGGGCGGACGGCATCCATTCGACAATCCGCGATCAGATGCTGGGGCCGGAAACACCGGAATTTACGGGCAACTTCGCCTGGCGCGCCGTCGTCCCGATCGAGGCGCTGGGCGACCTTGCGCCGCCGCCGACGGCGTGCGTCTGGGCGGGCCCTGGCCGGCATGCGGTCACCTACCGCCTACGCCATGGGCAGCTCGCGAACTTTGTCGGCGTCGTGGAACGCGCGGATTGGACGTCGGAATCCTGGACGGAGACGGGCGCAACCGTCGACGCATTAGCAGATTTCGACGGCTGGCATCCCATCGTCTTGAACCTGATCAGAGCCGCTGACACGCATTATCGCTGGGCGCTCTTCGACCGAAAACCGCTTCAGCGGTGGAGCGATGGACGAATTGCCTTGATGGGCGACGCCTGCCACCCGGCCCTGCCATTCTTGGCCCAGGGCGCCGTCATGGCGATGGAAGACGCATTCGCGTTGGCCGAGGCCTGCAACACCGGCCTAGCCGACCTGCCGCGCGCATTGGAGCGATACTATAGCGCACGCATCGAACGAACATCCGCCGTTCAAGCGGGCGCGCGCGCCAATATGAGAACGTTCCACAGACGCAGACCTGTGACCCAGCTGGCGACTTACGGCCCCATGTGGCTGGCCGGCCGCCTCGCGCCGGGCGTGGTGCGGGCGCGGCAGGATTGGCTGTATAGGCACGACGTGACGCAGGCCGGCGTCTGAGGCGCGATTTCGCGGGACGCGAGGTTTGCGCCACGCTATCGGCAATCTGCTGGGTCCGCCCGAGCGACCTACAGGCCGTATAGGGAGAAGGATATGCGCTCATTCAACGGCAAAACCGTCGCCATCACAGGCGGTGCAACGGGAATCGGCTTCGCACTCGCCAAGCAATTCGGCGCCGACGGCGCGAAGATCGTGATCGGGGAGCCGCGCCGGCAGCGTTTGGATGCAGCGATTGCGGCTCTGGAAGCGCTCGGCGTCCAGGCTGGGGCGCAGACGCTCGACGTGACAGACCCCGCGAGCGTCGAGGCCTTTGCCGACTTCGCCTGGGATTTCGGCGGCGGCGTCCAGGCGCTGGTCAACAACGCCGGGATCGGTTTGGCCCTGAAACCAATGACAGAGGTCCCCCTCGAAGATCTTCGCGCAGTGTTCGACGTCAACGTGTTCGGCGTCTGGCACGGGGCGGCGAGTTTTGGCCGCAGAATGGTCGCACAAGGCGAGCCGGCGGCGATCTACAATGTCGGGTCAGAGAATTCTTTCTTCAATGCCGCCCCGCGAATGGCCGCCTATATCGCCTCAAAGCACGCGGTGCGCGGTATGACGGCAGCCATGCGCGAGGAGTTTCCGGACTTCATCGATGTCGGCG
>CAZQZC010000279.1:0-1877 GCA_964597685.1 uncultured Hyphomonadaceae bacterium | reverse complement strand
GCGCGGATTTCTGGCCCTTGATCTGCCGATACATGATCGGCTGGGGCATCGTCGGGTCGTCGCCCTCATTGTGACCGAAACGGCGATAGCAGAACATGTCGATGACCACGTCCTTGCCGAATTTCTGCCGGTACTCGGTGGCGACCTTGGCGGCGTAGGTCACCGCCTCGGGATCGTCGCCGTTCACATGGAAGATCGGCGCCTGGACCATGAGCGCCACATCGGAGGGATAGGGCGACGAGCGCGAATACATCGGGCTGGTCGTAAAGCCGATCTGGTTGTTGACGATGATGTGGATCGTGCCGCCGGTGCGATAGCCCGCGAGCCCGGACAACGCGAAGCATTCCGAGACAACGCCCTGCCCCGCAAACGCCGCGTCGCCATGCAGCAGGAGCGCCAGGTGCTTGCCCCGGTCAAGCTCTCCATCTTTCAGATGCCGCATCGCCTGTTTCGACCGCGTCTTGCCCAGCACGACGGGATTCACCGCCTCAAGGTGCGACGGGTTGGCGTTCATCGACAAGTGAACGGCGTTGCCGTCAAACTCGCGGTCGGACGACGCGCCCAGGTGATACTTCACATCGCCGGAGCCAAACTCCTCAGCGCCCTGCGTGGAGCCGCCCTGAAATTCGTGGAAAATCTTCTCATACGGCTTGCCCATCACAGCCGAGAGCATGTTCAGACGGCCGCGGTGGGGCATGCCGATGACGATTTCCTCGACGCCGAGGGCGCCCCCGCGCTTGATGATCTGCTCCAACGCCGGAACCGCAGCCTCGCCGCCGTCGAGGCCGAACCGCTTCGTGCCCGGGAAGCGTTTGTGCAGAAAGCGCTCAAACGTCTCCGCTTCGACGAGCTTCGCCAGGATCGCCTTCTTACCTTCTGGGGTAAACGCAACGCCCTTGTCCGGGCCCTCGATCCGTTCCTGCAGCCAGCGTTTCTCGTCGGGATCGGAGATGTGCATGAACTCGATGCCAAGCGTCGAGCAATAGGTCCGCTTCAGAATGTCCAGCATTTCGCGGACGGTGGCGTATTCGAGGCCCAGGACGTGGTCGATGAAGATCGACCGGTCCATGTCTTCAGGTCCAAAGCCGTAGGATTCCGGGTCGAGCTCTGGCTGAGGCCCTTGGCGTTCGAGATTCAAGGGATCGAGCTGAGCCGCCAGATGGCCGCGGATCCGATAGGCGCGGATCATCATCAGGGCGCGTATGGAATCCTTCGTGTCGCGCGCGATCACTTCGGGCGAGCAGGCCGCGTCCGCGCGCTCCGTGATCTTCTGCTCGATCTGCGGCTCCAAGAGGGCCCAATTGCCGTCGAAGGCAGAGACAAGCTCGCCGTTCAGCGGCTGCGGCCAGTCGGATCGTTTCCAGCTGGCGCCCCGGGCGTTGGTCGCCGCGTCGCCCGCGTCGTCGCCGAGCTCGTCGAAGAACGCCCGCCAGCTGGCGGGCACCGAGGACGGATCCTTGGAATAGGCGGCCTGCATCTGCTCGATCCAGGCCGCGTTTCCGCCGTACAGGAACGCTGTGTCCAGCATAGCCGCATTGGCCGCGCCGCGCCCGCCCGTGACCGGGGTTCCGTCGTCTGCCATGTTCAACCGTCCTTCAATCTGGCCCTTAGGACGGTCGGGCGGGGTCAATTCTTGGCCTCGTCCGGCCGCGCCTGATATGTGCGCCTAGGCCTTCAACACTTCAACCATTGTATCGCCGAGCCGCGCAGGGCTGGGTGAAACGCGAATTCCTGCAGCTTCCATCGCAGCGATCTTATCCTCGGCGCCGCCCTTGCCGCCGCTCACAATCGCGCCAGCATGACCCATTGTACGGCCCGGCGGCGCCGTGCGCCCGGCGATGAAGCCGACCATGGGCTTCTTGCGGCCCTTGGCGGCT
>CAZQZC010000278.1:0-1886 GCA_964597685.1 uncultured Hyphomonadaceae bacterium | reverse complement strand
CGCCTCCGCGATGGGCCGCCGCTTCGCGGGCTCCCGTCCTTCGTTAAGTTTTGGCCGCGCCACGTTTACGGCGCTGGCTCCGACGTGTTTAATTGTTTCGACAAAACAATGCCTGGGGGGACGACATGGCCACGGTCAACGGGGACAATACGGACAATATTCTAAACGGAACCGAAGATGACGACCTGATCCGCGGGTTCGGCGGCGACGACATTTTGAACGGCCTGGGGGGCGACGACACGCTTCAAGGCGACGCGGGCAGCGATACGCTGATCGGCGGATCCGGCAACGACGTGATCGAGGGCGGATCGGGCGCGAACACGGTCGACGCGGGGACGGGAGACGATGTGATCGTCGTCGAAGACGGCGCCAGCGACACGATCGACGGCGGCGACGGGTTCGATATTGTTCAGCTGCGAGCCGGGTTCGAGACCTTCGCGATCGACGATTTCACCGACCCCGCCGGCGACGCCACGTTCACTTATGGCGGCGACACGCCGAGCACCGTCGTGCTGACCAATGTCGAACGCGTCGAGGTGCTGGACGAGAACGACCAGCTCATGACGGCCATCATTCTGGGCTCCGCCGGCATCGATTTCATCGACGTCTCTCTTGAAGGGGTCGGCGTCGAGATCTTCACAGGGGCGGGCAGCGACACCGCCCGCGGCAGCAATTTAAACGACATCATCAACACGAGCGCCGACGACGACATCGTCTTCGCCGAAGGCGGCGACGATGTGGTGGTCGAATTCTCCAATGGAAACAACACTGTAGATGGCGGCGACGGATTCGACGTCCTCTCCCTCTTCTCCGTGTTCGAAACGGCCGCCTCAATCGTGACGGTGACCGACACGTCGGTCTCTTTCGCCGGCGAAGGCACGTCGACGACGTTCAGCAACATCGAACTCCTCTTCGTTGGCCTGTCCTTCGAGGGCGCTTTCGACAATCTCTTCAACAACAACGTCATAGACGCGTCCGCGGCGACCATTAGCGTCGCCTTGCAAGGCGGCAGCGGACGTCATCTTCGTCCCCGAGATCGGTGAATTCCGATCGATCACGCCAAATGACGACGAGGTCGGCGACGACATCTTCGGCGGCGCCGGCAATGACATCATTATTGTCGGACGCAACGACGTGGTCGACGGCGGCGAAGGCTTTGACGACATCGTCTTCGCGCTGTCCGGTCTTGGATCGAACCTCAACTTCGACTTCAGCGAACAGACCGAAGCCGCCCTGATCAGCCAATTGTCCCTGGCGCTCGGCGCGACGATTAGCAATCTCGAACGACTTGCAGCCCTCACGCTGAGCACTGGCGACGACTTCATCAACACGGGCGACCTCACCCTCGGGTTAGAGAATATTGCAGGCGTCAATGGCGGAGCCGGCGACGACACGATCATCTCAACGACGACCGGATTCTTCAGCGGCTTCGGAAGCGATGGAAACGATTTGATCGACGCGAGCGGCGCGACCGGAAACGTCGTTCTGTTGGGCGGCGGTGGCGACGACACGCTGCTCGGCGGCTCCGGCGACGACATTTTCTTCTCCGGCGACGGCGGCCTGACCGCCCAATTCGCCGGCGACGGCGACGACGTCGTGCGCGGTCGCGGCGGGGCTGACACGATTTCCGGCGGCGACGGCGTTGACGATCTCGTCGGCGACGATGGCGACGATATGCTCTTCGGCGACGCCGGCGACGATACGCTGAGCGGGAACGACGGCGATGATCTCCTCGACGGAGGCGACGGCGTGGATTTTCTGTCCGGTGGAAACGACAACGACACGCTGCTGGGCGGGGCGGGACTGGACTTCCTCTTGGGTGGTTCAGGCGGCGACACGCTCAACGGCGGCCAAGACGCCGATATGTTGAACGGCGTCTCCGGCGC
>CAZQZC010000277.1:0-1912 GCA_964597685.1 uncultured Hyphomonadaceae bacterium | reverse complement strand
TAGACCTCGCGATCAGTCACGCCAAGCTCGGCCTGCTCGCCCGGGCGGTGGGCGACGCCGAAACGGACTGCGCGCGGTTTGTCGACGCCAATGAAGCCTTCGAAGCCGCCAGCGCCATCGATCCCACCAACCAGCGCGTCGCCGATATGGCCGCCGCCTCGCGCCTAGATCGCGCCAAGGCCTGCAGCCGGCAGTGATACATGTCTCCGCTCATCCCGACGCAAGTCGGAATCTGGTGCGGCGAACTCCGGAGCATGTAGAGGGAGGTCCCGGCTTTCGCCGGGATGAGCGGGGTTTGGAGGGGCGGGATGAGCGGGGCGGCCGGCGGGAACGTAGAGGCGCCGGCAAACGGCCCCCGGACCGGCGCCCGAAATCCCGCCCCATTGGCACTGTTCCCGTCGGGCGGGCGCGGCCCCGTCGGAGCGGGACTTGGAGTCCCGGTGCGCGGGCCGATTGGCGCCCGGCAAGTCAAGCGCAAATAAACCGCCCGGACCATGCCCTCCGGCGCGGCTTATCCCCCGCCCGCGCGCCCCGGCCTAAGCTCCGCCCCATGAAGCTCGATCTCGCCAAACTCGACCCCGATCTGCTGCGCGACCTCGTCTGGGCCGAGGCGAAGCGGCGCTACCTCGCCGGGGAGACGGGCGAGGCGGTGTGCCGGGACATGGGGCTGAAGACGACCACGTTCCGCCGGCGGGCCCGCGACGAGGGCTGGCGGCTGTGCGACCGGCTGACGGCGGACGAGGCGCGCGGGGGCAAAGACTGGCGCGCCGACGCCATGCGCGAAACGCCCCTGGCCGAAGACCCGCAGGCCGCAACGGGGCCCGAGCCGCCGGCGCCGCTGAGCGCGGCGGAGACGCAGGCGCTGGAGGCCGAGGCGCTCGCCTTCTCCCGCAAGGCGGCGAAGCTGGTGCGCGCGGGACGGCTGGAGGCGGGCGAAACGGCCCTGAAGGAGGCCGAGCGCCGGACCCGGATCGTGCGCCGCCTCAAGGCCTGGGCGGAGACCGACGCGGCCACGCCCGCCCGCATCGAAGAGATGAGCGACGCGGATCTGCGCGCGCATCTGGAGCGCGTGATCCTCGGCCGGGTCAAGCCGACGTGAAGCGGCGCGGGTTCAAACCGGGTTCAGCCGAACGCATGTCATGTTCGCGCAGTAAGAAGGGCCGTCATGATGGATTATTTTGATTTCGGCATCCTCGTCTTCGCCGTGGCGCTGATCCCGGTGGGGCTGTTCCTCGCCAATCTCAGCGAATTGCGCAAGTGCCTGAAGGACGAGACGCGCCGGGGCGATGCGCTCGCCAACGTGTTCACGCGCATGCCCCTGGTAGTGCTGGCGGCGCCGGTCTTCATGTTCGCGATGATGTCCCTGGAAAACGCGATCGACCCGGACTTCGCCGCGCGCTCCTTCGTCAATTCCGAACGGGCCGATCCGGTAAGCTTCCTGTTCTTCGCCATCGACCAGACGGCCAAGGGCGCGGCGTTCGATGCGATGGAGGCCTTCAACCTCGACTTCGCACGGCTGGAGCACAAATGCGACAGCCGGATCTTCTGCACCTCGCTCCTCATCTACCGCGCCACGGTGGCGACCGCGGTCGCGGTGCTGCTGCTGGCGGTGATCGTCACGATCAGCAGCTGGCTGGAGGGGCTGAAAACCCGCGCAGCGCGCCGTCCGGGAGCGCAGCAGGCCGAGCCGGAGGCTTAGGGTCCTGAGGCGACATCGCCCCGGCGTCGCTCCTTATTTCGATGTCTGCATCGAGGAAGGGCCGCCCGTGGTCCCGATATCGCCCTCGCCCCGCCCCGGCTCTCACCCGCTCCGTCTAGGATTGACGGGAACGCGTGGGCGATCAGTCGGCCTAAGGGCGGGCCGGGCGTCGTTGAATATGCGCTGGCCGACCTCGCCCACAATTCCAACGCC
>CAZQZC010000276.1:0-1929 GCA_964597685.1 uncultured Hyphomonadaceae bacterium | reverse complement strand
GTAGGCCGAGCCGTCCGCCCACTGATAGGCGCGGGGCAGGGGGCTCGCGCACTCATGTTCGTGGAACCGTTCCGTTGGAACCGAGCCTAACTCAACCTCGCCGGCCAGACTCGCGAGCCTTTCCTCCACTCTGTCCCAGGCGTCCAGGGCGGCCTGAAGCGTTGGCGCGATATGGGTTGCGTCGGCGAAGCGCGTGAGGTCGCGCGACACGACTGCGAGGCGGCCATCCCGACCCTGTTTGAGTGATGCAAGCTTCATAGGGGCCTCCAAGATCTTGGTTCGATAGGGGACGAAATTCTCCCACGCGAGGTCGAACACGTCACCGACTTATGGCCTGCTTTGCAATGCCGGGTCACGTTGTCGGCTGGACCGTTGTAAGATGGCCGCTTGCACGCCCATCGGCGAGTTCAGTGTGAACGCTCAGATCGGCGTATTCCGGCGACGTCGTATAGAACGCCGGCATGGTGACCCGTTCGCCGCGAAGCACCTTGAGCACCGCGTGTTCATGATAGAAACCGCCTGAAAAGCCGACAAGCATTCCTGCTTTCGGTTTTATGAGTTTGTCGTGTCGCGTAAAATAGAGGTCCCCGCCGTCGTAATTGTCGTTCAGGTAAACGACGCTGGCGCAAACGCGCCAAAACTGCGGATGGGGATCGCCATTGGGAAAGACATTGTCGGCGTGGGCCGACATATGCTGACCTTCCGCCCAGCGAACGAGGTGGACCGTGTCGGCGTAGAGCGGCTTGCGAAGCAGATAGAACCGTCGCAGACGTTTGGCGGCCGCCTTCTGAAAGCGCGCCATGATATCCGCAGCTTTCGGACGGGCTTGCAGGACCTGCTCATAGAAAAGCGTCCGTCCTTGCCAATACGGATCTGACACGTTTCTTTGGTCCAGTTGATCGCGCAGGCCGCTGAGCGTGGCGATGAGTTCAGCGCATTCGTCGCGAGACAGGAAGTTTTCGACAACGAGCACGCCCATGGCCGCGATATCACGAACCGATGCGTATGCCGTCGATTTGGACCATTTCAACACGCCCGACCGGCAGCGGTCGCGGCCCAAACGGTTCGCGTCTGTCTGATCCGTTGGAATCCTTCGCAAATCGACGCGGCGTGCCGTCAATGCGCCCCTCCCGAGCCAACCCAAATCGCTAGCTTAGGCGACGCGCGGTCGGCTGTCAGCTTCTGTGGACCGACGCCATCGACAGCGCCACCAAAACCGTGCGCTAATTCATCCGAATGACGACACGGAGACCGGAGATGAAACGAACCTTAGCTTGTTTCGCGCTTGCAGCGGCGCCGGCGCTTGCAAATGCGCAGCCGATAGATGACGCGTTGATCCTCAATGCGCGTGTGCTCGACGTTGAAACGGGCAATATGCGCGAGGCGCAGGTCGTTGCTGTCGAGAATGGCGAAATCGTCTATATCGGCAACCGCCGCAGCGCCCCGTCGATTGACGGGGCTCCCGTGTTCAATCTAGACGGCGCCACGCTGTTGCCCGGCTTGTCCGACGCCCGCGGAGGATGCTGAAAGCCGCATTCAAAATGCGGCGCTGGGCGCCTTGGTTGTTGGCGGAGCAAGTATATTGGACCGATTGGCGCGACGCGGCGGCGTTAGAGCCGCCGCAAACAGCATTGTCCCGTTAAATCGCACTGGTGATCGGGGCGCAGAGGCGTTTTATGACGAACGGCTGACCGCCTACCAAAACAAGGCTGTTGAGATGCTCCGGAACGGCTATCCGATCCGAGAAATTGCCGACGAAATGGATATTTCCGAGGCTAGCGTCAGGGTGTATTTGTCTCAAGCCAGAAAGCAGACGCCCGACGTTGAAATACCGCGGCTGCAAGCAAAAGAGGGGCAGGTTCGTCAGTGTCCTTCCCCCTTAAAACTGGGCCATTTTCTACTTAGTGGTTTTGGCGGTTCAGGAGGGGT
>CAZQZC010000275.1:0-1929 GCA_964597685.1 uncultured Hyphomonadaceae bacterium | reverse complement strand
CGGGCGTGGCGGAGCGAGCGGAACAGCGTCTGGTTCAACAGCTCGTCGCGCAGCCGCCCATTGAAGCTCTCCGCGAAGGCGTTCTGCACCGGCTTGCCCGGTTGGATGTACTCCCAGGCGACGCTTCTCTCGTCGCTCCAGGCTAGGATTGCGTTCGAGGTCAGTTCGGTTCCGTAGCACATCAGGAAGGGCGGCCCTGATCGGCGATTCAGGTCTCCGTGGTGAGTGTTCGACAACACCCGGAGATCGCCGACCATGGCCAAGCATCATCCTACGCCGACCGACACGATTCTCGTAGCCCTCGACATCGCCAAGATCCGCAACGAGGCGCTCATCGAACACCCTGGCGGAGGGCGTCGGCGGCTCACCGTTCTCAACACGCGTGACGATCACGACCGTCTCGTCGCGACGCTGAAGGGATTTGACCGCCCCGTGCGGATCGGCTTTGAAGCGACCGGCAACTACCATCGCCCGCTCGCCTGGCGTCTCATCGACGCCGGCTTCGATCTGCGCCTCATCTCGTCGGTCGCGCTCGCCCGCACCCGCGAGGCGCTGCACAACAGCTGGGACAAGAACGACCCCAAGGACGCCCAGGTCATCCTCCACATGATGCGCATCGGCGCAGTGCAGACCTACGTCGATCCGCTCGCCGCAGGGATCAACGACATCCAGGAGCTGTCGAAGACGCACGACGTCGTATCGCGCGCCAAGACCGAGCTCTGGCATCGCGTCCTCACCCACTATTTGCCGCTCTACTTTCCAGAGATCGCGCGTTTCGCCGGCAATTCGCGCAGCGCCTGGTTCTTCGCGCTGCTGCATCGCTTTCCAACGCCTTCCTGCATCACCGCGCTCTCCAAGGACGCCTTCATCGACGCCGCCTGGGACGTCGCCGGGCGCAAGGTCTCCAAGACCCGTCTCCTCGGCGACATTTATGAGACCGCACGCGCTTCCATAGCCTTGCCGGTCGCTCCGGACGCGCCCGCCGTCGCCATGTTCCGTTTGGTTCTCGACGAAGGCATCGGTCTCATCCGTCAACGCGACGCGATCGAAAACGCCGCCCACGCGCTTTTGAGCGATCATCCCGACTACGCGCGCCTGCAGCAAATCCCAGGCGTCGGGCCGATCAACGCCCTCACCATCCTCGCCGAGGCCGGCGATCTGCGCCGGTTTCGCCATCACCGCCAGTTCCTGAAGTTCTGCGGCTTCGATCTCGCCACCCATCAGTCGGGTCAGTTCCGTGGGCAGACCAAGCTGTCCAAGTACGGCAACGCGAGGCTGCGCCGCACCTTCTGGATGGCCGGCCAAGTCGCGATCCGCCAGCGCGAGAACGCCTTCCGCGACAAGTATCGCCGCTACATCGCGCGCGACCCCGACAACCGAGATCTCCGGCGCAAGGCCATGACCGCCGTGGCGGCGAAAGTCGCGCGCATCGCTCATGCGCTCATCGTCTCCGGAGCCGACTATCGTCCCTTCTTCGAAGGGGCGATCCCAAGCGGAAGGACCTCTCTCCCAGGGAGCCGTGGAGGCGTCGCCGCCATCACCTGACGGCGCGACCTCGTAGATAATGTTCGGGCCTTCCGCTTGGACGGGCATCTCGTCTTAAGGACGGTGAGGGCGCAGTCGCGCGACGCGTCAGCGACCCTGTGTTTGCTATGGCCGAGAGCTTCTCCTTGACCGCGGAAGCCGCTTGGGCCGACGATGAAGACATCGCCGCACACGCGGCGCACGGAGACCTGCGCGCCGACGCCGCTTCTGCCTGACGTCATAGGACGTTATCCGAGACGATCGCCGTCGGGAGACTGCGACGCGCCACTATGGCGTCGAGCTCGCGAGCGACGCGCTGGCCGCTGATCGACGTGTCCGGAACCAGCGCTAGGCATTCCCGCGTGCAGTCGTCCACCACAGCAAGGATGCGGAAGCGGCGGCCGT
>CAZQZC010000274.1:0-1978 GCA_964597685.1 uncultured Hyphomonadaceae bacterium | reverse complement strand
CGCATTTCCGGACGGCGAACCGGGATCCACTTCGCCTGGAAAGGCTTTAGACCAGCGCGTCGTCTGACTTCGCAAACTTCGCCAAGAGATAATTGTCTGTATTCTCTAGGGTTTCCAAAGCGCCAAAATCGAATGCGGCCCGGTCGATCACAAGATCCCGCGGGCGCAAGGGCCGCGAGATTTCAAGCCCGTCGAGCGATCGCGCCCGCGAAAACGCAACATAAGCCTGGCCATGGGCGAACATGCCGTGGTCGAAATCAATATAGACCTTCTCGAGGGTCAGCCCCTGGGCCTTATGGATGGTCACAGCATAGGCGAGTCGCAAGGGCGCTTGTTTGAATGTGCCGACGATTTCGCGTGTCACCTTCTTCGTCTCAGGATCGAGATCGTAGCGATACTTTTCCCAAAGCGCCGGTTCGACCCGATGGATATGACCGTCGATCGAGACCAGCACCCCGTCGCCGTCGAACCCCTCGACCTTGGCGAGCGACCCGTTGACCCAGCGGCCCTCCGGATCGTTTCGGATCAACATGACCCGCGCACCCTCCTTCAGTTCGAGGTCAAGCTCCGTGGGGAAGGACCGCTCCTCGAAATCGCCCTTGACCTCAGCCTCGTAGGTCTTGGCCCGCGTCGTCAGCTCCGCCAGGCGGGCTGCATTGATTCGAGCGGCGTTCGCATTGTTCGGGGTCAGGACGACATGCGTCTCCGACGCGTCGATCGCAGAGCGCTCAGACACCCGCGACCGCAAAACCGCTTCGTCGCTCGGCGGCAGCCGCCCTTGACGCAGCGCGCCGAGCAGGGCGAGGAACTTCGGATCGTCCTGGCGGAAGACGTGCTTCAAAGCGAGCAGCGCAAACTCGGCGTCCCGAAACGCCGGCGCGTTGAAGAAGTAAGCCCCGCCATATCGTTCGCGCAGAATGTCGACCTCCTCGCCGCGCACCACGGGCGGCAATTGGTGGAGATCGCCCGACAAGATCATGCGCGCGCCGCCGAAGGGGCGCTTCGATCCGCGGTTCAGCTTCAGCGATCGATCGATCGCGTCCAGCATATCGGCCCGGACCATGGAGATCTCGTCAATGACGACGGTCTCCACCGCCTTGATCAACCGCACCGAACGCAGACGCTTCACATCCGCAGGCTCGATCAGCCGCGGCGGCAGCTTGAAGAACGAATGCAGGGTCTGCCCGCCGGCGTTCATCGCGGCGACTCCCGTCGGCGCAAGGACGATCGCCGAATCGCCCGCCTCTTTCAGAAACCGCTTCAGAAGCGTCGTCTTGCCCGTGCCCGCCCGGCCCGTCAGGAAAAGATTGCCCTGCGCCCCCGCGCCAGAGGCGACCCATTCGGCAGGCGTTGCGTAAACATCGACGGGCGAGTTGTCAGCCATGTCTCCCGCTTAGCGTGGGATGGCGCTGGAGGCGAGGCGCAACGACGCCAACCGGATTTGATGCGCCAAGGCGCGCGCCTATAAGGACGGTCATGACCCTTTCGTCCGATGATCTTCAACGCCATGCGCGCCACATCATGTTGAAAGAGATCGGCGGGCCGGGCGTTGCGAAGCTCCGGGCGGCCTCCGTCTCCATCGTGGGGGCCGGAGCGCTTGGCGGGCCCTGCGCCTTGTATCTCGCCGCGGCGGGCGTGGGAAAGATCGAACTGATCGACGACGATCGGGTCGACCGCTCGAACCTTCAGCGCCAGGTGCAGTTCGCCGACGCCGATATCGGGGCCCGCAAGACGGACCGCCTCGCCGACAGGCTCCGGGCGCTTGACCCGAGCGTTGACATCGCCCCCCGCGCCGAGCGCTTCGACGCGGGCATGGCGCTGAACGGATCCGTGCTCATCGACGCCAGCGACAATTATAAGACCCGGTTCGCCCTTAACGCACTCGCCCATCACAGCCAGCGCGTCTTGATTTCCGGCGCGGCGTCCCGGTGGGCCGCCCAGATCTCCGTCTTCGCCTCAGGCGTAGAGACAAACGCGC
>CAZQZC010000273.1:0-1989 GCA_964597685.1 uncultured Hyphomonadaceae bacterium | reverse complement strand
GCCGATCGACACCTCATAAGAGACCATCTGCGCCGCGGAGCGCAGGCCGCCCAGAAACGGATATATCGAGTTCGAGGCCCAACCGCCCATGATCACGCCGTAGACGCCGAGCGACGAGATCGCGAACAGGTACAGGATGCCGACATTCACGTCGGCGACCACCCAGCCCGGTGCAACCGGCACAACAGCCCACGCGATAAAGGCGAGCGTCAGGGTCAGGATCGGCGCGAGCAGGAAAACCGTTTTGTTCGCCCCGGCCGGGATGACGATCTCTTTGACGACGAATTTGAGGAAATCGGAAAAAGACTGGAGCAATCCGAACGGGCCGACGACGTTCGGGCCCTTCCGCATCATCACGCCGGCCCAAACCTTTCGGTCCATGAGCAGAAGGAAGGCGATCGACAGCGACAAGACGAGCATGAACAACCCGATCTGGCCGACGCTCAGCCAGAAGGCGGTCCAAGGACCATATTGCTCGACAAATGCGCTCATGACCGGCCCCGCCTACTCCGCCGCCACCGGCGTTTCAAGGCGTGTTTGGAGCATGGAGCACTCGGCCATGGTTTTCGACGCGCGCGCGACAGGATTGGTGAGGTAAAAATCTCCGATGGCGGAGCGAAGCGGCGCTGGATCGAGCGTTCCGCCTGCGTCAATTCGCGCCTTCAACGCTTCGCCGCCGGCCGTCCCAGGAGCGTAGTCCAAGCCGGCGAAAACGGGGTTCTCCTCGCGCAGCGCCGCGCGCAGGGCGTCAGCCGAATCGTAAGGCAGCGTTTTGCCAAGAACGTCTGACAAAGCGCGGAAGACCGCCCACCCCTCGCGCGCCTCGCCCTTGGGCTGGACCGCTCGGTTCGTCATCTGGACCCTGCCTTCGGAATTGACATAGGTCGCCGCCATTTCCGTGTAGGCCGCGCATGGTAGAATGACATCCGCGCGGGCCGCAGCCGCATCGCCGTGATGGCCGACATAGATAATTGTCGTGTTCGGACTGAATTGGGCGCCGTTCGGACCGAATTCGTCATGGTTGAGGAGGATAAGCGTTTCGATCTCCCCATTCGCGGCGCCGTCCAGAATGGCGCGCGTGTCGCGCCCGCCCTCGCCTGGCGTAAATCCGACATCCAGCGCGCCAACCCGACCGGCCGCCGTATGCAAGACGCCGAAGCCCGCCCAATCCCCAGAAATCGCTCCGGTTTCGAGCGCCAAATCATGAGCCGCCTTGAACAATGCTTGGCCATCCGGCCGCGCCAGCGCCGCCTCTCCGATGACGACCATCGGCCGCTCAGCTTCAGTCAAAACCTTATAAAAGTCAGATGCTTGGATGCGGTTCAAAGCGTCTCCGCCAAGGCCGAGATGCGTGTACTCATAGGTCAAGTCGACCGCCTCGCCGACGAGGCCCACCTTAAGGTCGTTCCAAAGCCAGGCCTTGCGGATACGCGCGTTCCAAACAGCCGCTTCAAGTCGTGGATTGGCCCCGATCAGCAACAACGCGTCCGCCTCTTCGACCCCCATGAACGTGGGATTGAGCAGATAGCGCTCCCGCACCCCGTCCACGCCGTACGCCGCGCCTGCGGGGCGGCAATCGGTCGACTGAACCTGCAGCGCCCGCAACAGATCGAGCGCGGCTTTCGCCTGCTCGACCTCAATCAGGTCGCCAGCCAGAGCGGCCACCTTGTCCGCAGGTTTTGACAGAGCCGTCTTCACCGCGGCAAACGCTTCGCCCCAGGAGGCCGGCCTCAGCTTCCCGTTTTCGCGCACATAGGGCTTGTCCAAGCGCTGGCGCTGCAGGCCATCCCAAATGAACCGCGATTTGTCGGACAGCCATTCCTCGTTCACCTCTTCATTGACGAGCGGCAGGATCCGCAAAACGGCGTCGCCGCGCGCATCAACCCGGATGGCCGATCCCATGGCGTCCATCACGTCGATAGAGGAGGTCTTGCGCAATTCCCATGGGCGGGCGATGAAGGCGTAGGGCTTCGACGTCAACGCGCCGAC
>CAZQZC010000272.1:0-2058 GCA_964597685.1 uncultured Hyphomonadaceae bacterium | reverse complement strand
ACAGGACCAGCTCGCCGAAGGCTTGAGCATCTCATACCAACAAGTGCAAAAATATGAGACTGGGGCCAATCGTGTCAGCGCTGGCCGCCTTTATCAAATCGCCATTTCGCTGGATACGAGCGTCTCGTACTTCTTCTCAGGCTGTGAAGATACCGAGCAAAACGATCCAACGGGTGAAATCAATTCGTCCCGTAACGTCATTGACTTGGTCCGCGGCTTCTCGCGGATCAAAGACGATAAGGTGCGCACGTCGGTCATGAGCCTGGTCCGATCGTTGGCGGACTCCGAAACGCAAGAGGCTCCGCCTCTGCGAACGAACGGTTCAGTGCGCGCTGATGAGGGGCTGCAGGCGGCTGCGGAGTAAGATCAAGAGGCGACGGCGAGCTGCAGATGCATGTCGTCGCCAGCCACGTCCCAACGCCAAGCTTCAGGTGTGCGCAAGAGCTTCTCTATAAGGGCGTGATTCAGCGCGTGGCCTGGACGCTCAGACTGGTAAGCGCCTGAAATCGAGGCTCCGGCGAGCGCGAGATCTCCGATGGCATCGAGAACTTTGTGTCGCGCGAATTCGTTCGCACAGCGCAAGCCGCCGGGATTGCGGACCTTGTCCGCATCGACCACGATCGCGTTGTCAAGCGAGCCGCCTCGCGCCAGACCGAGCGTTTCCAAATGCGCCAGATCTCTGGAAAGCGCGAACGTCCGTGCGAACGCGACCTCGCGGCGGAAAGCGGCCGGCTCCAACGCCAGCGCCGCCGACTGACGCCCGATGACGGGATCGGCGTAATCGATCGTGGCTTCCAGGAAGAGACCTTCGGGCTCTCTGGGCGTTAAGCGCGCCCACCGGTCTCCGCAAACCACCTCGACCGTGTCGATCATTCGCATGACGCGACGGGGCGCCGGAAGGTCCACAAGGCCGGCGTCCTCGATCAAGTCGCAAAAGACGCTGGCCGAGCCGTCAAAAATTGGCGCTTCAGACGCATCCAGATGAAACTCGGCATTGTCTAGGCCCAGTCCGGCGCAAGCGGCCAGAAGATGTTCAACCGTGCTGACCGAAACGCCGTGGATGTTCTCTATTGTCGTCGCCAACGCGGACGACATCACGTTGTCCGACAGAGCGGGGATCGTGTTTGGAACGTCAGCGACATCGTCCCGGACAAAGGTGAGGCCATTCCCTGCCGAGGCGGGCTGCAGAGTGAGATGAACAGGCTGACCCGTATGCACCCCAATCCCGCTCGCCTGGACTTGTCGAGCTAGCGTCGTCTGCCGCATGCCGAGCCTTCCTCCCTCATTATGAATGGAGGAGGCCTGCACCATTCGCAACACAAGCAATATTGCGAGATGTTTCGATTTGCAGGGCGCGGAGGCGCTAGTGGTTGGCGGACCGCCTGAGGAAGGCCGGGATCTCGAGATCCGCGTCGTCAAACGGCGCAGCCTCTGCATGATCGTCGGGCGAGGACACGACGGCCTCGGGTCCCGCATCATCTGCTGCACTGTTGCGGCGCCATCCGAACAGGTTCGCAAATCCCGGCGCGTCTTCGGTCGGCTCGTCCTTATCAGTCGCGGCTGCGGCGGAAGCCGGCTTCGCAGTCAGGACCGCCTCGGCCGACACTTGGTCTTCTCCGTCGACAGCCGGAACATGGGCGGGCGGCAGATCGCGGCCAGCGAAGTCGGGGCGCTCGTCAGGCTCGGCGATGGCGGCGTCGCCTGCAACCACGCGAGGCGACACGGGAGCTGAATCGTTCGACGCCGCCGGCGCTTCGACGTCAGCCGGCGTCTCCACAGCGTCCAAGCCCACAGCCACGACAGAGACGCGCATCCGTCCTTCCATGGAGGTGTCGAAAGTGGACCCAAGGATGATCTCCGCATTCGGATCAACTTCCTGGCGCACCTCGTTGGCCGCTTCGTCGACCTCGAACAACGTCATGTCGTATCCGCCGGTGATGTTGATCAGAAGGCCTTTGGCCCCGCTCATCGTGACATCGTCGAGGAGCGGGTTTTCGATGGCGAAGCGCGCAGCCTCTTTGGCGCGGCTTTCGCCTTCGGCATCACCCATTCCCATCA
>CAZQZC010000271.1:0-2145 GCA_964597685.1 uncultured Hyphomonadaceae bacterium | reverse complement strand
CGCGCGGGCGATTTCAGCCGGACTGACGACCCGCCCCCAAGAGCCCCAGACCGTACCCGCCATGGCCGCCGCAATATCCTCGCTCAATCCGAACGCCTTGCAGACCTCGCGGATCGCGGACCGCGGCCGATAACAAATAACAGTCGCGGTTAGTGCGGCGCGATGGCGACCATAACGATCATAGACGTATTGGATGACCTCTTCGCGGCGCTCATGCTCGAACTCGACGTCGATATCCGGGGGTTCCTTACGCTCCCTAGACAGAAACCGCTCGAACAGAAGACTGATTTTGGCTGGATCGACACTGGTGACGCCGAGGCAGAAACAAACAGCGGAATTCGCCGCCGAACCGCGCCCTTGGCAGAGTATGCCCTGACTTCGCGCCCAGGCGACGACGTCGTTGACGGTCAAAAAATACGGCGCATAGCCAAGCTCGTCGATGAGGGCGAGTTCCTTTCTTATGAGCGCTGCAACATCCTCTGGCGTTCCATTTGGGTATCGGTCTTCCGCCCCAGCCCAGGCGAGATCTTCAAGGTGAGCTTGCGGCGTCTTACCCGGCGGCACAGGTTCATCCGGGTACTCGTAAGAAAGCTCGTCCAGGCTGAAACGGCAGCGAGCGACGATCTCTTCAGTGCGTGCGAGCGCGTCTTGGAAGCCGGCGAAAAGACGCGCCATTTCATCCGGTCCCTTCAGATGGCGCTCGGAATTAGCCGCCAGGCGGAAGCCAGCCGTCTCCAAGGTGACGTGTTCGCGGATACAGGTCATCACGTCCTGCAGAGGACGTCGGCCGGGAGCGTGATAGTGAACGTCGTTGACTGCTACAATCGGCGCGCCGGCGCGGGCCCCTAGGGCGGCCAATTGCGCGATCCGCGCCCTGTCGTCGCCGCGATAGCGGAAGGCCGCGGCGAGATAAATTCGCCCCGGCCACCGAAGGGCGAGATCGGTTAGACGCGCCTCGAACTCGTGACCGAGATCGTCAGGCGGCACGAGAATGAAGACCTGTCCTTCGGCGTGGGCGGCGACATCCTCAAGCGCCAAGATGCATTCGCCTTTTTCCACATCGCCCGTTTTGCCCTTCGACAGCAAGGCGGACAGACGACCATAGGCGGCGCGGTTCGTGGGGTAGCACAGCAGACTCAGCCCCTCGACAAGATCCAGCCGAGCTCCAACGACCAGACGCAGATCATGCTGTTTCGCAGCAATGTGGGCGCGCACGACGCCCGCCAGCGTGTTGCGGTCGCATACACCGATCGCTTGGAGCCCTAAGTCCTTGGCTTGGCGGACCAATTCCTCGGCGTGGGACGCGCCTTGCAGGAAGGAGAAATTCGTCGTGACCTGGAGTTCGCTGTAAACGCTCATGCGAACAGCCCGTGCAGAAACCATTGCGGCGCCTCTCCGCGACCGTCGCCGTGAAGTCCGTCGCGAAAGACCCAATACCGCCGGCCGGCTTCATCCTCGACGCGGTAGTAATCCCGCGCTCGCCGTTCTGCGTCCGTATCGAGACGCCACCATTCGGGCGCGATGCGCTCCGGCCCGTCGGCGCGGACGACATTGCGGGAGACACGCCGCCAACGAAAGCGCCGCGGTGGTCCGTCGGGCACGGTCGCCAACGTCTCTATAGGCTCCGGGCGCGGCAGCAGGCGCACCGGTCTCAGGCTTCGAGACGCCTCAGGCATAGCTTGCCAATCGGGACGAAAGCCACGGAAGGGTTCGAACCGTTCCGCGCGGCCTGGCCAATGGCTGGCGTGCGGAGTTGAAACGACCACGCGCCCCGAGCCCAGGCGTGCGACAATCCGGTCAGCGAGAGCGGAAACGGCGTCGATGTCATAGGCCGCACTTGCAACATCCATCTTCAAAGGTTGAGCGGCGGCCGACATCGCGCCTGTGCGACGCGCTTCCAGCGTTAAAAGATCGATCCCGAAACCAGGGTCTATGCGCTCGATCCGCTCCTTGAACAGTCGGAGAATGTGGCCCGGGTCGCGGACGGGCCGAGCTGTGGAGACGAAGACTTCAGACACGCCGCCATCGCAGAGAAAGGCGCGTAGAACGATCTCGCGGGCGCCCTCCCCGCCTGTCTCCAATTCGGCGCAAACGTCGCGGACCAAGCGCGCGAGGCCGGCCGCTACGCCTTCAGTGTGCAGGACT
>CAZQZC010000270.1:0-2191 GCA_964597685.1 uncultured Hyphomonadaceae bacterium | reverse complement strand
TCGGGGCTAAAGCCCCGGCCGCTGCGCCTGCGCGTTGCTTGTGGGGGTTGCTCCGCGCTGCGGTGATGCGAAGCAGCCCTCACGGCCCGACCGGGCCGGGCGCAGGGCGCTCCGGCGAAGCCGGAAACGCGCCCGAGCAAAGATAAAGAACTTTTTGCTCGCTTCTGTTCGGGGCTTGCGCCCCGGCCGCTGCGCCTGCGCGTTGCTTGTGTGGGCGCTCCGCACCGCCGCAGCGCGGAGCCCCCCACGGCCCGACCGGGCCGGGCGCAGGGCGCCCGAGCGCAGCGAGGATCAGCGCCCGAGCAAAAACAGAGAATCAAATATCCAGATCGTCGGCGAAACGCGCGTTTTCCTGTATAAAGCGAAACCGCAGCTCCGCCTTCCGCCCCATCAGGGTCTCGACCAAGTCGGCGGGCTTCACCTCGTCCAAATCGTCGACGCCGTCCGGCAGCGTGACACGCGCGAGCGTGCGGGTGGCCGGATCCATTGTCGTTTCTTTCAGCTGGGCGGGGTTCATCTCGCCCAGACCCTTGAAGCGGCCGATCTCCAGCTTGGCGTTGGCGGGGAATTCCGACGCCGCCAGCTCGGCGCGGTGGCCGTCGTCCATGGCGTAGACGGTCCTGCCCTTGTGGCTGATGCGGTAGAGCGGCGGCATGGCCAGGAACAGCCGTCCGCTTTCGATCAGGCCGGGCGTCATCCGGTAGAAGAACGTAATCAGGAGCGCGGCGATATGGGCGCCGTCGACGTCGGCGTCGGTCATAATCACCACGCGCTCATAGCGCAGATCATCGACGTTGAACCGCCGGCCCAAGGCCGCGCCAAGGGCGAGCGACAGGTCTGAAAGCTCCTGGTTCTTTTCGAGCTTCTCTTCGGTCGCGCTGGCGACATTGAGGATCTTGCCCCTAAGCGGCAGAATCGCCTGGGTTTTGCGGTCGCGCGCCTGTTTGGCCGAGCCACCGGCGGAATCGCCCTCAACGAGAAAGATCTCCGTCCCGTCGGGCCCGGTGTCGGAACAATCGGCGAGCTTGCCCGGCAGGCGCAGCCGCTTGGTCGCCGATTGGCGCTGGACCTCCTTCGCCTTGCGGCGCTTCTGGCGTTCGTCGGCGCGCTCCATGGCCCACGTGAACAGCTTGTCGGCCTCTTTGGGGCTTGCGGCCAGCCAATGGTCGAAATGGTCGCGCACCGCGTTTTCGACCAAGCGGAACGCCGCTGTGGTGGAGAGCTTGTCTTTTGTCTGGCCGACGAATTCCGGCCCTTTGATGAAGACCGAGAGCAGCAGGCCGGAATGGCCCATCACGTCGTCTGCGGTGATCTGGTCGGCCTTTTTCTGGTTGGTCAGCTGGCCGTAATTGCGCAAGCCTTTGGTGACGGCCGCACGGAAGCCAGCTTCGTGGGTGCCGCCGTCGGGCGTCGGGATCGTGTTGCAATAAGACCGGGAGAAGCCGTCGGCTTCGCCGAAGCCCGCCGCCGTCCACGCGATCGCCCATTCGACCTTGCCGTCGCCCGCCTCCACGAGCCCGGTGAAGGGTTCGGCCGTGATCTGGGACTTGCCGCCGAACACCTCGACCAATTGGTCGGCCAGGCCGTTGGGATAGGACAGCACCGCCTCGGCCGGAACCTTTGACTCTTCCGGCAAGAGATCGGGATCGCAGGACCAGCGGATCTCCACACCGCGGAAGAGATAGGCTTTGGAGCGGGCCATTTGGAACAGGCGGGCGGGCTTCAATCTCGCCTTCTCGCCAAAAATCTCGGCGTCTGGCTTGAACCGCACTGTTGTGCCGCGCCGGTTCGGCGCGGGGCCCAGCAATTCCAAGCCGCCCAAGGGATGGCCGCGTTCAAAGCTTTGGCGATAGAGCTTCTTGTTGCGCGCAACCTCCACATCCACACGCTCCGACAGCGCGTTGACGACAGAGACGCCGACGCCGTGCAGCCCGCCGGCGGTCTCGTAGGCAGAGTCCGAGAACTTCCCGCCCGCATGCAGCGTCGTCATGATGACTTCCAGCGCCGATTTCTCGGGAAAGCGGGGATGCGGATCGATGGGAATGCCGCGGCCATTGTCGGCGACGGTCAGAAATCCCTCGACGTCGAGTTGGATCTCGATCCGCGTGGCGTGTCCGGCGGTGGCCTCGTCCATGGAATTGTCGAGCACTTCGGCGAACAAATGATGCAGCGCGCGCTCGTCCGTGCCGCC
>CAZQZC010000269.1:0-2232 GCA_964597685.1 uncultured Hyphomonadaceae bacterium | reverse complement strand
TGGCGGAGAGGATGGGATTCGAACCCACGATACGGTTTTGCCGTATACTCCCTTAGCAGGGGAAGAGCAAGGAAGCTAGGCGATTGTTTTTGCTGGACTTTCTTCGCATTGAGGGACTCGTCCCCCATATGTCCCCCGCGCACTCGACCCTTTAGTTCCCCCTGTCTCGCAGCTTGAACGCTGCTGCCGTTTTTTCTGAGAGGCGCTGCACGTCGCGACTGATCTCTGAATTTTCGAAATGGCCGTATTGCTTCATCGGCATCGCGCTGTCTTTCCAGCGCCCTGCCTGCATGACCCATTTGAGTGAGTAGCCGTCACGCAGTGCGCGGATGGCAAAGGCATGTCGGCCGATGGCATGGGTACCGTAGTAGGGAATGCCGGCGCGCTGGCAGGCCGCCTTGATCGCTTTTGTCACCGTGCCACGATAGCATGTTCCAAGCAGCCATTTCTGATGCCGCCAATTCGGAATCTCCGAAATCGCCTGCGACACTGGTGCGGAGAGTTCGATAATCGCTGGCTCGCCGGTTTTGGTATCTGGAATATGCAGTTTCCATGACTGCTGTGTTGTGTCGATGTCGGCAGGGGTACGTGCCAACGCCTCTCCAACCCGAAGGCCGTGCAAAGTCAGCAGCAGCACTAGCGCACGCATTTGCGGCAAGAGCTGCGGCAGAACCGAAGCGAACCATGCGTCGTCTGGCGTTTCCACCTGCCGCCTTTTTGCATGGCCCTTGGGCCGTTTGATCGACGGCTTCGGGCACAGTCCCGCATCCGCAGCGTAATTCAGAACCGCCAGGATTGGTGTGTACAGTTGCCGGTTGACCGTCTGCGCCGCTCTGCCGGGATAGAGGTCATGCGCGAGCTCTTGCATCGTAATCTGGGTGATCTCGGACAAAGGCAGATGGCCGATGGCCTCGATAATGGGCGGCAGAAACCGCCCGCTTCCTCCACCCTGCAAGTAAAGGATCGCGGCTTCAGCGAACAATGTGGCCGACCCATCCGTCTCGCTGCCGACACGTGCCGCCTCGTAATGCTCAGCTTCTATCTCACGGGCGATCCGCCGTGCGTCTTTCTGTGTGCCAACTCCAGTGCTGATCTCACGGCGCTTCCAGACGATTTGGCCGCCTTCACGGACCGGGAGCGTCGCTCGGATGTAGTAGATGGTCTCACCGCTCTTGGTTGTGTATTTTCGCAGCTTTGCCATTTCGCTAACCTCTGCAGAAAATCACCTGTGACATAGACCCGCCGGCTGATCTTCACATAAGCGCCGACCTGTTTCGCCGTTTTGGAGATCCAGCGCGTGGATGGCGGCTCTTCGGGGAACAGCTGACGCACCTGCTCGAGCGTCAGCAAGTCTTCGACCTCTCGTCTCATTTTTGAAGGTTTTCGTTGAAAATCAGGCCGGTAAGCCGGCTTTGAATAACAAACGGGAAGGCCGCAGGCCTTCCACTGAGCGCATGGCATTCACCAGATCACGGGCGCACGCGTCCTCGTCCATCTTGTAGGCAAGCAGGTAGTACAGCGCAGTGAGCAGGCTCGGTGAGATATCGCGGGTGTTGTTGAACATGTGCGTACACTCCGCGAGCTTGGGGTGCCGCTCCACGATGTCCTCGATCTCGCCGCTGGTCACGCGGGCGCTCAAGGTATTGTGCTTGATGTAGAGAAGCTGGCGCGCGGCGCCGGACAGACGCGCAGCCTGGGGATATCCCTTGAGCGCCAGAACATCGCCGGCTGAGCGTTTGCGGCCCGTGTCCAATGCGTGCTTGGCCCTGGGTTCAAGGCCAAACACACACAGGAAGGGGATGGTGAGATCCGCTTCGATGACGGCGTGGAGACGGTGCTGGCCGTCGATCAGTTCGCCATCTGTCGTGAAGCGGATGGGATCGCCGGTAAACGGCCAACGGCCGCTACGCATGTCGCGGGCATATGCCTCGCCCACGCCAGTGGGCGCTCGCTGGCGGCGCGGCCGCGCCGCCCTCCGACTAAGAAGGCGCGATAGCAGGGGCGCAAGCCGCGCATTGGGAGGGCGATTGTCGGGAAGGTTAAATGGGCCGGTAGCGGATTTGCGACACCGGCCAGATTTCTCGCGCAACGCGCGGAGGTGCCTGCGCTGGGATAGAAGGGCGCCGCCGGGGCATGGTCGCCGCGCCGGTGAAGGCCGCCTACACCCTCCACTCTGGGGGCAATAACCGAATATCGGGGTCGCTTGGCGCCATAGATCCTTGCGCATTCATT
>CAZQZC010000268.1:0-2254 GCA_964597685.1 uncultured Hyphomonadaceae bacterium | reverse complement strand
TCCTTCAATCGCACAGTCAGCTCGCGAAACCCGTTGCGGTCGGCCTGGCTGATGTCGGCGCGCTGATTTTTGGCGAACGCCGTCAGCGCGAAAAGCGGCATGGCCCTGCTATGATAGAAGTAGATCACCCGCGCGCCGCCCCGTTTGCCGCGACCGGGCAAGGCCCATCGCAGCTTACGCACGCCGCCCGTGCCGGGAATGACATCGCCAACTGCGGGATTGTAGGCGAGATAATCCACCAACACCGCACGCTCCTCTTCATCCATCATGCGACCCGTCGCGGAGATGAATTCCGGCGTCTCGATGACGCTGACGGGCGCTTTTTTCACCATCATCAATATACTCCAATGAGGTAGTCCAGGCAAGTCGTTTCGACTGCTCAATCGCGGACGGAGTTCGGTCCGAACATCTCGTCGAGCAAGTCCCCGAACCAGCGTTCGAAGACATCGACCTCTTCGGGCGTGACCGGAACATCGTCAGGCCAGTCATCGACGACACGCCAGTCCGAAGGGTCATCCGTAGTTGGACGGCCACGCGTCTTAGGCTCGGGCATTTTGCAGTAGTCGTAGAGATCGACACCGCCCACCGATTGGGACTCAGCGTATCGGGCGCGTCTTTCGCGTGATTTTGACATGCCCGGACATTGTCTGTCCTAGGAGTGTCGTTGAAGACTTATTCCGGCGTAGTAGTGTCTCGGGCACGCTAAGGCAGGCGATCGGCGGCATCTGTTCCATGGTCCCGCGTCAGCTTCGCGTAAGGCTAATCGAGCAGTGCTCTCAAGTTCGCCGAGATCAGATCGGACGTCTCCTCAGGATCGAGCGCGAGCGCGGCGGCTAGGCCATCCCTCGTCGGCGTCAAATCGGCGGGGCGACGCGGGTTCGATACGCCGTCCGTAAAGGGGCCGTCGGTCTCCGTCAGTATGCGGTCCGTTGGGAGCGATTGGACGAGCTTCCTCGCCTTTTCGGTCTGCAGCATCGCCGAATTCACCGAGAAGTAACAGCCCATCTCGGCCGCTCGGCGCGCCTCCGATGGAGTTCCGGTGAACCAATGCAACACGACACGTCCGGCGCTGGGAGGGAGTCTGGCTTCGATCATATCGAGCACGACTTTCGCACACCGGACGCTATGCACCGAGAGAACCTTGTTTCCCGCGTCAGCGCAGGACGTGAGCACCTCCGCGAACACCGCCTTCTGATCGTCGAAAGAACGATAGAACCGTCGTCCGGCGTCGAGACCGACTTCGCCGACATAGCGCGAAGACGGAAGATACTCCTTCCAAAGCGGCAGTTCGTGAGAGCGTTCCGCGACGAGTTGGGGATGTAGCCCCAATGCGGCTCTGACGTGCTTCGTCCGATCGGCGAGTTCCTTGTTTCTCGGGAATGCCTTCGGCGTCGTCGTCACCGTCAACGTGAACACGCCCTCGCGTTCCCTTTGGGACACCGCCGCGGCATGATCGGGGTAGAGATCGAGATGGCAATGGAAGTCGACCAGGCGAGGCGCGTTTCGTCCGGTCATGATGGCGCCGTTCTCACGCCCGCCAACATGGTCCCGACCTCTTCGAGACCGCGCCGATAGACATCTGCGTAGGCGTCCAGTCTGTCGGGATAATCCGACAACGGACCGGGCTTGTGAATCAATATCTTCGCCAGACCGGGGCGTTCGGCGAGACGGCGGATGGCGAGTTGGAACGATCTGACCTGTTGCCCTTCGGCCTGCCGCGTATCCAACGCCCGAGCCGTCAGATCAGCAAGGCCATACTCTGTCGGATCATCTCCGAAGAGCGATGCGCGGCGGATCAGGCATGGCAGGCAATATCCGCAATGACCTTGCGGTTCGCCCTTCCAGCGAGCTTTTGCCGGCGACGAGCATGACAGAGAATGGCTGGCGATCCGTTTGAGGAGATCTCCGTCGGCGCAATCCGACACCATCTCGCCCTTCGTCTTGTCCCAGTATGGGTTCACCAATTCGCCGTCGATCCCAAGCGCGCCGAGGAGTTCATTCCAACGCGCCATATAAAAAGGATGTGTCGTCCGCGTGCTCAAGGCTCCGAGCCTGAGGGTGTCCAATGGGACGTTCAACGCGATGAGCCCGTTCTCGGGAACCCGCAGGGAGAATGTCTTGCCGAGACTCGCACCCGCGGCCACACCGAGCGAGAAGAACAAGAACGAGCGTCCGCGCGTCGAGCTCTCCGACTCGACGCCATCGACCAGACCGTCGCCGAATGCCATCCAGATGCGCAATCGGTCGAACGCCG
>CAZQZC010000267.1:571-2313 GCA_964597685.1 uncultured Hyphomonadaceae bacterium | reverse complement strand
GCTTCACCTCGGGATCCTGGCCCAGAATGCCGACCAGGATGACCTTATTCACCGAACCCGCCATGGATCTCTCCGCTTCGCTTGCCCGGGGTCATAGACCGCAACAATCGCCGCCGCCGAGCGTTCCAGCGGATTGATTAACAGAGAATTCTCGGATGTTCTATGCTTGTTCTGATATTTCCGCGCGTTTCCGTCTCAGCCCCAGCAGGGCTTGACCAGCCATCCGTCCCCATTCCTTGAAAGGATACAGCATAAGCGCGCGCACGTTTTCACCCGGGTTTCCAGGAAAGCCGAGCGGGGATTGGCAGGGTCCGGGGCAATAATACGTCCCGAACAGCTTGTCCCAGATCGGCATGAGATTTGAGAAATTCTTGTCGTAGGCGGCCGGATCGTCGGCATGGTGCCACCGGTGGAAACGGGGCGACGCCAAGACCGAGCGCAGCGGTCCGTGCGACCAGTCGACGTTCATATGAACGTATTGCTGATGGAGCGCTGTAAAGACGACCAAACCCGCGACCATTCCGGGCGTCGCCCCCAGCATCGCCGCCAAGACGACGTGGCCGCCCTTGATGAAGACGTGCTCCAAAATGTGAGCGCGATACCAGGACAAGTAATTTAGATGCGTATCGGAATGATGGACGGCGTGCATTGGCCATAGCAGCCGATGGTGTCGCAGCCGATGGCTCCAATAATCCAGAAAGTCGACTGCAATCATCGCCAAGAGGGCCGGAATCCACACCGAGACGCCCGACCAGTATGAAGGGGGAATTCCAGGCGCACCCAGCGCTTCGGACGCGGATTGTATGATGGCGACGCCTGCATAGGCGGCCGGCGCCAGAAAGCTGTTTATAACGATGAACGCCCAATTCACCCGCGCGCTTTTGACGAGCTCAGTCGGCCACCGCACAGCCGAAGGCCCCCGCGCGACGAGCGCGAGCACCGTGAACAGCGTGAACTGAAGCACATAGGCCCAGATGAGCCCTTGGAGTTTTTCGGCATGGAAGGAGATGTCGAACAAATTCATCCGTTCACGCCGCCTTTTCCGCGCCGCGAACATATTGGGCCGCCCGTCCAAATACGCGCGTGGTCATGAGCCCCCATTGTTTGAATGGGTAGAGAATGAGCGCTGAAGCGCTCTCTCCGGGATTGCCGACAAATCCCGTCGAGGCCGTGCAACGACCGGGATTGTGATATGTCCCGAAGAGAATATCCCACAGAGGCAAAATCTCAGCGAAGTTCTTGTCGATCGCGTCAGGATGGTTGGCATGATGCCATTTGTGAAACTGTGGCGAGGCAATAACACGCTTCAGCGGACCGTGATCCCACTCGAGATCGGCGTGCACATACATCTGATGCAGGCCCGCGAGGAGTACGATCCCTCCGATCGCAGACGGTGAAACGCCGAGCCACGAGGCGAAGGCGACATGAAAGAGAGGAATGAAAACGCTCTCGGTGATGTGGTTCCGATAATAGGACAGGAAACTCATCTTCGTGTCCGAATGGTGCACGGCGTGCATCGGCCAAAGCGGCCCCATGTGGCGAAGCCGATGGGACCAGTAATTGACGAAATCCATCCAGACCAATCCGATCAAAGCAACGCCGACGGCGGGCAGCGGCGACCAAAAGGACGGATCAATGCGCGGAATTCCCACGCCCTCGATGGCCTGCACGAACGGAACCGCCAAAGCGACGGCAAGCGGGGCCATGCCAGCGTTCCAGGCGATCAAAAGCCAGGTCACGCG
>CAZQZC010000267.1:0-561 GCA_964597685.1 uncultured Hyphomonadaceae bacterium | reverse complement strand
CCGAATTCACCTTTTCGCGGTTGGGAAACAAGGCCGCACGCCCGCGGCTGACATAAGCGAGCAATGTGAACAGCGCGAAGGCGAAGACATAGGCTCCCGCCAACCAGGTGAATTGATCCATGGTCATGCCGAAGCGGAGCATTGTCGCGTCTCTTGTCAGATAAAACTAGGCGTCATCGATTAGACCGGCGACGCTGAAAAAACCGTTACAGCGCTTAAAATTCGGGCTCGCCGGGCGCAGCGCCCTTGGGAGAAAGATCAACCGCCCCGTCATACGCCAAGCTGGCCGATCTCGACGCGGGCCCCATTTTCAGCCTTTAGTCCCGCCCTTCGAGCAACCAGGCGACCATGACAGAACTTCCGATCATCCGCGTCCGCGGCGCGAAAGAACACAATCTGAAGAACATCGACGTCGACATTCCGCGCGGCGAATTGGTCGTGATGACCGGCCTTTCGGGGTCGGGCAAAACGTCGCTCGCCTTCGACACGGTCTCCGCCGAGGGCCAGCGGCGCATAGTCGAGAGCCTGTCAGCGTACGCCCGGCAGATTCTGGAGCTGATG
>CAZQZC010000266.1:0-2349 GCA_964597685.1 uncultured Hyphomonadaceae bacterium | reverse complement strand
GCATCGCCCTGCGGTATGCTCCTAGCCAGCATGATCGCGAGAGGCCGTCAGCCGACTCAAATTCGGATGATAGGGCTCTAGGGACTATCGGGGAGGCTGCGCAGATAGTCGCCGTACTCGTTTCGAAACTCGCCCGCCAGCCGCTCGAGCTGCTCTCGGTCGATAAACCCTCGGCGCCAGGCGACCTCCTCGGGACAGGCGATCTTGAAGCGCTGCCGTTTTTCCAGCGTCTGCACGAACTGAGAGGCCTGGAGCAAACTGTCGAATGTGCCGGCGTCGAGCCACGCTGCGCCCCTTGTGAGTTGGGTGACGTGCAGCTCGCCCAGCTCGAGATAGGCTTGATTGATGGACGTAATCTCAAGTTCGCCGCGCGCCGATGGCCGCACATCTGCGGCGATATCGACGACCTTGCGATCGTAAAAATAAAGCCCTGTCACCGCCCAGTCGCTTTTGGGCTTGGCGGGCTTCTCCTCGATCGATACGGCCCGGCCGTCGGGGCCGATTTCGACGATGCCGAACCGGTTGGGATCCGCCACGGTGTACGCGAAAATCTCTGCGCCGGATGTCCGGCCGCCGGCGTGGACAAGCAATTCGCTTAGCCCTGCGCCGTAAAAAATGTTGTCGCCGAGTGCGAAGGCCACCGGTTCGCCGGCCAAGAAATCGCGACCGATAAGAAACGCCTCGGCCAGACCGCGCGGCTCGGCTTGTTCGGCGTAGGCGAAGCTCACACCCCATTTCGCGCCGTCGCCCAGGAGGCGCTCGAATTGCGGCAGAGCTTCGGGTGTGGAGATGATCAAAATCTCCCGCACGCCAGCTAGCATCAGAGTGGTGACGGGATGGTAGATCAGCGGCTTGTCGTAGATGGGAAGCAATTGCTTCGAGACGCTCAGCGTCAACGGATAAAGCCGCGTGCCAAGGCCGCCGGCGAGAACAATGCCTTTCATCGGGTTGCGTCCCTCATGATGACAGCAAACGATCGACGACGCCCTGCACGCCATCTTTCCAATCCGGAAGCACGATGTTGAAGTCGTCTTCAAGGGCGCGACTGTCGAGGCGCGTGTCCAGCGGCCGCACCGCCGGCGTGGGGCGTTGCGACGTCGGAATCCGTTCAACCCGCGCGCTTGGCGCGCCGACGCGGCGCGAGGCGTCGAAAATCGCTTCGGCGACGTCCGCCCATGCGACCCCGTCCCGCCCGGCCATGTGAAGAATGCGGGGGCCCTTAGATCCAATCGCAGCCAAGGATACGTCCAAAAGAGCGTCGGCTAGAGGCAGGCCGAGCGTGGGGGTTCCGAATTGGTCGTCCACGACGTGCACTGTGTCGCGCTCTCGGGCGAGCCGCAGCATGGTCTTGGTGAAGTTCGAGCCATAGGGCGACAGGATCCACGAGACCCGCGCCACCCAGCCGCCATGGGCTAGGACCGCTTCCTCGCCGGCCCGTTTCGTCCGCCCATAATGGTTGATCGGGTTGGGCGTGTCGTCTTCCGAATAGGGCGCGCCCTTGGACCCGTCGAACACATAATCGGTGGACATGTGGACAAGCGCCGCGCCGCTCCGCTCCGCGGCTTCGGCGAGTGTTCGGGGCGCGTTTGCGTTTAACGCCGTAGCTTCGGCCCGGTCCTTTTCCGCGGCGTCGACCTGCGCGAAGGCGGCGGTGTTCAGAATTGCACGCGGACGAACGTGGTCGATGACTTCTGCAAGGCGGGTTGGGTCGGATATGTCGATCGCCGGGCGGCCCAGGACCATTGCGTCGACGCCGCGCGCCTCGATGCGCTCGGCGATTGAACGCCCCATCTGGCCCGACGCCCCGATGACCAGAATCGTCACGAGCTCGAACCAGTGTCCAGGCCCAGGCGTTCGCCGGAATAGACGCCGTCTCTAATCGGCCGCCACCACGCTTCGTTGTCCAGATACCAGCCGACGGTGTCGCGAAGGCCCCTGTCGAGGGGGATGGCTGCGCGCCAGCCGAGTTCGCGCTCGATCTTCGCGGGGTTGATCGCATAGCGACGGTCGTGGCCCGGCCGGTCTGCGACGAACCGGATTAGCCTGTCATGCGGCGCGCCGTTGGGGCGAAATGCGTCGAGGGCGGCGCATATTTCTTTGACAATCCTGAGGTTTGTCTGCTCGCCGCGCGCGCCGACGGCATAGGTTTCCCCGGGCCGGCCGGCCTCGGCGATGCGGATCAGGGCGGCGGCGTGGGCGTCGACATGCAGCCAGTCGCGCACCTGCGCGCCATCGCCGAAGACAGGCAGATGTTCATCGTGCAGAGCGTTAAGGATCATCAGCGGAATGAGCTTTTCGGGAAATTGGCGCGGCCCGTAATTGTTCGAGCAATTGGAGATCACCACCGGC
>CAZQZC010000265.1:0-2377 GCA_964597685.1 uncultured Hyphomonadaceae bacterium | reverse complement strand
GCCGATCAGCTTGGCCTCGTAGGCTTCCTTGATGGCGTCCTCAAGCACTTCGCGCTCGCGGATGTATTCGCCGCGAATGTAGATGTAGCAAGCGTGCGCGCGCATGGCGAAGGAGGCCACCAGGCACCCTTCGATCAACAGGTGGGGATCGTGGCGCATGATCTCCCGGTCTTTACAGGTTCCGGGTTCCGATTCATCGGCGTTGACGACGAGATAGTGCGGCCGGTCGCGCACTTCCTTCGGCATGAAGCTCCACTTCAGCCCCGTGGGAAAGCCAGCGCCGCCGCGCCCGCGCAGCCCGGATTCCTTGATCTGATCGACAATCCATCCGGGCCCGAAGGACAAGAGATCCTTCGTCGAATTCCACGCGCCGCGTTTCTTCGCCTCGTCGAGATACGGCGAGTGGCGGCCATAGAGATTGGTGAAGATGCGGTCCTTGTCTTCAATCATCATCCTGCCTCCGGGCGCGCATCATTCGGATCAAGGGCGGACCGGAAAATCCCAGCCCTAAAAGGGCGCCGGCGATGATCCAGACAATCCCGCCAGTCAAGAGATAAAGCCCCACGCCGCCGAATACGCAGGCCGTGTCGACGCAAAGTGCGAACAGAACCGCGCGGCGGTCTTGAGGGGTCATGCGTTCCCACAAACTTCACCCCTCGTCCTTGCTCGACCCGACGTCGCCAGCGTCGACCCGCTTGGCGAAATCGGTCTCACCGCCGTCGGCGAGTACTTTGGCCTGCGCGATCCAGTCTTCCCGGGCAATCCGGCCAGGGAAGCTCAGATGCGCCTCCACCCAAGCGACATTGGCGGGCGTCCACGCGGCGATCTGGCCGAACTTGAAGACGCCGAGCGCGTTGAGCTGCTCCTCGTTCTTTGGGCCGACGCCCTTGATGCGTTTCAGATTGTCGCGTTCACCCTCGGCCACGTCGAGGGCTTCCGGTTTGTCGTCGTCGCTTGGCGCCGCCGGCGTATCCTCCGGCGTTTCGGCCTCTGCGGCGGGCTGCGGCGCCGGCGCATTCGGAATAACGCTCAACGGCCGGGACAAAGACCCATCGAACAGGCTTGCATCGGTGAGAACATCCGTCCCGCCGAGCGGTGCGGAGTTTACCCGGTCGACAAACACGCCAGGCGCCACGTCAACGCCATTGGCCAGCTTGTCCAGGATCTCGCCAAAGGTCTCAGGCGTCAGGTCTTCGTAATAATAATCGTTGATCTGCACCATCGGCGCATTCACGCAGGCGCCAAGGCATTCGACTTCCTCCCAAGAGAGCCGGCCGTCCTCGCTGACGCGCATTTTCGGCCCGATCTTGGAAAGGCAGACCTCTTTCAGATCATTTGCGCCCCGCAGCATGCAGGGCGTCGTGCCGCAAAGCTGAACGTGGTGGCGTCCAACTGGCTGGAGCCGGAACATCGTATAGAAGGTCGCGACCTCGTAGACGCGGACATAAGGCATCTCCAGCCGATCGGCGACCTCGCGCATGGCCGGCTCAGACAGCCAGCCGCCATTGTCCTTTTGCGCCAGCCATAGGAGCGGAATGACGGCCGACCGTTTCCGGTCGCCGGGATACTTGCCAAGCCAAAACGCGATCTTCGGCTCAGTGTCCGCCGGGAACGCGAACGCGTCGCCGCCGGCCTCAAGATCGAATCGACGCACGGACATTAATCGTTCGCCTCCGTCGGCAGCACCAACCGCCCATCCTCATCCAGCGGCCAGTAAGGGTTGTAGGCGACCTCCCAGGCATTGCCCTCGGGATCGGTGAAGTAACCCGAATAGCCGCCCCAAAACGCCTCATGCGGCGCCTTGGTGATCGCCGCGTCGGCGGTTTCCAGCGCGTCGAAGATCCGGTCTACATCTTCCTTTGAGCGGGCGTTGTAGGCCATCGCAAACCCCTGGAAGCCAGGCGCGCGTCCGTGGTCCGACAGATTGGCGTCGCCCGCGAGCTTATCGCGCTCCCACAGCCCGAGAACGAAGCCGCCGGCATCCAGCATAACCATCTCATCGGGGCCAAAGCGTCGAAAGCCCAGTACACTTGTATAGAAGTCCGCCATGGCGTCCTTGTCCGCCACGCCAAGCGTCAGAACGTTAAAACGACTTTCAGGAAACGCCGCCATTACCGGTCTATCTCCCCGAACACGATGTCCAACGAGCCGAGGATCGCCGAGACGTCCGCCAGCATGTGCCCTTTGCAAAGGTGATCCATCGCCGCCAGGTGCGGATAGCCCGGCGCCCTGATCTTCACGCGATAGGGCCGGTTGGAGCCGTCGGCGACGAGATAAACGCCAAACTCGCCCTTCGGCGCTTCGACGGCCGCATAGACGTCCCCCGCCGGCACGTGGAAGCCCTCGGTGTAGAGCTTGAAGTGGTGGATCAGCGCTT
>CAZQZC010000264.1:0-2384 GCA_964597685.1 uncultured Hyphomonadaceae bacterium | reverse complement strand
GCCGGAGCGGTTCATTCTCGATCCAATCCATCAAATGCCGGGACTAAACACCTAGGGCGGAGACCGGTTCGCCGTCCCGAAATGCGTCAAGACAAAAACCCATAGCGGCGCGGTGAGTCCAATTGCTGGCGCGCCGCTATAGCGGCGCAGGCTGGCCATTGCGTTGCGCGCTTGTCATGTTGAGCGAGGCGACCAGGACGAGGACGCGTTCTTGAGCGAGCGGACTGCCAAACATCGCGCCCGAACGGCAGATGAGAAGGACGCGCGCCGCGCCTCGCTCATCGCCGCAGGCGCTCGCATGCTCGCCGTCCAGCGACTTGAGGACATCAAGATCGCTGACCTCGCAGCCGAAGCCGGCGTCGCGAAGGGAACGGCGTATCTTTATTTTACGAGCAAGGAGGCCCTGTTCCTCGCGCTTCTGACGGACATGGTCGGAGACTGGTTCGCCAAGGCCGCATCCGTCTTTCAGCCGGGCGCGTCGCGCGATCAGATCGCCACCGGGATCGCCGCGTCATTCGCCGGCGCTCCGCTCCTCTTGGACCTTCTCGGGCCGCTCCACGTCAGCCTCGAGGCGAACGCTTCGGAGGCCGAAATCCTGGCGTACAAACGGGCGCTTGCGTCTTGCCTCGGCACGTATGGCGCAAAATTGGAGCAGACAGCAGGGCTTCAAACCGGCGTCGGGATCAGGGTGTTTTTGCGGGCCTACGCTTTGGCGATTGGACTGGCGCAGGTCTGCAGACCGCCTGAGCGTGTCCGACGCATCATGGAAACCGATCCCGCACTGGCGGATATGCGGCCAGACTTCGAAACGGAGCTCGCCGCCGGCTTGCGAGCGCTCTTGGCATAGGCGCGGCGCGCGCAATATCCAGCCTGCCGATCGTCATAGAAGTGTGAACGCGCGCGCATCTTCCGTTCCGACGCTTCGGAACCATATGGTTCAAGAGATTGGCGAGTGTGTAGACGGCTCTACGCAACCCGAGGATCTGCGTCACCGCTTCAACGCGGCCAACCGTTGCCCTCTCGCCATCGCACTTGATTATGAGGGGAAGCACATGACGGATCACGTATCCGCATCCTATGCGGGCCTTTGGGATCGGCTCCTGCGGCGCTATGGCGGCGAATTACGGCACACGATCAACAGAATTGTCGCGAGATTTTCGCGCATTCCAACAACGCCTGTCTTGAGCCCAAACTTGTTTCCGTGGGCGGACGAATTGCAAGAACGCTGGACCGAGATCCGCGATGAAGTCGCCGCGGGCCTGCCATCGGACGCGCCGTCCCTGACGGACTTGTCTCCGGAGCACAAGGGCATCAATGCGGATGCAGGCTGGAGTTCGGTGTTCCTGTGGGGTTACGGCTATCAGATCAGCGATGTCTGCCACCGCTTCCCAAAGACGGCCAAGCTTGTCGAACGGATCCCTGGATTGCTTACCGCGATGATTTCAGTGCACCAGCCGGGCACGCGCCTGACCCCCCACAGGGGCGTCACAAAGGGCATGCTGACGGTGCACCTTCCGCTTATCGTTCCCAAGGATGGCGGCGCATGCCGTTTGCGCGTCGACAGCCACATCGAGAATTGGCGGGAAGGAAAGCTCTTCGTCTTCGACGACACCTACGACCACGAAACCTGGAACGAAACGGACAGCGTGCGGGTCAACCTCATGCTACACGTCCGCCGTCCCCTGCGTCGACCGGGCCTCTGGCTGCAGAATTTCTTCTTTTGGGTCGTTCGGCGCTCCGCTTTCGTTCGCGATGCGCGCGGCAATGTCGAAGCCTGGGCGCGAACGCTGACAAACGACCCTAAAGCGGTTCAGATCACCGACCGCGAGACCGAAACGAACGCGGTCTGAAGATCGTACTGAAACAAAAAGGGCGGCCGCATTGGGCCGCCCTTTTCGTTGGCGCGAGTGGCTGGACTTAGAAGTCCATGCCACCCATGCCGCCCATGCCGCCCATGCCGCCGCCGGGCATCGCGGGCTCGTCTTTCTTCGGCGCTTCGGCAATGCTGGCTTCCGTCGTGATGAGAAGGCCCGCCACGGACGCGGCGTTTTGCAGCGCTGAGCGGACCACTTTCACCGGATCGATGATGCCCATCTCGACCATGTCGCCATACTCTTCGGTCTGGGCGTTGAAGCCGTAGGACTTGCCCTTCTGACCGAGGATGTTCGCCACGACGACCGAGCCTTCGACGCCGGCGTTCTCGGCGATCTGGCGGATCGGCGATTCGAGCGCCTTGCGCACGATGTCGATGCCGGCCTGCTCGTCGTCGTTCGCACCTTTGACGTCGATATTCTTCGACGCGCGCAGGAGGGCCACGCCGCCGCCGGGGACGATGCCTTCTTCCACGGCCGCGCGGGTCGCGTTGAGGGCGTCGTCGACGCGGT
>CAZQZC010000263.1:0-2403 GCA_964597685.1 uncultured Hyphomonadaceae bacterium | reverse complement strand
CGTCGGCCTGAACTTTCAGGTCAACAACGGCAACAAATTCATCCCCGTGCTCGAGTCTGAAGAGATGGTCGGTCACAAATTCGGCGAGTTCGCGCCGACGCGGACCTATTACGGCCACGGCGCCGATAAGAAAGCGAAGCGGAAGTAAGCGCGATGGGAAAGCCTAAAGCTCCTCCGAAGCAGGCCGGCAATGAAGCGCGCTCCGTGCTGCGCATGCTTCGCGTCAGCCCGCAGAAGCTCAATTTGCTCGCGCAGCAAGTGCGCGGCCTGCCGATCCAGAAGGCGATGGACGAGATGCGCTTCTCGCCGAAACGTCACGCCCAGGACGTCTACAAAGCCCTGTATTCGGCCATGTCGAATGCGGAGAACAATCACAGCCTCGATATCGACTCCCTCGTCGTGGCCGAGGCCCATGTCGGCAAGAATCTGGTGATGAAGCGCCTGCGCGCGCGTGCTCGCGGCCGGGCGGCCCGGATCGAGAAGCCGTTCTCACAAATTACGATTGTCCTTCGGGACACGTCCATGGAAGCGGCGGAGGCTTAGGTCATGGGACAGAAGGTCAACCCCGTCGGGCTTCGCCTCGGCATCAACCGAACTTGGGACAGCCGGTGGTATGCGGACGTCTCAGATTACGGCCGTTTGCTTCATGAAGATCTGGCGATCGAGCGTCACATCAAGAAAAAGCTGAAACAGGCCGGCGTTTCCAAAATCACGATCGAGCGTCCGCACAAGCGCTGCCGTGTGACGATCCACACCGCCCGCCCGGGCCTTGTGATCGGCAAGAAGGGCGCGGACATTGAGGCGCTTCGCAAGGCGCTGTCCAGCATCGCTTCGGATGAGGTGTCAGTGAACCTCGTCGAGATCCGCAAGCCCGAGATCGACGCCACGTTGGTTGCCGAGGACATCGCCCGCCAGCTCGAGCGTCGCGGATCGTTCCGCCGCGCCATGAAGCGCGCGATCCAGTCGGCGATGCGTTTGGGCGCGCTTGGCTGCCGGGTTCAAGTTTCGGGTCGCCTGGGCGGCGCGGAGATTGCGCGGACCGAACGCTACGCCGAAGGCTCGGTGCCGCTGCACACCCTTCGCGCCGACGTTGATTACGGCACGGCTGAGGCGCTGACGACCTATGGGATCATCGGCATCAAGGTGTGGGTCTATAAGGGCGAGATCATGGAGCACGATCCGATGGCGCAGGATCGCCGTCTGGAATCGTCAGGGCAATCGCGCGCGCGCTCGTCGGCCGGTCAGCGCGGCCCGGCCTCGGGCGCTTCAGCGGGCGCGGGAGCTTAAGTTATGCTGCAGCCAAAACGCACGAAATTCCGAAAGGCCTTCAAGGGCCGCATTTCCGGTGACGCGAAGGGCGGCTATTCGCTGAACTTCGGGTCGTATGGCCTAAAGGCTCTGGAGCCTGAGCGCGTGACGGCGCGCCAGATCGAGGCGACGCGGCGCGCGGTCACCCGCCATATGAAGCGGCAAGGCAAAGTCTGGATTCGCGTCTTTCCAGACACGCCGGTGTCGGCGAAACCGATTGAGGTTCGGATGGGCAAGGGCAAGGGATCGGTCGACCGTTGGGTCGCCCGCGTGAAGCCGGGCCGGATCCTGTTCGAGATTGACGGCGTGAACGAGGAGATTGCGCGTGAAGCGCTCCGTCTCGGTGCGGCGAAATTACCGATCAAGACGAAAGTCGTGAAGCGGATGGAGGGGCTATAGGCGATGAGCGCGTCCGATTTCCGTTCCAAAAGCGAAGACCAATTGAAGGATCAGTTGGCGACGCTGAAGAAAGAGCAGTTCAATTTACGCTTCCAGCAAGCCACCGGCCAGCTGGAGAAGACGGCCCGCGTGCGCGAAGTGCGCCGCGACATCGCCCGGATCAAGACGATCCTCGGCGAAAAAGCCGCTGCGGAAGGATAGGGAGAGCCAACATGCCCAAACGAGTCATGGAAGGCGTGGTGGTCTCCACCAAACAGGACAAGACGGCGATCGTGCGCGTTGAGCGGACGTTTCTCCATCCACTCCTGAAGAAAACGGTGCGGCGATCAAAGCGCTATCACGCCCACGACGAGGCGAATTCGGCGGAGGTCGGTCAGACCGTCTCGATCGTCGAGTGCGCGCCCAAGTCAAAACTCAAGCGTTGGGAATTGCTCGGCGCTGCGTCAGAGGGAGCTGCTGAATGATCCAGATGCAGTCCAATCTCGGCGTGGCGGACAATTCCGGCGCGCGCCGCGTCCAGTGCATTAAGGTGCTGGGCGGCGCGGGGCGGCGATACGCCAGCGTTGGCGACATCATCGTGGTGTCGATCAAGGAAGCGATTCCGAAGGGGCGCGTGAAAAAAGGCGACGTGCGTAAGGCCGTGGTCGTGCGCGTCGCGAAGGATATTCAGCGCCCGGACGGATCGGTTATCCGGTT
>CAZQZC010000262.1:0-2418 GCA_964597685.1 uncultured Hyphomonadaceae bacterium | reverse complement strand
CAGCCACCTTCGAGTAGATGCGCATGGTGAATCGGTGGGTATCCGGCACGGTCGTCGCTTCGTAATCGGGATGATGAACAAGTAGGACCATCGCGAAAAAACCCAATCCACTCAGGAACACATGCGGCCGACTAAGGCGCGTCGCCAGGAACAGGCGGCGTGTGCGGCCAGCCTGGCGGCCCCCAGCCTCGGGCGTTGCGCAGGCGCACGCCGCTGACATGAAGACTGGTGTCCCACAAGCCTTTCAGCGGCGTCAGATCATCCATGATGCGAAGCTCAACCTGTCGTTCGGCAAGCTCGCGGGGCAAATCCGTCAGGCGCCCAACCTCGTCTGGTTCGACGGCAAAGCGCGAAACGTGGTAGCCAAGCTCGCCGGCCCATTCGAAATCGCGTGCGGGAAGTCGATAGCGGACGATGTCGCTTCGCCGCAGACGCGTCTCCCACTCGCGCTCGATAAAGGCGATCGCGCGAGGTCTATCGTCGCACGGGAACCAATGCGCGACGTCTTCGGCCGTCGCCGCGGGCGTTGGCCAGATCAAAATTCGCGGACACTCGCGCGGGAACAGGTAAAGCACGTCATAAGCCCCCGCCACAGCCCAGACCAGCGGGCCGTTGAGCCAGTCCCACCCGTTTGGTCGATTGACAGGCGTCCGAACAGGCCGAGGCTCAAACCGGCGTATGCTCGGATCGTCGCTGAAGTGAAACACCCAATCGGGGCTGGTCAATTCCGCCATACTTACGGCGCCGCCCACATCCGCAACAGATTGGAGGCCACCTTGTCGAGCAACAGGCGCTGGTCCAAAGCGTCGGGCGACGCCTTCGACAAGCCCGCGCGTAAATTGTCGATGTCGAACAAAATCGCCCGTTGGGCGGGATCGCGCACCTCGCTCTCGATCCAACCGACGCAGACCAGGCGCTCCCCAGACGTAACGGGCGCGACGCGATGGATCTCCGTGGACGGATACAGGATCAAGTCTCCAGCGGCCAGTTTGATCGTCTGCCGTCCTACAGCGAGGTCGAGGATAAGCTCGCCGCCGTCATACGCCTTCGGCTCCGACAGAAACAATGTGAACGATAAATCGCTGCGCAGGCGCTGCTTGCCGCCGCCCATCAGGGCGTTGTCCACATGCGCGCCATAGCCGCCGCCGGCGTGCGTGCGGCTAAGAATGAGGCGCGACATGCGCCGAGGCCGCGCCGCCGACTTCATCACGATATTGGCCTTCAAGGCCGCCTCCAACGAGGCGTGAACCGTCGCCCCGCCAGGGCTGGACCAATCCGCCTGTTCATTACGCTTGACCTTGCGGGCCATGGTCCCAGCGGTCTCCGCGCCGTCTCGCCAGTTAAGGTCGGCGGCTGCGCGCTGTACCGATTGAAGCTGCTCCGCGTTCAAAACGCCGCCAATCCTCAGAACGCCCATTGCGCACTTGCGACTTGTTCGCAGATCATTAAGGTTCTCCCGAGCTATTCTCGAGTAACTGGAGCTTATCATGACCCTTGTCTACAAGCGGTGGACACAGCTCGGCGTCGGCGCCGCGGCCCTCGGCGCAGCGTCGCTTGGGGCGTGCGGCGAAGGCGGCGAGTCAGGCGAACACGGCGAGACGGGAAACGCGTTGAGCGCGGCCCATGGAGAGGCCGGCGAAGGCGAACACGGCGGGGAAGCCGGTGAAGGTGAAGCGGGCGAGGGCGGCGAAGGCGGCGTGGATGTCGCGCTTGCGGCGTCCGACCCGGCTGAGTACCGCGCCGGTCTAGCGGTCGTCGAAGCCCATGTCCGCGCCGCCAAAGACGCCTACGACGCCGGCAAGCGCCAAGAAGCGGCCGCGATGTTCGCCCATCCCGTCAGCGAAGTTCTGATCGACCTCGGCCCAATCCTGGCCGATCGCGGGGTCGCGCCCATCGACGGCCTGCTTCTGGAGGCGTCCGAGGCCGCCTATGGCGACGCGACGCCCGAAGACATCGCGGCGCGAGCGGACGCGGTCCTCACAGCGCTATTGGCCGCAGAGCGGCAGGCGCCCGACGATGGATCTAGCGCCGGCGAAATCGCCGCCCGTGTCGCAGCCGACCAAATCGAACGCGCTGTACGGCAATACCGCCAAGCGCTGCGCAGCGACGCGTATGAGCCGTATCTGGACGGCTTCGGTTACTACAAGACAGCCGATGCGGCGCTGGCTCGGTCAGCGGGCGATCTTGGGGACGTGGACACAGAAACGCGCGAGGCGCTCCGCGTCGCGATCGAACTGCTGGCTGAAGCTTATCCGAGCGCCCAACGGCCTCCGGCGCTTGAAGTGGACGCCGGCGCGCTGACAGCGGCCAGTTCGACGCTTCAGCTCCTTGTGCCGTAAGCGGCTGATCCGGCCTTACGCCGCCTGGCAGGGGCAGCAGGACTCGAACCCGCGACCCTCGGTTTTGGAGACCGATGCT
>CAZQZC010000261.1:1170-2450 GCA_964597685.1 uncultured Hyphomonadaceae bacterium | reverse complement strand
CGCTTCTTGATCTTGTCGCAGAGCTGACGGACATCCTCGCTCGTCACTTCGCGCAGCGTGTAGTTTCCGAGCGCCGGGATCAGGTCCCGATCGACAATGTGTCGGCGCATGTCGCGGGTCGAGTCCGACATTTCGCTCTCCAGCAGCCAGCGCTGGGCAAGCTCGCCGAACGTCCCTTCGGATTTCGCCTTGGCCTTGGCTCGCTTCTTTTCCTTCGCGGGGGAGACACCCTCATCAACAAGCTTCTTCGCATCGATCAGTTTCTCGCGCGCGGCAGCGAGCGTGATCCCATACTTGCCATAGCGACCGATGGTCAGCGTCTCGCGGCGCCCGTTTACACGATAATCGTAGCGGAAGGTCTTGGTGCCGGTCGGCGCGACAGACACATAGAGACCGTCACGGTCAGCGGCCTTGAAAGGTTTATCCTTTGGTTTCAATGACTTGATTGCAACATCGGTCAGCACAGAGCGCCTCCTTCCCATCAATTTTACCGTCAGGCCAAAATGACCATCTTTCAACTAGGAAACGCTTTCATTTCAATGCGTTACGCCGAAAAAATACCGTCAGGCAGCGAAAATAGGCTGACGGTATTTTGACTTTAGGCAGGGAGAGGCAATTTGTATACCGTCAGGCGATACCGTCAGAATGTCCCGTTGGCCCGCGATAGAAAGCGATAGATACCGAACGATAATCGATACCAAAATGTTGTTTTTAATTGATTTTTCTGATTTTCCGCGATAGGCTTCGAGGGTTACGGAATCATTCCCACTCGATCGTGCCGGGCGGTTTGCTCGTCACGTCATAGACGACGCGGTTCACGCCGCGGACTTCGTTTATGATCCGCGTGGCCACCCGGCCCAGAAAAGCATGGTCGAAGGGGTAGTAATCCGCTGTCATCCCGTCGACAGAGGTCACCGCGCGGAGCGCCAAGACAGCCTCATAGGTCCGCTCGTCGCCCATCACGCCGACCGTGTTGACCGGCAATAGCACGCTGAACGCCTGCCAGATCTCATCGTAAAGGCCGGCCTTGCGGATCTCTTCGATATAGATGGCGTCCGCCTTGCGGAGCGTATCGGCTTTCTCCTGCGTAATCTCGCCGGGGATGCGGATGGCGAGACCGGGGCCGGGAAACGGATGACGGCCCACAAAGGCTTCGGGCAGGCCAAGCTCGCGGCCAAGCGCCCTCACCTCGTCCTTGAAGCGCTCGCGCAGCGGCTCGACCAGCTGCATCATCATCCGCTCCGGCAGCCCGCCGCCAATGTGGTGGGACTTGATCGTCG
>CAZQZC010000261.1:0-1160 GCA_964597685.1 uncultured Hyphomonadaceae bacterium | reverse complement strand
CCGGTGGCCGACACGCTCTCGATCACATCCGGATAGAGCGTGCCCTGGGCCAGAAAGTCCGCTCCGCCGAGCTTCGCCGCCTCCGCCTCGAACACATCGATGAAGAGCTTGCCGATCGTCTTGCGCTTCTGTTCGGGGTCGCTGACGCCCGCCAACGCGCCCAGGAACGTCGCCGACGCGTCCACATGGACGAGCGGGATGTTGTAATGCCCGCGAAAGAGCGAGACGACCTCCTCGCTCTCACCCTGGCGCATCAGGCCGTGGTCGACATAGACGCAGGTGAGCTGGTCGCCGATCGCCTCGTGGATCAGGATCGCCGCCACCGAGCTGTCCACGCCGCCTGAGAGGCCGCAGATCACCTTGGCCGAGCCGACCTGCGCGCGGATCTTCTCAACCGCTTCAGCGCGATAGGCCGCCATGGTCCAATCGCCGGTGAAGCCCGCCACGCCGAACAGGAAGTTCCGCAGCATCCGCGCGCCGTGGATCGTGTGGACGACTTCGGGGTGGAATTGCACGCCGTAGAAGCGCCGCGCGCGGTCGGCGATCACCGCATAAGGCGCGCCCTCGGATCGCGCGATCACCTCGAAGCCCTCGGGCATGGCCGCCACATGGTCGCCATGGCTCATCCAGACCTGCTCGTCGGCGCCGTCGAACAGACCCTCGAACAGGGGATCGTCTTCAGTCTTGGCTATGCGGGCCCGGCCAAACTCGCGCGACTGACCGCTTTCGACGGTCCCGCCGAGCTGTTCGACCATGACCTGTTGGCCGTAGCAGATCCCGAAAACGGGGACGCGCATATCAAAGATCTCCGGCGCGGCGCGGGGGCTGTCTGCGGCGGTGACCGAGGCCGGTCCCCCGGAGAGGATCACCGCGTGGGGCTGGAACGCGCGCAGAAACGCCGCATCGACCTTGTTGAAGGGGTGGATCTCGCAGAACACGCCCATTTCGCGCAGACGCCGCGCGATGAGCTGGGTCACTTGCGAACCGAAATCGTCGATCACGGCGGGCTGGTGGGGCGCGGACTCAAGCATGGCGCTTGGTAGCCGAGTCGATGGAATGGGGAAATGGGTGGCCGTGACGGGCTGGCGCCCCGCTCGCCCAATCCCCCGCCCCGCGCACCCCTTCGCCCCGCCGGACCAGGCGCTTCCACGTCAAACCCC
>CAZQZC010000260.1:0-2502 GCA_964597685.1 uncultured Hyphomonadaceae bacterium | reverse complement strand
GTCGCGCGGATGACGATGATGGGGATCGAATTCATGGACGGGGAGGTCCCGTTCAAGGACGTCTACATCCACGCTTTGGTCCTCGACGAGAAGGGCCAGAAGATGTCGAAGTCCAAGGGCAACGCCATGGACCCCCTGGAACTGGTCGACGAATACGGCGCCGACGCCCTGCGCTTCACCATGGCCGCCATGGCGGCCCAGGGACGCAACATCCGGCTGTCGAAACAGCGCGTTGAAGGCTATCGGAATTTCGGCACCAAGCTGTGGAACGCCGCGCGCTTCTGCCAGATGAATGAATGCGTCTCGCCCGCGGGCCCCATCGACCCGGCCGCGCTAACGCAGACTGTTAACACCTGGATCGTCGGCGAACTCGCCAAAACGGTGGAAGAGGTGGCCCGCGGCATTGAGGAGTATCGCTTCAATGAAGCCGCCGCGGGCGTTTACCGCTTTATCTGGAACGTCTTCTGCGACTGGTATCTGGAGCTGATCAAGCCGCTGCTCAACGGCGAGGACGAGGCGGCGAAGGCGGAGACCCGCGCGGTCGCGGCCTGGACGTTGGATGAAACACTCAAGCTGCTCCATCCGTTCATGCCGTTCATCACCGAAGAACTCTGGGACAAGCTCTCGGAATTTGGGCCCAAACGGCCAGGCTTTCTAATGCTTCAGAATTGGCCGGACCTCGGTCCCAACTTCGTCAATGAGGCAGCCTTCGATGAAATCGACTGGATCATCCGCCTGATCACCGAAATCCGCGCCGTGCGCGGTGTCCTTGGCGTGCCGCCGGGGGCGAAGCCTGTCCTGACGCTGGCCCGCGCGAGCGAGGCCAGTCGCCACCGGGCCCGGGCGCATGAAGGCGTCATCTGCCGGCTCGCCCGCCTCGAACGGATCGAGATCGCCGACGAGGCGCCGGAGGGCACGGTCAGCGCGGTGCTCGATGAGGCGGCGCTTGGCCTTCACGTCGCCGGTTTGATCGATCCGGCGAGTGAACTCGCCCGCCTCGATAAGGAGATCAAGAAGCTCGATGGCGACGCAACGGGTATCGAGAAAAAGCTCGCCAACGCGAACTTCGTCGCCAAGGCGCCTGCCGAAGTGGTCGAGGAGCAGCGCCAAAGACTGGCGGATGCAGGCGACGCGCTTGTCAAATTGCGCGCCGCGCGCGACGGTCTCGCTCAACTGAACTGACCAGGGGTGTTTCAATGCGGTTTTCATTGCTCGCGCTCGGCGCGCTGATCGTAGCGACCTGCGCCGACGGACAAGAAGCGGTGCAACCGGCGTCTGAATGGCGCCTCGCGATCCATGGCGGCGCTGGTGTTATCACACGCGACAATCTGACCGAAGCGCAAGAGATCGCCTATCGCGCCGCATTGGAACAAGCCCTAGTGGCTGGCGCTGAAGTCTTGCGTAACGGCGGCACAGCGATCGACGCGGTCCAGGCTGCTGTCATTCCGATGGAGGACAGCGCGCTGTTCAACGCCGGCGTCGGCGCGGTGTTCACTGAGACAGGGGAGCATGAGCTAGACGCATCGATCATGTCGGGAATTGACCGCAACGCCGGCTCCGTCGCTGGCGTGAAGCGGGTGAAAAATCCGATTAGGGCCGCGCGCGCTGTTATGGAGGCGAGCCCGCATGTCATGTTCGCGGGCGTCGGCGCCGATGCATTTGCCGAAGCCCAAGGCCTCGACATGGTCGACAATGACCACTTCGACACTGAGCGTCGCCGCCAATCTCTTGAGCGGGTTCTCGAAACCCGCCGACGCACGAGCGCTGAAAAATCCGGCACCGTCGGCGCCGTCGCGATTGACCAGTTCGGCAATCTGGCCGCCGCGACCACGACGGGGGGGATGACGGCCAAGGCTGCGGGGCGGGTCGGCGATTCGCCTTTGATTGGCGCCGCCACCTATGCGCAGAACGGGGTTTGCGCGGTCTCTGCGACTGGCCACGGCGAGTACTTCATCCGGGTGAGCGTTGCGAAAACGATCTGCGCGCGCGCTGAATTGCTGGGCGAAGACATTGAGACCGCCGGCGACAAGGCGCTCGCCCAGGTGGCGGAGCTTGGCGGAGATGGCGGCGTTGTCTTGATCGACGGCGAGGGCAATGCGGCTTTCTCATTCAACTCGCCGGGCATGTACCGCGGCGTCATCGACGCGGACGGCTTTGAGACGGCGATTTACGGAGCCGAATGAGGGCGCTAGCGTCCTCGGCTAAGCAGTCGGGGACAACCATGACCTGGGACAAATCCAAACTTCCCTCTCGGCACGTGACAGAGGGGCCGGCGCGCGCGCCGCACCGCTCCTACCTTTACGCCATGGGGCTGTCGACGAAGGAGGTGCGCCAACCGCTCGTGGGTGTGGCGTCATGTTGGAATGAGGCCGCGCCCTGCAACACGGCGTTGATGCGCCAGGCCCACGCGGTGAGCGGCGGGGTGAAGGCTGCGAAGGGCACGCCGCGGGAATTCTGCACGATCACCGTCACCGACGGAATCGCCATGGGGCACGAGGGCAT
>CAZQZC010000259.1:0-2521 GCA_964597685.1 uncultured Hyphomonadaceae bacterium | reverse complement strand
TCGTCCGGCGACGTGATCGCGGAGATCGAGACCGACAAAGCGACCATGGAGGTCGAGGCCGTCGATGAGGGCGTCGTGGCGGACTTGCTGGTCGCAGAGGGAACGGAGGGCGTCGCCGTCAATGCGGTGATCGCCGTCCTTGCTGAGGACGGCGAGGACGTCGAGGCAACGAAAGCGTCGGCCGGCGACGCAGCTCCTGCGCCAAAACCAGCCGAAACGCCTGCGTCCGGCAATGGCGCAGCGGCGCCGGCCGAGGCCAAGACACCGGCCCCGCGGGCGACGACCAATGTCGCGTCGACGCCGGTGAAGCTGCAGGACCTCGGCGATGGCGGAGGCCGGATCAAAGCCAGCCCGTTGGCCCGCCGCATCGCCGCGCTGAAGGGCATCGACCTTTCCACGATCAAAGGCTCGGGGCCGCACGGACGGATTGTGAAGAGGGACATTGAAACCGCTCAGCCCGGCGCCGCGGTCCGTTCGCCGTCTGCCCCGGCGGGATCGCCGGATGGTCTGATTCTGCCGACGGTCTTGGATGATCGCGTCTATGCGCCCGATTCCTACGAACTGAAGCCGCTCGACGGCATGCGTAAAACGGTCGCCAAGCGCCTCACCACCAGCTTCATGCAGGTGCCGCACTTTCCGCTGAACCTGGACCTCCAGCTCGACCGGCTTCTGGCGGCCCGAAAGGCGATCAACGAGGCTGCGCCCGAGGGTGTGAAGGTGTCTGTCAACGACATGCTGATCAAGGCGTCCGCCATGGCCTTGATGGCGGAGCCGGACTGTAATTCGAGCTTCACGGACGCAGGCGTCGCCTACCACAAATCCGCCCATATCTCCGTCGCCGTCGCGGTCGAGGGCGGTCTGATCACACCGGTGATCCGCGACGCGCAGGACAAGGGGCTGGCCGATATCGCGGCCGAGATGAAAGACCTCGCCGCACGCGCCCGCGAGCGTAAACTCAAGCCGCACGAATATATTGGCGGCACGTTCTCGATCTCGAACCTTGGCATGTTCGGCATCAAGAGCTTCGCGAGCATCATCAACCAACCCGAAGCGATGATCCTGTCCGTTGGCGCGGGCGAGAAACGCCCATTGGTCGCCGACGATGGGACGCTGAAGGCGGCCACACTTATGGGCGTGACGCTCACCTGCGACCACCGCGTCGTGGGCGGCGCGGAGGGCGCGCGCTGGCTCGCGGCGTTCAAGCGCTTCGTGGAAACGCCGGAAGCGATGTTGCTTTAGGCCCCCTATTGCTGGCCGGACCTCAATTCTCATCAAGGAGCCGACATGGCTGATTTCGACCTTATCGTTGTCGGTGCTGGCCCAGGAGGGTACGTTGCGGCCATCCGCGCCGCCCAACTCGGCATGAAAACCGCAATCGTTGAACGCGAGCATCTGGGCGGTGTATGCCTCAAATGGGGCTGCATCCCGACCAAGGCGCTGCTTCGGTCGGCTGAGGAGCTGCCCTTGGCCAAACACGCCAAGGATTTCGGCCTGAAGATCGATAAGGTCGACGTCGACCTCGAGGCCATTGTGAAACGGTCGCGCCAGGTGGCGAGCCAGCTTTCCGGCGGCGTCGGCTTCCTGATGAAGAAGAACAAGATAACCGTGCTGGAGGGCGACGCGCGGCTCGAGAAGGCGTCGCCAGCGCCTAAGGTCATCGTCAAGAGCAAGGACGGCAAGGACGCCGCCCACCAGGCCAAGCACGTCATTCTCGCCACCGGCGCTCGCGCCCGCTCGATTCCGCAAGCGGGGCTGGAGCCTGACGGCAAGCTGATCTGGACCTACAAGGAAGCGATGGTTCCCGACACGTTGCCCAAACGGCTTCTGGTCATCGGCTCCGGCGCCATTGGTATTGAATTCGCCAGCTTTTACAACGAACTCGGTTCAGATGTGACCGTCGTCGAGATGGTCGACCGCATTCTGCCGGCCGAGGATTCCGAAATCTCAGGCCTCGCGGAGAAGCAGTTCAAGAAGCAAGGCCTAAAAATCCTCACCCAGGCGGGCGTGGAAAAGCTCGAAAAGGGCTCAGCCACCGTCAAGGCGACCATCAAAACGAAGGATGGCAAAACCGAAGCGTCCGACTTCGACCGCGTTATCCTGGCCATCGGCATTGTGGGCAACGTCGAAGGCATGGGTCTCGACAAGCTCGGCGTCGAGGTGGAGAAGACACACGTCAAGGTCGACGGTTTCGGCCGCACCGGCGTGCCTGGCCTCTACGCCATCGGGGATCTGACCGGTGCGCCCTGGCTTGCTCACAAGGCCTCGCACGAGGGCGTCGTCTGCGTCGAAGGCATCGCCGGCAAGAATGAAGCCCATCCGTTTGACGCCTCAAACGTTCCTGGCTGCACATACTCCCACCCGCAGGTCGCAAGCGTCGGCCTGACCGAAGCGAAGGCCAAGGCGGAGGGACGGGAGGTTAAAATCGGAAGGTTCCCCTTCATCGGCAACGGCAAGGCGATCGCGCTCGGCGCCGGAGACGGCCTGGTGAAGACGATCTTCGACGCGAAGACGGGCGAGCTTC
>CAZQZC010000258.1:0-2596 GCA_964597685.1 uncultured Hyphomonadaceae bacterium | reverse complement strand
GGAATGTCGTATCGGTCAGGCTGAGCGGGCTGATATTGATCGAGATATCGGGCGTGACGCCCGCCGCCGCCCAGGTGCGGATATCGCGGGCGACCGCGCTGATGACGAGATCGGTCAGCCGATCGATGTCGCCAGCTTTCTCGGCCGCCTCAATCACCGGCATGTGAGGCCGAAAGCCGCCATCCTTCGAGGTGACCCGCAGCAGCGCTTCAGCGGAGCGGATTTCGCCGGACTCGATGTCAAATTTCGGCTGGTAAAACGCGATGGCGCGGCGCTCTGCGATAATTGCGCGATGGTCGATCGCGGACGGACGTTCGGGGGCGCAGACCGGGCTGCGTTGCAGCACCTCGCAAAGGTCGGCCTCCCGCAACGGTTTCTTGAGCGCGCCGAGCACATTGATGCCCCGCATTTCGGCGACGGCGGCGGCGGACTCAAGCAGAGCGCGGTCTTCTCCACTGACGATCACCACCGCGCCTGAGAACCCCTCGTCGGCCAGCGCGCGCAGCAAGGTCAACCCGTCCATATGCGGCATATTCAGGTCGACCAGCGCCAGATCGAAGCGTCGACCGCTGAACTTGCCCGCGGCGACCGCCTCCTCGCCATTGTCGGCGGTCTGGAGATAGCTGACCCCGAAACAATCCAGCACCGCTTCGGCCACGGCTTGGAACATGACGTCGTCGTCGACGATGAGAGCGGAGGTGTAGGTCGTCGCCATGGTCATTGGATCAGTCTCGCATTGAGATCGGCGACAGGGCCGACGCCGTCGGGCGTTGGGATGTCGGACAAATGGTAATCGGTGCGCAGGACGAGGTTCGGACCGTTTTGCAGCTCGAAGCCCTTGGCAACGATAACCGTGTATTCGGACTTGTCAGCGATCGGCTGCTCGCCGTCGATCAAGAGTTTGTCGTCCGGCAGATAAATCGTGCCGACGAGCCGGCGAGCATTGTCGCGCGGATCAGATGACCCGCCCGGATGTTGTTCTTCCCGTTCGAAACCGTTCCGTTCGAGGGGTCTGCAAAGAAGATCAGCCCCGTCAGATCACCGGTTTTCGGCGCCGTTAGCTCGACGGTGGACTCAGCCCGAATATCCAGCTTCGCGTCCGCGCCCTGGAAATAGAACCCGACATTTTCGCCACACAGTTCGCCGCCGTTCATGACCGTCAGAGGCCCGTCGCGAAGGACATAAACGCCTGAAGACAATTCACCTTTCGCCCCGTCGACAACCAGGCCGCCGCAATAGACGCCAGGCTTAAGTTCGGACATCAGGTGGACGACCTTGTCATTATAATCGCAATTCCCCGACGCGGCTGCAGGAGCTGGACGCCCCTCCAAGGGATCGCCGATCGGCGGCGAGTCCGTCATCGGTTTTTTGAAGATTTCGGTCGATCGGCCCACGAAACCACCGGCGAGAAAGACGTTCTCCGCCTCGATGTCCGCCCTATGACTCACATACATGGACTGACGCGCATCGGAATTGGAATATATGGCGCAGTTGGACGCGCTGAGCAGGGAATTATGCTCCATGCTGATCGCACGGTGCAGAACGCCCGATAGAGCGATCAAGCAGACATTCCCAGCCTCGCCTGACAATCTCGCCGTTGCGTCGACCGTCATTGCATCTCTGTCGCCGCCGACAATGCCCGACAGAAACGTTCGCGCCGGAGCCTCGAGGCGGACCTCGACTGCCAAATCAGTCTGATCGACGCTGGCCGCGGCGACGATTTCGGTGTCGCCGTCTAGGCCGGATTGTACGTAATTCAGCGCCACCTGCTCAACGGCCGTCGGATTGTCCCGGATAATCGCCATCTCACGGGCGGCCGACAGCGCGGCATTGTCGGCGACATCCTCGACCTGTCGAAGATCGAGTCCGGCAAGCTCGAACTGGAGGAAACGCCCTTCTCTATCGACGAGCTCATCGAGAACGTCGCTTGCCTGTTCTGGGAACGCGCGCGAGCCAAGGGCCTGGCGCTGGCGACCTATGTGTCGCCTGAAACGCCGCGCATCGTCATCGGCGACCCGACGCGGCTCAATCAGATCGTGACCAATCTGGTCAATAATGGACTGAAATTCACCGAATCCGGCGGCGTCTGCGTGCGCGTGTTCACAGAGCCCGCCACGTCCGGGCGGACACGAATTCGGATTGAAGTGGACGACACCGGCATCGGTATACCGGCGCACAAGCTCGATGGGATTTTCGACGCCTTCACACAGGCCGACCAGGCGACCACACGCCAGTACGGCGGCACGGGCCTGGGCCTCGCCATCTGCCGCCGCCTCACGGACGCCATGGATGGAGAAATCCACGTGGAGAGCAAGGAGGGCGCAGGCACGAAGTTCGTGGTGAGCGCGGACTTCGACGTCGAGGCGCCGGCGCCCGCAGCCGAGGCGGCGTCAGGCGTCTTGATCGCCGTCTCTTTGCCATCCTCCAAGGTCTCTGACGCCCTGATCGCGAGTTTAAACGATTGCGGCGCGGACGCCCGGGGTGTCGAGCCTGCGGCCTGGAGATACTTGGCGCCCCGCCGGGGTGAGATCTTGATTGCGCCAGCTGAGGCGATCGATCGGCTGGATCATGAAAACCGCCTGGCCGGCTTCGCCGC
>CAZQZC010000257.1:0-2622 GCA_964597685.1 uncultured Hyphomonadaceae bacterium | reverse complement strand
GGGGCCGGGGAAGGACCTGAACAGGGGATAGGCGGCTCTAACCTGGCTGCAGGACGCCGATCCCGCCGTCTACGCGCAATTCGGCGCCCGTCACAAAGCTCGCATCGTCGGATGCGAGGAACGACACGATCGCCGCGACCTCGTCGGCTGATCCGATCCGCCCGAGGGGGTGCAGCCCGGCAATGTGCGCACGGCTCGCCTCTGGATCGGGCTGGCGGGCGAACCAATCGTCCAGCAGCGGTGTCTGCGTCCATCCGGGCGAGACGGAATTCACGCGGACGCCATGCTTGCCCTCGTCCAAGGCCAAATTCATCGTCATGCCCACCACGCCCGCTTTGCAGGCGGCGTAGGGAAACATGCCCCCGATCGTCGCCTTGGTGTGGATCGAGGCGATGTTGATGATCGAGCCCTTGCCGGCGGCGCGCATGCCCGGCAGCACGGCGCGCGAACATAGCCAGACGCCCTTGAAATCCACCGCCGTGATCGCGTCCCAATCGTCCTCGCCCATGGCGGCGGCGTCAAAAAAGGCGTTCCGTCCCGCATTGTTCACAAGGACTTCGACCGGACCCTGCGCCTCCGCCGCCGCCTTAACAGCGCGCTCTATGCTTGCCGCATTGGTCACGTCGGCCCGGTGAAACGCCGCAATTCCGCCGCCCGTCTCGATCTCCGCGGCGACCCGCCCGCCGGCCTCCTCATCGATGTCGAGGATCGCAACGGCGAAGCCGTCTCGGGCCAGGCGGCGCGCGCAAGCCTCGCCGATGCCTTTGGCCGCGCCGGTGACGATGGCGGTGGAGCGTGTCATGGATTGGGTCTCGTCTGGATGGGGTCAGTGGTTCTGGCGCGGGATGGCCGCGCCGCGCCGGCCTTGCAGGAAGTCAAAGTCGCAGCCTTCGTTGGCCTGGGTCACGGCGTTCACATACAGGCTCTGATAGCCGCCGGAACGGAGCGCTTCAGCGGGCTGGGCGGCCGCGCGCCGGCGCGCGAGCTCGACTTCGGAGACCAGCAGCTCAAGCCTGCGCGCCTCCACGTCCAACCGGATCATATCGCCGTCCTGCACGAGGCCGAGGGGGCCGCCGGCGGCGGCTTCGGGCGCGCAATGAAGCACGACGGTCCCGTAAGCCGTGCCGCTCATGCGCGCATCGGAGATCCGCACCATGTCGCGCACGCCCAGGTCTAGCAGCTTCTTCGGCAGGGGCGTGTTGCCGACCTCCGCCATGCCCGGATATCCGCGCGGGCCGCAATTGCGCAGGACGATCACAGTGTCGGCCGTGACCGGCAGGTCGGGGTCGTCGATGCGCGCGTGCAGGTCTTCGATCGAGTCGAAGACGATGGCCGGGCCTTCATGGCGCAGCAGATGCGGGCTCGCGGCCGATGGTTTCAGGACGGCGCCGTCCGGCGCAAGGTTGCCTTTCAGAACGGCGATCCCGCCATGGGACTTGAACGGCCGGTCCAGCGGCGTGACGACCTCGTCGTTCCAAACTTTGGCGTCGGCGATCGTTTCGCCAAGCGTCTGGCCCGTCGCCGTCCTCGCGTCGAGGCGGAGACGGTCTCTCAGCCGCGCCATCACGGCCGGAACACCGCCAGCGTAGTAGAAATCCTCCATCAGGAACCGGCCGGACGGCATCAAATCGACGAGGCACGGAACGTCCCGGCCCATCGCGTCCCAATCCTCCAGGGTGAAGTCGATCTCCGCGCGCCGCGCCATGGCGAGCAGATGGATGACGGCGTTTGTCGACCCCCCGACCGCGCCGTTCACGACGACCGCATTTTCAAAGGAGTCGCGGCTCAGGATCTTCGAGGGCGTCAGATCCTCCTCCACCATCTCCACGATACGCCGACCAGCGGTCCAGGCCAGGCGTTCGCGCCGCGCGTCCACGGCGGGGATGGCGGCGTTCGAGGGCAGGGCGCGCCCCAGCGCCTCGACCATTGTCGCCATGGTCGAGGCCGTGCCCATCGTCATGCAATGCCCGGCCGAACGCGACATGCCGGCCTCCGCTTCGAGGAATTCAGCCTCGGAGATTTCGCCGGCGCGCAGCGCTTCCGACAAGCGCCAGACATCGGTGCCCGATCCCACCGTGCGGCCATGGTAGCGGCCGTTCAACATCGGCCCGCCCGAGACGACGAGGGCGGGCACGTCGCAGCTGAGCGCGCCCATGACGAGGGCCGGCGTGGTCTTGTCGCAGCCTGTCATCAAGACGACGCCGTCGAGCGGATTGGCGCGGATCGTTTCCTCGACCTCCATGGCGGCGAGATTGCGGAACAACATCGCCGTCGGCCGCATCAAGGTCTCCCCAAGGGACATGACGGGAAACTCCAGCGGTACGCCCCCGGCCTGTAGGACGCCGGCTTTGATCTTCTCCGCCAGTCCTCTGAAGTGCGCATTGCACGGCGTCAGCTCAGAGAACGTGTTGCAGACGCCGATGATCGGGCGACCGTCGAAACTGTCTTCCGGCAGGCCGTGATTCTTCATCCAGGAGCGATAGATGAATGCGTTCTTGCCGACGCCGCCGAACCAGGCCTGGGATCGCCGCTGCGCTTTCTTTGTCGTCATCGCCCGGGCGTCCTTTCTAGGGTCCAGACTCAATTATTTTGCCGTATTGAGCGGCGGGATCTTGGGTCGGG
>CAZQZC010000256.1:0-2648 GCA_964597685.1 uncultured Hyphomonadaceae bacterium | reverse complement strand
CAAACGCGACATGTGACACTATAACTGCACCAACGCCTTGTCGCGCAATTGGCGCGCCTGGTCGCAGCCCTGTTGATTAATCGCCTCAAATGCGAGCGGGCGGTTCTCAATACCCGCTTCGAGCGGCGGACTGAAGCGCCGCGCGCATCGTTCTTACTCAGGCCATCCGCGATCGGTCATCAGATAGGTCGCAAATGACGCGAGCCAGTGGCTGCCGGCGTAATGCTCCGAGGTGACGGCGACGACGCCTTCGTCAGCGTGCGTTTTCGCGGCGGCCGCCAAGCTGGCTTTGCGCGGATCTCCGTCCGGCAGCGCCCGCGCGATATTGTAAAGGTTCCAGGCTCTTGAAGAGTTGACGCCGTCCAAATGAACGAGCTTGCCGTCGCTCGCGTCTTTGACGACGCCAGGCGTTAGCCAGTCGCCCGAACCGTCCGTGGGGATCTGCGGCAGAAAACGACTGAGCCAAGTTGAAAACGCCTCCGGCGTGAGGATCCGCCGCATCAGATCGGCCTCCATCAAGCAGGGCGATAGAAAGTCCTCACCGCTCGGCTCATAGGTGATCGGACAGTCGACATCGTTCGAATGGAAGGCCTTGGACCGTTCGATGATCAATTCCTCTAAAGCCGAATCGCCCGAGGCCCTCGCCCAGTCGAGCATCAAGCCGAACGAAAACGCGCTCTGATTATGCGTACCAAGACGTATCGGATAAACGAGATTCGGGAGCCATTCCTTCAGACTCGCGACGATGGCCGTCTCTAGCGGCTCTAGAATTCCGAGCCATTCTTGCGCCTGCGGGTCGTCCCATTCGCGCAGTTCGGTCATCAGTTGCAGATACCAGGCGAGGCCGTAAGGCCGCTCCCAGGATCCGCGCGCCGGCCTGGAGAAGTTCGCGACCTCTCCGGCGAGCTTCTCCGCTGTGAAGCTCTCGCCCAGTTTTTCAAGCGCCGCCCCTCGCCACGCGGCGTCCTGCGGCCCCACCCGCAGCAAACGCACCAGCAACCAATGTCCGTGGACAGAACTATGCCAATCGAAACATCCATAGAAGGCCGGATAAATCTCTTTCGGACGGCCGATCTCTTCCGCCGTGTCCGTCGTGCGGGATATTTTGTTGGGAAACTCTTGGTGGATGCACGCCAAGGCGAGGGCGGAAAACCGCTCGGCGAGTTCAGGCGAAATTGATCCGGGATATGAAAAGCTCTCGGCGCGCCCGGCTGTCCCGTCGACGCCGCACGCCAAAACAAAACACGGGATCGCCATAGCAGCGAAGCTTCTTCTTCTCATGGTGTCCACCTTGCAGCTAATGGTTCGTCCGCACTCAATTCGCCGGTCTATGCCCGCAGCGCGGCCATGAAAAGCAGCTTGCGCCAATGGCGAAGACGAAATCGTTTCTCGATTCGGCCTCAGCTCAGATGCGCCGCCGGTCGAACTGCAACCTTTACGCGAGCGAACGGCGGCGACAACGTTGCGCCAAACAAGCGCGTGCGCATAAATGATATGCGGCGGCTTCGAACGGCCGCATCAACTCTGGGGGCGCTGCGTGCGAATCGACGTGAAGGTTTACATCGGCATCGCCGCGGTTGCATTCGCCGCCGCCGCTGCATGGTTCTTCTTGCCGAAAATGAACGATCGCCAAACGTCCGGCGAGATTGCGCTGGTCGGCCTCCAGGCTCCGGTGCGGGTGCTGCGCGACGACTTCGCGACGCCCTACATTTATGCGGAAAACATGGACGACGCGCTGCGCGCCCAGGGTTTCATCGCCGGCCAGGACCGGTTGTTTCAGCTTGAGGCGACGAAACGGGCGGCGGCGGGGCGTCTCGCGGAGGTCTTTGGCGCGGGCGACGATAACGCGATTTTGAAGCTCGACCGCGAGGCGCGCGTAATCGGGTTCCATCGGATCGCGGGGCGTCAAGCGGCGATTTTGTCCTCCAGATCGCGCGGCGTGTTGGAAGCCTATCTCGGCGGGCTGAACGCGTACATCGCCGCGCGGTCGAACAAGCATCCGATTGAGTTCAAGCTAGCAGGGTTCGAACCGGAGGTCTGGACCGCGGCCGACCTCCTCGCCGTCATGTACTATTTGGGTTGGGCGAGTTCAGCGAACTTCGACGCAGAACTCGCGGCGCACCGCGTCCTTCAAGCCGTGGGCGAAGAGGCTTTCGATGAAATCGCTCCGATCACTGTCAATCCAGACAGCCGCGTCGCGCTGTCGCGACGCCGCCAAACCGGCGACGCGTCGGCGCGGTGGGCCGGCGCGACGGCTGCGCTCGCTGATTGGACGAAAGGCAGCTCGCGACAGCAGGGTATGGGCGGCAGCAACAACTGGGCGATCAGCGGTGAAAAAGCGGGATCGCGCGCCGCTATCGTCACCAACGACCCCCATCTCGACATCCGCATGTTGCCGGGGTCTTGGCACCCAGTTGCGCTGATTACCCCGACCGCGCGGGTTGTCGGGGTGAGCATAGGCCTGCCGGGCGTATTGGTCGGCCGGAACGAACGTGTCGCATTCGGCATAACGAACGCCTACGCGGACGCGGTCGAATTGTACATCGAAGCCGTCGATCCGGCGGATCCGAATCGATACCTTGAGGGCGATCAATCAATCCCATTTGAAAGTATCACAGATTAAATCCGCATCAAGAGCGATGACGCCG
>CAZQZC010000255.1:0-2657 GCA_964597685.1 uncultured Hyphomonadaceae bacterium | reverse complement strand
GACGTCCGCGCGGGGCCACGCGCCAAGATCGATTTCGGCCGACTGTCCCGGCGTGAGGCATCTCGGCAAGTTTTCGGTCAATCCTCCGCCTGTGATATGCGCCAAACCACGCGTCGCGTCGCCGTGACGCGCCAAAACCGCGCGCGCCGCGTCGACGTAAAGGCGCGTCGGCGTCAGGAGGGCCGCGCCGAGAGACGCGCCACTCTGAAACGGCGCCGGCGCGCCCCATCCCAATTCGGCCTCCGCCACGACGCGGCGAATGAGCGAGTACCCGTTTGAGTGCGGCCCCGAGCTCGCCACGCCGATCACCGCGTCGCCGGCTTGGCTCGCGCGCGGCAAGACGCGGTCGCGCTCCACCGCGCCGACGGCGAAGCCCGCGAGATCGAACTCGCCGGCCGCGTAAACCCCGGGCATCTCCGCCGTCTCGCCCCCGATCAACGCGCAACCGCTGGCGGCGCAGGCCTCCGCCACGCCTTCGATCACCGCCGCCGCCACGCCGGGCTCCAAGACGCCGGTCGCGAAGTAGTCGAGGAAAAACAGCGGCTCCGCGCCCTGGCAGATCAGGTCGTTGACGCACATGGCGACCAGATCTTGGCCGATCCCACGCACCGCGCCGGTGGCGAAGGCGAGTTTCAGCTTTGTGCCGACGCCGTCGGTCGCCGCGACGAGCACCGGATCGCGATACCCCGTCGCCGCCAAGTCGAAGAGCGCGCCGAACCCCCCGAGGCCCGCCATGACGCCTGGCCGCGCCGTCCGCGCCGCCGCCGGCTTGATCCGCTCGACCAACGCGTCTCCAGCGGCGATCGAGACGCCCGCGCGCGCATAAGCGTCGTCGCCCCGCGCCGCGCTCGAGCCGCCGGCTGCGCCCGTCGCGCCGTCGCGACCCTCGCCCGAGCCCTCGCGTCCGTCCGCCGCCATCGCCGCCTCCCCAACCTGCCGAGCGCGTCGCCCGGCCCCGCCCGCTCGCTTGCGACCCCGCCGACACCTCGCTACCTAACCCCCGACGGGCCCGTAGCTCAATTGGTCAGAGCAGACCGCTCATAACGGTTTGGTTGGGGGTTCGAGTCCCTCCGGGCCTACTTTTCGCCACAATTAGGCATCGAACCCCTATGAGGGAGTTCTGGTTTTCGCTCGACACTGCTGTGTGCCCGGAAGTTCTGGCACCGGGCGGTCCAAGGTTCGGGGACAGCGCAATGGAGCCGGACCTCTCTCAAGCGTTGGCCCACATTCAGGGGAGCAAGCCACAGTGGCTGCTTCGGCCGCATGGGCGGCTGCGCATGGGTTGGCGGACCTGTTGAGCGAGGGGCGCCTGACAGCAATCGGGTCCCTGGACGAGCCCGATCAAAGGCGCATCATGGGACAGATCCTTGTCTCTGCCGCCATGCGCGCCTAGCGCTCCGTCGTCCGCCGCAGCCGTGCTTCCACACGGCGGAACAACCAGACCAGCAGGCCGACCAGAACAAGGTACAAAACCGCGCTCGTCAGATAGATCTCGAAGAACGCGAAGGTGCGCGCGGCGTAGCGCCGGGCGACGCCCGTTATGTCCATGATCGTAATCAGCGACACGAGCGAGGTGGCCTGAAGCTGGAAGATCACTTCATTGGAATAGGCCGGCCAGCTTGTTCGAAGGACCGATGGCAGGATGATCCGGGTCAGTCTCGGCCAGAAGGGCAGACCGAGCGCCGCTGCGGCCTCGTGGACGCCTTTCGGCACGGCCCGCAGGCCGCCCAGCACGATTTCGGAGATGTAGGCGGCGGTATTCAGCGAGAGCGCCAAGAGGCCGCAACACCAGGGCGACTGAAAGAACCACCAGAGCCCTACCGCTTCGAGCGAAGACCGGAACTGACCGGAGCCGTAATAGATGAGGAACATCTGGACCAGCAGCGGTGTGCCGCGGAAATAGAGCGAGTAAAGGACTGCAGGTGCGCCCAGCCATCGGCGCCTCGTGTTGCGCGACAGCGCGAGCAGCAGGCCGAAAACGGTGCCAAGCGCAACGGTGATGATGGTGAGTTGAACCGTCATCACGGCGCCCATCAACAGGTCCGGGAAGGCGGCCCTTGCGTTTTCCAGCACGTCAGCCTCCCAGCGCCCGCAGCATGCGTTGGTCAAGCCAAGCCTTGAGCGCCATCGACAGGAGACCGACCGACAGATAAGCGAGCGACGCGAAAAAGTACCATTCAAAGGGTGCTCGCTCGGCCCGCGCGGCGATCTGAGCCATGCGCATGGTTTCATCGAGCTGGATGACGGACATCAGGGCTGTCGCCTTCAGGAGCACCAGCCAGACGTTGACGAGCCCGGGGAGCGCCCGGATCGTGATCTGCGGTCCCGTGACTTTCAGAAGCGCCATCCAGGGCTGGAGCCCGAGGGCCGCCGCCGCCTCCCATTGTCCCTTCGCGACATCCTTGACCGCCCCCCGAATGACTTCGGCGGCAAAGGCCGCGTAGATCAACCCGAGCGTGAAAACCCCTGCCACGAAAGGATCGAACCGCAACCGGAGGTCGATGCCGAGGCTCTGGGCGATGCTCTGGATCGCCGTCGGGACACCATAGAAGACGAGCAGGATCGTGACGAGTTCGGGGATCCCGCGGATCGCCGTCGAGTACCCGACAAGCCCGGCGCGCATCAGCCGCCCGCCGCGGATCATGCCGAACGCGACG
>CAZQZC010000254.1:0-2677 GCA_964597685.1 uncultured Hyphomonadaceae bacterium | reverse complement strand
GGTCGCTTGGCGATGTCATGAATGCGCCCAACGCGAAGACGGCGGCCGCCGCGCGGAAGCAAGCCCCGGTTGTCGCGGAGAATATCGTCGCTGACATCAATGGAAAGTCGGCCCGCGCCCAGTATGACGGCTACGGATCATGTCCGCTGACCGTCGAGCGCGGCAAGATCGTGCTGGCGGAATTCGGCTATGGCGGCAAGCTCCTGCCGAGCTTCCCAAGCTGGCTGATTGACGGCACCAAGCCAAGCCACGCTGCCTGGCTCCTCAAGGAGAAGTTCCTGCCGCCGATTTACTGGAAAGCCATGTTGCGCGGCAAGGAATGGATGGCGAAGCCGGAGAAAGTCTCGGCTGCTGCACAATAGGATGATGCCGTGCCCGGTCTCAAGCCGGGCTTTTTTCCCCTCCGACGCAGTCTTCGCAAGAATGGCAGTGCGTGAATACGACAAGGTCCGCCAATGAAGATCGGCCGCTTGATGCGCTACGTTCCCGTTTTCGATTGGGGGAGATCGTATGATCGCAATGCGATGACCAACGACCTGGTGGCGGCCGTCATCGTCACGATCATGCTGATCCCGCAATCGCTCGCCTACGCGCTGCTTGCGGGACTGCCGCCGCAAGTCGGGCTCTACGCCTCGATCCTGCCGTTGGTCGCCTACGCCATTTTCGGGACCAGCCGAACCCTTGCCGTTGGCCCGGTCGCTGTCTTGTCGCTGATGACGGCCGCCGCTGCGGGCAAGATCGCCGCCCAGGGCAGCCCGGAATACCTCGCGGCCGCCATGCTGCTGGCATTCCTATCGGGCCTGATCCTGTTGGTGCTCGGCGTCTTACGCCTCGGGTTTCTAGCGAATTTCCTCAGCCATCCCGTGGTCTCCGGCTTCATAACCGCATCGGGCCTCATCATCGCCGCGAGCCAGATCAAGCACATCCTGGGCGTCGAGGCCCATGGCCACAATCTGTTCGAGATTGTCGGCTCGCTTGTTACGCAGCTGGGCGCGGTCAACGCGCCGACCACTTTGATCGGTCTGTCGTCGCTCGCCTTCTTGTTCTGGGTGCGCAAGGGCTTCAAACCGCTTCTGGAGCGGTTGGGCCTCAAGTCCCGTCTCGCGGGCATGGTTTCGCGCGCCGGACCTGTCTTCGCGGTGGCGGCGGGGATTCTCGTTGTCGCGCTCCTCGGGCTCGACCAGCGCGGCGTCGCGATCGTCGGCGAGATCCCGGTCGGCCTCCCAAGCCTCGCTCTGCCGTCCTTCGATCTCGATCTCTGGTCCCAGCTCTTGGGGTCCGCCGTTCTCATCAGCGTCATCGGCTTTGTGGAGAGTGTGTCCGTCGCTCAGACCCTGGCGGCGAAACGCCGCCAGCGGATCGACCCGGACCAAGAGCTGATCGGCCTTGGCGCCGCCAGTCTCGCGGCGGGCGTTTCAGGGGGTTATCCCGTCACAGGCGGGTTCGCGCGGTCGGCCGTAAACTTCGACGCCGGCGCCGAGACGCCAGCCGCGGGCGCCTTCACCGCAATCGGCATCGCACTGGCCGCACTCTTTCTGACGCCTTTCCTCTTCTATCTGCCGACGGCTGTGCTTGCGGCGACGATCATCGTGGCGGTGCTGTCGCTCATCGATTTCGGCGTCATCCGGCGGGTTTGGACCTATTCGAAGAGCGACTTCGCCGCCATGGCCGCGACCATTCTGGTCACGCTGGTCTTTGGCGTCGAACTGGGCGTCACCACCGGGGTCGCCCTGTCGCTGTTCCTGCACCTCTACAATACGAGCCGCCCGCATTTCGCCATTGTCGGCCAGGTGCCCGGAACCCATCACTTCCGAAACGTCAATCGCTACAAGGTCGTCACACCGGACTGCATTCTGACGATCCGCGTGGATGAAAGCCTCTACTTCGCCAATGCGCGTTTCCTCGAAGACGCCATTTACTGCGCCCTGGGCAATCGACCCGACCTCGAGCACTTGATCCTGATGTGCCCGGCGGTGAACAGCATCGACGCCAGCGGGCTTGAGAGCCTAGAGGCCATCAATCACCGACTGGCGGACGCCGGCGTCAAGCTGCATCTTTCGGAGGTCAAAGGGCCGGTGATGGACCGGCTAAAGCGCACGCACTTTCTCGATGAGCTGACGGGAAACGTCTATCTTCACCAATTCGAAGCCATTGAGGATCTCGACACCGAATGCGCAAGATCGGCCATTCAAGGGACCGCAGCGACGAGCCAGCCCGGTCAGATTCCCCGCCCATCCGAGCGTATAGCTGGTCTAGAGCCGATGTCGTGAGGGTTTGCGATAACGATTCCCAACTCCGCAAGCAGCGTGTCAGTCTAATACGAGCGGGGCTGCTGTCAGTCTAATGCGAACTGGTCTCCAGTCTCGCGGAGCGTCTCAAATCTGGTTCGCGTTCGATGTTTCTATGGTGGTTGAAGTTGTTGTGGATGGAGGCGTGGGTCGAGGCGTTCTCGGGCTTACGCGGCCTTTGGCCACGGTCCCTCGAGCTTTGCAAACCTCACATCCGCCTGAACCGGGACATGGCCCGTTCTCGTGGCGCGATACAGATTCGAACGTGGGGTACGGATCAGCTTTCTAAGTCCCTGATTTGTCGGTGTTAAACCAAGAAGCTTTGTTGCTGGAGGCTAGGGTCAAAACCCAATCAGCATATTGATTCATAATGCCAAATCATGGTTCTG
>CAZQZC010000253.1:0-2710 GCA_964597685.1 uncultured Hyphomonadaceae bacterium | reverse complement strand
CGCGCTGCGGCGGTGCGGAGCGCCCACACAAGCAACGCGCAGGCGCAGCGGCCGGAGCGAAGCTCCGAACAGCCCGCGAGCAAACAAAGAACTCCGCAGGCGCAGCGGCCGGGGCGCAAGCCCCGAACAGAAGCGAGCAAGCGAAAACAACTCCGCCCGAGCAAACACAAAAGGACTATCCGCAGGAAAACCTAGAACTTAAAGGCCGATTGCAGGCGGATGCCCGTCTCAGGCTGTTGTTTATCCTCGAAGCCGGACAATTCGGTATTGTCCGTCCGGACGGTGACTTCACCGCCAATGCTGAACCGGGGGGTGATTTGAAGCGTGGCGCCGGCCGACATCTCTTCCTGGGCGAAGGGGGACGTTTCCGGGCGGGTGATGAAATCGACGTTCAGCTGCAGCCTTTCGCCCTGGGCCCAGCTAAAGCCGACGTCGCGCTCCGGCACGCCCTGCCAGAGGGGCTCGTCTTCGGGGCGGGAGCTGAACAGGAATCGACGATGCCAGTCGAGGCTCTCCTCCTCGGCGTTGATGCGCGCGTCCTCGAGCAATTCCACGTCCGTCGGCGCAGAAAATTCCTGTGCGCCCGCGTGGAGCGCGGTCGCCGTCAAGAATATCGCTGTCGCTGTCGCCCGAAGCATGCGCATGTCCCTGTTTCACCACACGTAATAAGCGTTGCGCCCTTCGCATAGATTAAGAATCGGACAGAAGTGTGATTTAAAGTCCAAGTGATATTTCAATCACAGGACCTAATGTTGAAACTGTAGAGGATTCAGTGGGTTCCAAGACACTTTCCTGAACGCCGACGGCCACGGAAATTTGTTCCAGAAATTGCTTTCTGACGCCCAGGCTCCACGATTCGCCCGTCGCGCCCACAAGGTCGTCGTCCGCGCGACCGTAGGACGCCGCCCATTCCAGGCCAAGCGCCTCGACCCGGGCGCCGGCGCTCCAGGCGGTGTAACGCCCGCCGGAATTATTGGACGTCAAAAAGCTCGCCCCCAAGGAGAGATTGCGCCATTCGGCTTCGGCCCCGGTCGAAAATGTCGACAAGTCGGGCCGGGGCGCGACGGGAGGCTCGGTCCGAACATCGGCGCGGGAATAGGCGCCGCTCCAGCGAAGCCTGACGCCCGGACCTCGCAAGCGGCGGGAGAAGCCGAGCGCGACTTCGACCGTGTTGCGGATCTGAAGCGGTTCGACCCCGGGGCCGGATCGGTCGGCGTCGCGGTCCAAGCCCGGCGCCTCGGCCAGCGGCGTGAAGCTGAGCCCCGCCCGGACGCCGAGTATGCGCGGGGTGGCGTAGCTGACCTTCGCCGAAGGTCCTGTGATGTCATGTTGCGTACGGACGATGTTCACGCCCCCGGGATCCAGGAGCGGGTTCACCGCCCGCGCATGGGTGAAGACGTCCCGGGGCCCCTCGAAGAAGCGCGCCGCGACGCCCAGATCGCGCCCGGCCAACGCTTCGCCATAGCCGCCGTCGATGTAGATGTAGGCGGCCTCAACGGCGCCCCGGGCGCCGGTGTCTTCCAAGGGGCCGGCCGCCGACAGGCCCGAAAAGGCGCCGCGCGGCAGCAAGAGGCCCAACGCCGCGGGGTCGGCGGAGAGATTGCCGGAAAACCCCGCCCGCGCAGGGTGGTCGCGCTGGACCCGGGCTGTCGCCCGAACGCCGATCTCCGCGCCATTGTCGAGCACCGTTGTGACCTCGCCCGACAGGCCGATTTCGTAGACAAACGTCTGCGCCTCAAACCCGCCCGCATCATCGCGGCCCGGCGACAGAACGAACAAAGCGTCGGCAGAGCCGTCGATCTGCGTTCGCCGCTCCGCGTCGTCCGACCAGGCGGGGCCGGCCAGAATGGCGGCGGCAAAGGGCGCGAGTGCGGCGCGCATGGCGGCTCCTGTTGCAGCGCCAGGCGCATCTGGCCACTGGCGAGGCTGAGAACGCGTGTTATACAGCATGGTGTCAAGAAGATGTGACGGACGTCGTATTCATGTCGCTAAAGAAATTATCTGCTGTTGTCGGCGCATTCGCGGCGCTTGCTGCGTGCGGCGGCGGCGGTGAAAAAGTGGTCGTCGAGGAAGTCGTCGGGGGCGCCAATCCGTATCTCTGGCGCGCAGCCCTCGACACGATGAGCATCCTGCCCCTGGTCAGCGCCGATCCGTTCGGCGGCGTGATCCTGTATGATTGGCGGGAGTTCGAAGACGCGCCGGCCGAGCGCATCAAAGCGACGGTCTATATCCTGGACACGCGGCTGCGCGCCGACGGCGTAAACGTGTCGGTCAGCCTGCAGCGCTATGACGGGCAGAATTGGATCGACGCGGACGCAGACCCAGACACCGAGTTTCAGCTCGAAAACAAAATCCTCGAGCGCGCGCGGAATTTGAAGGCGGCTGAGATCAGCTGATCAATTGACACTGGCGAGGGGGCCGGAGATGGCGTCGCGCTATGATCCGCGGATTGCGGAACCAAAATGGCAGGCCGCATGGGAGGAGGCGGACCTGTTCAGGGCCAAGAGCCCAGGCGACGCCGGCGATGCGCCGAAATGCTTCGTCCTAGAGATGTTCCCCTACCCCTCTGGCCGCCTGCACATGGGGCATGTGCGCAACTACGCCATGGGAGACGTCGTCGCCCGCCACAAGACGGCCAAAGGCTACAACGTGCTTCACCCGATGGGTTGGGACGCGTTCGGCATGCCTGCGGAAAACGCGGCGATGGAGC
>CAZQZC010000252.1:0-2725 GCA_964597685.1 uncultured Hyphomonadaceae bacterium | reverse complement strand
GGCGGCGTCCGCCAGGGCTTTCACCCGGCCGTGAAAATGAAACCCGCCGCGATCGAACACCACGGTCTCGACGCCGGCGTCCTTCGCCCGCGCAGCCAAAAGCGCGCCAACCTTCGCCGCCGCGCTCGTATCGCCGCCCTTGGGATTATCCTTGCGGAAGTCCTGCTCCAGGGTCGACGCCGACGCGAGCGTGACCCCACGCGCGTCGTCGATGATCTGCGCCGATATGTTCTTGTGCGAGCGCGCGACTGAGAGGCGCGGGCGGCAGTCTGCAAGCTGCTTCAGGCGTGTGCGCACGCGCTGGGCGCGACGAAGGTGTTTTTCGCGAGGGCTCTTCATCGGACCTACTTCTTCTTGCCTTCCTTGCGGTGCACATACTGGCCTTGATACCGGATGCCTTTGCCTTTGTAGGGCTCAGGCGGGCGGAATTTCCGGATTTCAGCGGCGGCTTGGCCAACAGCCTGTTTGTCAGCGCCCGAAATGACGACCTCCGTCGGCTTTGGGGCCGCCAGTTCGACACCTTCCGGCGCCTTGTAAACAACGTCGTGGCTCAGGCCGAGCGAGAGCTTCAAATCCTTGCCTTGCATCTGAGCGCGATAGCCGACGCCGACCAGTTCAAGCGTCTTTGAGTAACCCTCGGCGACGCCCTGGATCAGATTCGCAACGCGGGCGCGTGCGGTGCCCCATTGCATCCGGGCCGATCCGTCAAGCGCCTCGGCGAAGGTGATCTTCTTCCGCCCTTTTGCTTCGTTGGCCTTAATGCGCTCCTCAGCGGCGGCGACCAGGTCGGCGCGCGGCATGATGGACAATTCAGCGCCTTCAAGCTTCGGCGTCACCAGGTCGGACAGGACAATCGACAAGACGCCCTTCGGCCCTTTCGCCTCAATCGCCTGACCGCTCACGGACACGTTCGCGGCGCTTGGGACTGTGATCGGAAGTTTTCCAATACGGGACATGATTCTCGCCTCGCCCTTAGAAGACCCGGCACAACACTTCGCCGCCGACATTCTCCTCGCGCGCCACGGCGTCGGACATGACGCCCTTTGACGTGGACAGGATGGAGATGCCGAGGCCGTTGCGCACCAGCGGGATATCGTTGACGGAAGAATAGACGCGTCGGCCCGGCTTGGAGATCCGCCGAATTTCGGAGATCACAGGCGACCCGTCATAGTACTTCAGCTCGATCTCGAGCTCGCGCCTGCCGTCGCGCTCCACTTCCGCATAGCCGCGAATGAATCCTTCGGCTTGAAGCACGTCCAGCACGCGAACGCGAAGCTTCGAAGCTGGCGTCACCACCTTCGAGTGATTTCGCATTTGCGCGTTGCGAATGCGGGTCAGCATATCGCCGAGGGGATCGGAAATGTTCATCGAAAATCGCCCTCCTTTACCAGCTTGACTTGACCAAGCCCGGCACCTTGCCGAGCGACCCGAGTTCGCGCAGGGCGATCCGAGACATTTTCATCTTGCGATAATAGCCGCGCGGACGACCCGTGACCTCGCACCGGTTTCGCACGCGGTTCGCCGACGAGTTCCGCGGCAATTCAGCCAGTTTGAGGCGCGCCTTGAAGCGTTCTTCCAAAGGACGATCCTCGTCCATGGCGATCGCCTTCAGCGCCTCGCGTTTTGCGGCGTACCGCTCAACCAGGCGCTGACGCCGTTTGTTCTTCTCGATCGCGCTTTTCTTCGCCATGTCTCGCGTCCTTGCGCCTAATTCCGGAAGGGGAAGCCGCACTCGGCGAGCAACGCCTTGGCTTCCTCGTTCGTGTTCGCCGTGGTGCAAACGATGATGTCCATGCCGCGGATGGTCTCGACCTGGTCGTAATTGATTTCAGGGAACACGATGTGCTCCTTCACCCCCATCGCGTAATTGCCGCGACCGTCGAAGCTCTTGCCGTTGAGGCCTCGGAAATCTTTCACCCTGGGCAGGGCGATCGTCGTCAAACGATCCAAGAACTCAAACATCCGGTCCCGACGCAGCGTGACCTTCGCGCCGATGGACATGCCTTCGCGGAGCTTGAATCCGGCGATCGACTTGCGCGCCTTCGTGGCGATCGGCTTCTGGCCGGCGATCCGTTCAAGCTCGGCCAAAGCCTGCTTGATCTTCTTGGAATCGGCGACCGCTTCGCCGACGCCCATATTGATCACGACCTTGTCCAGTTTGGGAATCTGCATGTCGTTCCCGTACTGGAACTGATCCTTCAGCTTGGAGCGGACCTGATCGCGATATTTCGCCTTCAGTCGCGGTTCGTATGCGTCTTGCTTAGCCATTGATCGCCTCGCCCGAACGTTTGGCGTAACGGAACTTGCGCCCCTGTTCGTCCGTCTTGAACCCAACCCGCGTCGGCTTGCCGTCGCGCGGGTCGATGTGCGCCACATTTGAGATATGCACCGGCGCTTCGAACGTCTTTATGCCGCCCTCTGGATCGGTCTGCGACGGGCGCTGGTGACGCTTCACCACGTTCACGCCCTGAACAACCACCCGCTCGTCGGCCGGAATGACCCGGAGAACCTGACCGGTTTTCCCTTTGTCCCGACCGGCGAGCACGATGACGCGGTCGCCTTTTTTCACCTTCGCAGCCATGTCTACAGCACCTCCGGCGCCAAAGAGATGATTTTCATGTGGTTCTTAGCGCGCAATTCGCGGGGAACCGGGCCGAATATCCGCGTGCCGATCGGCTCGCCATTATTGTTCACCAGGACCGCCGCATTGGAATCGAACCGGATA
>CAZQZC010000251.1:0-2754 GCA_964597685.1 uncultured Hyphomonadaceae bacterium | reverse complement strand
GGGCCGACAAACGAGGACATGATCACGGACGTTTTCCGGACCTTCGTGAAGTCCTATCGGCAATTGCCGCTTAATCTCTACCACATCCAGTGGAAGTTTCGCGACGAGATCCGGCCGCGCTTCGGCGTCATGCGGGGGCGCGAATTCCTGATGAAGGACGCCTATTCGTTCGATCTCGACGAGGAGGCCGCGCGCGTTTCCTATCGGAAGATGTTCTGCGCTTATCTCAACGCTTTCGACCGGATGGGGCTCGACGCGATCCCCATGCAGGCTGATACGGGCCCGATCGGCGGCGACCTCAGCCACGAGTTCATCATCCTCGCTGACACGGGCGAGAGCGCGGTGTTCTGCGACAGGGCGTTGCTCGATTTGCCGGCGCCCGGTCTCGATCTCGATTTCGACGCCGATCTCTCCGCCGAGATGGAGAAGCGAACCCAATTCTACGCTGCGACAGAAGAGAAGCACGACGAAGCGGCCTTCGCCGAAGTGCCGGAGGCGCGGCGGGTTTCCGCGCGCGGCATCGAGGTCGGCCATATCTTCTATTTTGGGACGAAGTATTCCGCGCCGATGAACGCCGCGGTGCAGACGCCGGACGGCGGCAATGCGATCATCCACGGCGGGTCCTATGGCATCGGTGTTTCCCGCCTCGTCGGCGCGATTATTGAGGCGAGCCACGATCACGACGGGATCATCTGGCCGGACCCGGTCGCGCCGTTTGACGTCGGCCTTATCTCGATGCGGCCGGGCGACGCGGCCGTCGCTGCGGCGTGCGACGAGGCTGTGGCGCTCTTGGAAGGCGCGGGTTTGGAGGTCCTTTATGACGAGACGGAGGATCGCGCCGGCGCGAAATTCGCTCGCATGGATCTGATCGGTCTGCCGTGGCAAGTGATTATCGGTCCGAAAGGTGTTGAGAAGGGCGTCGTCGAGGTGAAGCGCCGCGCAACCGGCGAGCGCCAGGAATTACCCGCCGCCGAGGCCCTCAGGCTGATCAAGGGCGGCGCGTGAGCGAGGCGACGGCGAAATCTCCGCCCTTCGGCGCGTTCGAGCGGGCCCTCGCTTGGCGATATCTGCGTGCGCGGCGAGAGCATGGCGGCGCGTCGATGATCTCCGTCATCTCGTTTGTCGGCATCGCGCTTGCGGTAACGGCGCTGATCGTGACCATGTCCCTTATGAGCGGCTTTCGCGCCACATTGCTCGACAAGCTTCTCGGCGGGCAAGGACATATGTTTGTCCTTGTCGAGAACCGGGCGCAGTCGGACGCGGACATCTTGCTGGACCGCCTTAGGGCCGTTGACGGCGTGAAGAGCGCCTCGCCGATTTTAGAGGGCCAGGCTCTGATCAACCATCGCAGCAGTGCGACGGGCGGCATCATTCGCGGCGTGCGACCGGAGGATTTATCGATCTATCCATTCCTGGGCGACGGCGTCGACGCCGCGCTCTCCAGCGGCTACGGCGAAGGCCGGAACGGCGGAAATGTCATTCTGTTGGGCGAGGGCCTCGCCCGGCAGATCGGCGCCTTCAGGGGGACGACCGTCACTCTGCTCGGCATCGAAGGCGCGCAGACCGTTTTCGGATCGACACCGCGGAAGAAGGACTACGTCGTTGGCGGCGTCTTCAAGACCGGAAGCGTCGAACTCGACCGCGTCTACGCCTTCATGCCGCTGAACCAAGCCCAGCTCTTCTTCAACAGCCGAGACACGTACGAAGCGCTGGATCTGCGCCTCGACGACCCGTTCGAGACCGGGATTGAGTTCCGCGACAAGCTGAACGCCGCCGCGGGCGAGCGCTTGTTTCTCAACGATTGGAAGGCCAGCAAAGCCGGCTATCTGAACGCGCTGCAGGTGGAAGCGAGCGTGATGCGGATCCTGCTTCTGATCCTGATCACCATTACCGCGCTGAACATCATCACCGGTGTCGTCATGCTGGTGAAGAACAAGACGCGCGATGTGGCCATCCTTCGCACGATCGGGGCGGGGCGGACCTCCGTCATGCGCGTTTTCCTGATGATCGGCGCGTCGCTCGGAACGGCGGGCGCGCTAACGGGTCTCGCGATCGGGACGGCCATGGTCTTGAACATCGACAGCGTCGAATGGTTCCTCAACAGCGTTACGGGTCGGCAAGTGTTCAATCCCGAGGTCTATGGCCTGGAAGGCCTGCCGGCGATCCTAGACTGGCGGGAGGCGGTGTTCACGACCTTGTGGGCGATCGGCATGTCCGTATTGGTGACGCTTTGGCCGGCTTGGCGGGCCGCCCGGATGGACCCGGTTGAAGCCTTGAGGTTCGAATGAGCGCGCCTGTTCTGGAGCTGCGCGGCGTGGTGCGGACCTATCAGTCCGGCGCCGGCGAATTACACGTGCTGACCGGCGTCGATCTGTCCTTGAACGCCGGTGAGCTCGTCGGGCTTGTCGGGCCGTCAGGCTCCGGCAAGTCAACTCTGCTGCATATTGCGGGGCTTCTCGAGAAACCTGATTCAGGCGACGTGCTGCTTCAGGGTGGGGACAGTCTGAAAGTCTCAGACAAGGGCCGCACAGCTCTGCGTCGGTCAAAGCTCGGCTTCGTTTATCAATTCCACCATCTGCTTCCTGAGTTTTCGGCCGAGGACAATATCGCCATGCCGCTGATGATTGCGGGCGTCTCGCGTCGTCGCGCGCGGGAAAAAGCGCGCGATCTTCTGGACGAGATGGGCCTCGCAGATCGCGGCCACCATCAGCCCGGCCAGCTCTCGGGCGGCGAGCAGCAGCGCGTGGCCATCGC
>CAZQZC010000250.1:0-2812 GCA_964597685.1 uncultured Hyphomonadaceae bacterium | reverse complement strand
ATCATTGTCGGCGGAGCGGGCGTCGACACGCTCACCTATGAACAGCCTCTTGGTATCGTCATCACGGACGATCTCACCGTCGATCTCCGCATCGCCAGCGCCCAGGACACGGGTTTCGGAACGGTCACGGTATCCGAGGTGGAGAACGTTGTCGGCGCAGCCGGAAACGACACGTTAATCGGCGACGACGGGGCCAATGCGCTGAGCGGCGGGAACGGCAACGACACGCTGACCGGTTTGGGCGGCGACGACGTTCTGAACGGCGGGACCGGCGACGACACCCTGTCTGGCGGATCGGGCGCGAACTCAATCTTCGGGGAAGCCGGCGACGATCTGATCCTGATCGGAGAGAACGCGTCCGACTTCGTCGACGGCGGCGAGGGCTTCGACACGCTGCAGGTCGAAATCGCAGAGTTCACGCCCGGGATCGGTGGATTTTCGGGCTTCCGGTTCAATGACTTCGCAGACCTCCAGGGCGCGGGCGCGACGCTCGACACATTCGGCGACGCGGCAAGCTTCATCGACATTTTCAACGTTGAGCGGCTCGAATTGACGGTCGCCGGCGCCCTCGCCCAGGTCGTTTTCATCGCGCCGAACGTCGAGGGCGAAGTGCTCGACGGGTCGAACGAAACCGTCGGCGTCTCGATTTACTCCTCGCAAGAGGGGCAGACTCTGATCGGCACGGACTTTGACGACGGCATCCTGAACGGCGGTCTGGGGTCCGACACGATCATCGCCGGAGCGGGCGACGACCGGATCGCCGAGTTTTCCGAAGGGAACAATTCGATCGACGGCGGCGAGGGCTTTGACCAAGCCTTCATCCTCACCGTTTCGGACGCCGCCACGATTTTGGCGATCATCACCGACACGCAAATCGACTTCGTCACCGAAGGGTTCGTAACGACCTATGTCGATGTCGAACAATTCGACATCTCCGCCCTTTCGGCGGTGCAAGGCGACATCACCTATGATGCGTCGACCACGACCACTGATGTCACCCTCACCGGCGCGCAAGGGAACGACACGCTGACCGGCGGGTCGGGCGACAATACGCTGCGCGGTCGCGACGGCGACGACAGCCTGTTCGGAGGCGATGGCAACGACGACCTATTCGGGCTCGCCGACAACGACTTCCTTGACGGCGGCGACGGCGCTGACTTCCTCAATGGCGGCGGAGGCGTGAATACGCTGAACGGCGGCGCGGGGGACGATTTATTCCGCTATGACAGCGGCGACGGCGCGGACACGATCGACGGCGGCGAGGGTTTCGACGTCCTGCAATTCGTCAATCCGGGAATCGTGCTGTTCACAAGCACCGACCGCGAGAACGATCCGCTGGCGGGCTTTACCCTCACCCTGGACGGCGCGTTGCTCGTGGCCGGTCAGGGTGTTGAGCGGATTGACGTTCTTGACGTCGAAGACGCCTTGACCGCCGTAGTGCTCAATGGCGGGCAGCTGTCAGAGACGTTCGACGCCTCAGCGGAGGCCGCGACCGCCTTTATCGTCGCCGGCGGGGGCGACGACACCATCTTTGGCTCAGACTTCGGCGATATATTGCTGGACGGCGGGTTCGGCTCCGACACCATCTTCGGCGGTCTAGGCGACGATTTCCTGAATGAGTACTCCGATGGCTTCAACGTGCTCGACGGCGGCGAGGGGATCGACACGCTCGTCTTGATCGGGACCTTTGTCGACGGCTCGGAATCGATCTCCGTGACTGACACGTCGGTCGCGTTCGCAACGCAGGGCACGACGACGACGCTCGCCAGCATCGAACGGATCATCGTCTCGCTGACAAGCCCGTTCGACACCCTGCCGGAAAACCCCTTCGACACGATCATCGACGCGTCAGCGGCGACGGTCGACGTGGAGCTGTTCTCCAATGTTGGCGCCGACACGCTCACCGGCGGGTCGGGCGACGACGTCCTGGGCGCGGGCGAGGGCGGCGACACGCTGATGGGCGGATCAGGTGCGGACGCGTTCTTCTTCTTCATCGGAGCCGAACTCGACGGCGACGTCATTACCGATTTCGAGGCGATCGACCTATTGGATCTCTCCTCCTTCAATTTCAGTGAAGCGACGGCCCCGGTATTCGTTGGCGAAGCGGCGTTTTCGGGCGCCGGCGCGGAGATCCGGTTCGAACGATCCGAGGGACAGACCCTGGTCGTGTTCGATTCCGACGGCGACGGCGCCGGAGACCACACACTCACCATTGCAAACGGCGAATTCTCGCTGCGAGAAACCGACCCCGGCGCGCTGCTTCTGGTCGTCGACGGTTTCATCGGCTCGGAGGCTGACGATGGGATCGTCGGCGGCGCGGACGATGACGAGATCTTTGGTCTCGAGGGAGACGACACCCTAATCGGCCAGGGCGGTAACGACTTCATCGACGGCGGCGCCGGCAATGATTTCATCGACGCAGGCGAAGGCGACGACGCGGTCGAAGCCGGCGACGGCGACGACGTCGTGCGCGGTCGCGGCGGGGCTGATACGATTTCCGGCGGCGACGGCGTTGACGATCTCGTCGGCGACGACGGCGATGATATGCTCTTCGGCGACGCCGGCGACGATACGCTAAGCGGGAGCGACGGCGACGACGTTCTCGATGGCGGAGACGGCGCCGATTTTCTGTCCGGCGGAAACGACAATGACACGCTCTTGGGCGGGGCGGGCTTGGATTTCCTCCTAGGCGGTTCGGGCGACGACACGCTCAACGGCGGCCAAGACGCCGATATGCTAATCGGGGGCGCCGACGAGGACATTCTCGACGGCGGGTCTGGCGACGACGTTCTGAACGGCGGGACGGACAATG
>CAZQZC010000249.1:0-2824 GCA_964597685.1 uncultured Hyphomonadaceae bacterium | reverse complement strand
TGCAGACCGCTTCAGCGCCCGCTGCGCCTCCGCCTCCGCCGCCACCGCCGCCGCCGCCGCCGCCTCCGCCTCCGCCAAGCGGAGCGGCCTTCGCCGCCGGCGTGTTCGAGCCTGCGAGCATGTTCGAACACCAATGCGAGCGCCCGCGTACGGGGGTTGATATCGAAGGCAATCGGTTCCCCGACGATCCTGGGTCATCGCTTCTCGAGAAATTCTGGCTGCGTTCCTGGACGCATGAGACTTATCTCTGGAACGACGAGGTCGTTGACCAGGATCCGGCGAATTTCGATGACCGGCTCGCCTATTTCGCCGAGCTTCGCACCACCGAATTGACGGAGTCCGGAAAGGAAAAAGACGACTTTCACTTCAGCCAACCAACCGCGGACTTTCTCGCCCAGCGTAATTCGACGCCCAGCGCGAGCTACGGGGCGCGGCTAGTCGTCTTCTCGACGTCGCCGCCCCGAGATTATCGAATCCTCTATACGGAGCCCGGATCGCCGGCCGCAGCCGCGCCGGCGGGACGGGCGAACTTCGTACGCGGCGCGCGGATCGTTGAGGTGGACGGGGTTGATCTCGTCAATGCCACGTCCGACGCCGACATCGCGGTGCTCAATGCCGGCTTATTCCCTGGAAGCGCTGGCGAGACCCACGCCTTCCGCGTTCAAGACCCAGGCGACGCGGCGACGCGGCGTGTCACGGTGACATCTGCAGATGTCGCGCCGAAGCCGGTGAACCGGACGCGCATCATAAATACGGCTGACGGCCCCGTTGGATACATCCTGTTCAACACGTTTAGCCCGTTTTCTTCCGAAGAGGAGATTGCCGACGCCATCAGCGACCTCGAGGCGGCCGGGGTGAGCGATCTCGTGCTCGATTTGCGCTATAATGGGGGCGGCCTCCTGGCCGTGGCGTCGCAGCTGGGCTACATGGTCGCCGGCCCGGCGCGGACGGATCGTCGAGACTTTGAATTCCTGCGGTTCAACGCCGATGCGGGCGCCTTCAATCCCGTGACCGGGGAGCGCAACGAGCCCATCCCGTTCTACGATTCCGGGCTTGGTTTTTCCCTGGGCAATGGCGCCTCGCTCGACACGCTCGACCTGCCGCGGGTTTTCATTCTCACGACGGAGCGCACCTGCAGCGCAAGCGAAGCCGTGATCAACGGTTTGCGCGGCGTCGATGTGGAGGTGGTCCTCATCGGGGACACGACGTGTGGAAAACCCTTCGGGTTCTATCCGACCGACAATTGCGGAGAGACCTATTACACGATCCAGTTCCAGGGCGTGAACGACAAGGGCTTCGGCGACTACGCCGACGGTTTCATCCCCGGCAATTCGCCGGCCGCCTTCGGGGTGCGCACGCCTGGCTGCGTGGTCGACGACGATCTCGACACCGAACTCGGCGACCCGGACGAGGCGTTGCTGGCCGCCGCGCTGCAGTATCGCGCCGACGGTACGTGTCCTGCGCCGCCGAGGCCGGCGGCGCCAGCGCAAGTGGCCGCCCGTTCGGCGGGGCCGGCCGCCAAATTGGCCGAAACTGCAGAACCGGCGGAGGACATCCTTTCGACAAACCGCGATTTGCGGATGCCGTGGTAGACTGGAGCACATGGCGCCTCCGAACGCTCTCCTGTCCTTCCTATGCGCCGTCATGGCCATTGCGGCTTGCCAGATGAACGACCGCCGCGTCCCGGCCGTCCTCGCCTCCGGCGACCGTGATACTCTAAACGCGCTGAAGGCTGGGCTCGCCGATGTCATGGGTGTCGCGCGAGTCGAACTGGGCGCCGGCGATCCAACGACGGAGTCGACGGTCTCCGTCCTCCCGCCTGCGCTTGGGCCGTTTGAGACGGCGAGCCCTGTGGTTCCTCGCGTGTTCGATCTGTTCGTGGATGAAGGGATCTGCTTCGCCGTTGCGCGCGATACGGGCGAGGCGTTCGCGCTGGAAGGCGTCGTCTGCCAAGCCAGACCGAGCTGACGCGGCGTTGACCGGCGTTGCGCTTGCCGGTCTCGCCGGGCTTGCATAAGCCTACGGTCATGAGCGCCGACATTCCGTTTCGTGAGATCCCCTATCTGCCGCAAAATCTGGCGGTCGAGCGCCGCGCGGACGGTTCGATCCTGCTGCGCAACGGCCATCCTCTGAGGCCCCACCCGCCGCACATGCTGGCTCCGATCGCCTATTGGGGCGGGGCCGCGCCGGACCGCGTCTGGCTCGCCCAGCGCGACCCGGCCAACCCGGATGCGCCCGGGTGGATCACGTTGAGCTACGGCGACGCCTTGGCGCGCATTCGCCGGCTCGCCCAAGGCTTCCTGGACCTGGGCGCGGGGCCGGATGCGCCGGTGGCGATCCTGTCGCGCAATTCGATCGAGAATGCGCTTATCATGTATGCCGCGATGTGGACGGGCGCTTCTGTGGTGCCGATCACGCCGGCTTATGCGACGCTCAGCCAGGACTTCTCCCGGCTGAAATACATCGACGCGCTGACCGAACCTGCGATCTACGCCGTGGAGGACGGCGCACAATACCAGCGCGGGCTCGACGCGCTGACGCTTGCAGGGCGGAAAGTCGTTTACGTTCGTAACGCGCCCGAGGGCGTCGATGCGGCGGCCTTCGAGGATCTCGCCCGGTCCAACGTCTCCTCCGCCGTCGACCTCGCCTACGATCGACTGACCGCCGACACGGTGGCGAAGTTCATGCTCACCTCGGGCTCTACGGGCGAGCCGAAGGCGGTGATCAACACCCATGGCATGATCGCGGCGAACGCCAAGATGATCCGCTCGATCTGGGATGTGGAGCGTCTCGAAGCCCTTTCCGGCGGGCCTCAGGTGATGGT
>CAZQZC010000248.1:0-2851 GCA_964597685.1 uncultured Hyphomonadaceae bacterium | reverse complement strand
AGGGCGACGACCCGACGATGACCCAGCCGATCATGTATCGGCAGATCAAGGGCCAGAAATCCGCGCGGGAAATCTACACCCAGCGCCTCGCCGACGAGGGCCTTGTGTCCGTTGCGGACGTGGAGCGTCAGGTCAGAGAATTCGAAGACTTCCTCGACCGCAAATTCGAGGAGGGCAAAGGCCTCGATGTTCAGAAAGCCGAATGGCTGGACGGCGTCTGGTCGGGCCTCGGCCTGCCCGAGGACGATGAACGCCGCGGCGTCACCGGCGTCCCGGCCGAACGTCTGCGCGACATCGGCGCCAAGATCACAACGATCCCCGACACGGTGGACGTGCACAAGACCGTCGGCCGCGGCATCGCGAAGCGACGCGAAGCCTATGAGACCGGCGAAGGGGTCGATTGGGGCGCGGCCGAGCATCTCGCGTTCGCCACCTTGCTCGACGAGGGCTTCCCAATCCGCCTGTCGGGCCAGGATTCCGGGCGCGGCACCTTCGTCCACCGCCACAGCCACCTCGTCGATCAGACGACCGAAGAGCGCTACACGCCGCTCAACAATATCAGCGCAGCCCAGGCTCCCTACGAGGTGATCGACAGCCTGTTGTCGGAAGAGGCGGTTCTGGGCTTCGAGTATGGGTATTCGCTGGCCGACCCGAACACGCTGACCATCTGGGAGGCGCAATTCGGCGACTTCGCCAACGGCGCGCAGGTCTTCTTCGACCAATTCATCTCAAGCGCCGAACGCAAATGGCTGCGCATGTCGGGCCTCGTTTGCCTGCTGCCCCATGGCTATGAAGGCCAGGGGCCGGAGCATTCTTCAGCGCGGCTGGAGCGTTTCCTGCAAATGTGCGCGGAAGACAATATGCAGGTGGTGAACCTCACGACGCCGGCGAATTACTTCCATGCTCTGCGTCGTCAGATCCATCGCGATTTCCGCAAGCCCCTCATCATCATGACGCCGAAATCGCTCTTGCGTCACAAGCTCGCCGTCTCCACGCTCCGCGATCTGGGACCGGACGAGACCTTCCACCGCATTCTTTGGGACGACGCGGAAACGCCCGGCCGCCAAGGCAAGGTGAAACTCACGTCGGACGACAAGATGCGCCGCGTCGTTCTGTGTTCGGGCAAGGTCTATTACGATTTGTTCGAAGCGCGCGAGGCGCGCGGCATGGACGATGTGTACCTGCTCCGCGTCGAGCAATTCTATCCTGTGCCGCGCAAATCCATCATCCAAGAGCTGAAGCGCTTCCCCCAGGCCGAGCTGGTCTGGTGCCAGGAGGAGCCGCGCAATATGGGCGGCTGGGCCTTTATCCGCGACGAGATCGAATGGTGCGCCGGCCAGGCCGGTTGCGACCGCACCCGGCCGAAATACGCCGGCCGCGATCCCAGCGCGGCGACGGCGACGGGACTGCTGTCCAAGCATAATGAAGAACGCGACGAATTCGTAAGCGCCGCCCTCGGCGACGCGCCAGTGAAAGATACGATCGTCACGGCCTAGAACCGGCCGCGACGCGAACCAGACAGGACGGAACGACATGACGGATATCACGGTGCCCCAGCTCGGCGAGAGCGTGACCGAGGCCACCGTCGGCCAATGGCTGAAACAGGCGGGCGAGGCGGTCGCGCGCGACGAGGTGCTGGTCGAGCTTGAAACGGACAAGGTCTCCGTGGAGGTCTCGGCGCCCGAAGACGGAGTTCTGTCCGAAATCCTAGCCAATGTCGGCGACACGGTGGAGATCGGCGCGCTTCTGGGCCGTGTCGGGGCCGGAAACGGGGCGGCTGCAGGCAATGGGTCCGCGAACGGCGAGGCCGCGCCGGCTCAGTCTGCGCCCGCCGCAGCCTCAGCGTCGGGCGGCGCTTCCGTCGACGTGGTCGTGCCCACAATGGGCGAGAGCGTCTCGGAGGGCACGCTGGGCGCGTTCCTGAAACAGCCGGGCGAGGCGGTTTCCCAGGATGAGACCATCGCTGAGATCGAGACGGACAAGGTGGCGCTCGAGGTTCCAGCGCCCGCCGACGGGGTGATGGCGGAATGGCTGGTCGCCGAGGGCGACACTGTCGCGCCGGGCGCCGTCATCGGTCGCGTCACAGCGGGCGCGGCGGCGTCTGCGCAACCGGCCGCCGCGGCGGCTGCGCCGCAACAAAGCGCGCCGGCCGCGACCGGCGAGCGCCCCGTGGCGCCGTCGGTGCGCCGCGTCGCCGCTGAGAACAATGTCGACCCCGCCGCGATCCCGGGCACCGGCCGCGATGGCCGCGCGACGAAGGGCGACGCGCTGAAACACATCGCCGAGGGCGGCGCGAAGGCGAAGCCGGCGCAGGAGGCCCGGCCCCCGCGTGAGACCGGCCCGCGGGAAGAACGCGTGCGCATGACGCGCCTGCGCCAAACCATCGCCCGCCGCTTGAAAGAGGCCCAAGACACCGCAGCCATGCTGACCACGTTCAACGACGTGGACATGACGGCCGTGATGGACCTTCGCAAACGCTACAAAGAGACGTTTGAGAAGAAGCACGGGGTGAAGCTGGGCTTCATGGGCTTCTTCGTGAAGGCGTGCGTGGCCGCCCTGAAGGAGATCCCGGCGGTCAACGCTGAAATCGACGGCACGGACCTGATCTATAAGAATTATTACGACCTCGGCATCGCAGTCGGCACCGACAAGGGGCTTGTCGTTCCGGTCGTGCGCGATTGCGACGAGCTGTCTTTGGCGGGGGTCGAGAAGTCCATCGGAGACCTCGGCCGCAAGGCGCGCGACGGCGACCTCGCCATGGCCGACCTGCAAGGCGGCACGTTCACCATCACGAATGGCGGCGTCTACGGCTCGCTGATGTCGACGCCGATCCTGAACCCGCCGCAGTCCG
>CAZQZC010000247.1:0-2868 GCA_964597685.1 uncultured Hyphomonadaceae bacterium | reverse complement strand
GTCCGCCGGGTCGCGAAGCTTATCCGGGCGACGTGTTCTACCTCCACTCCCGCCTGCTGGAGCGCGCTGCGAAGCTGAACGAGGACAATGGCTCCGGCTCCCTGACGGCTTTGCCGATTATTGAGACCCAGGCCAACGACGTGTCGGCCTATATTCCGACCAACGTCATCTCGATCACGGACGGCCAGATCTTCCTGGAGACCAATTTGTTTTACCAGGGCATCCGTCCTGCGGTGAATGTCGGTCTTTCGGTGTCGCGCGTTGGCTCCGCGGCTCAGACGAAGGCGATGAAAAAGGTCGCCGGCTCCATGAAGGGCGAACTCGCCCAGTACCGCGAGATGGCCGCGTTTGCGAAGTTCGGCTCCGACCTCGATGCGGCGACGCAGAAACTGCTCAATCGCGGCGCGCGCCTGACGGAGCTGCTGAAGCAGCCGCAATACTCCCCGCTCCTGATGGAGGAGCAGGTCGTGGTCATTTACGCCGGCACGCGCGGCTATCTCGACAATGTCGCGACCGAAGAGGTGACGCGCTTCGAGCAGGAGCTGCTCGTCTGGCTGCGGTCGTCCAAGCAGGACCTGCTGACGAAGATCCGAAACGAGAAAGCGCTGTCGGAAGACGTCGAGACGGGCATCAAGTCCGCGCTGGACGAGTTTTCCTCGAAGTTCGCTTAAGCAGACCGGAGACGGCGGCGGAACGATGCCCAGTCTTAAGGACCTCAAGAACCGGATCGACAGCGTCAAGTCGACGCAGAAGATCACGAAGGCGATGCAATTGGTCGCCGCCGCGAAGCTGAAGCGCGCACAGGATGCGGCCGTGGCGTCGCGCCCCTATGCGGTGCGCATGGCGAGCGTCGTGGCGAACCTCACCCAATCCATGGGCTCCGGCGGCGGTCCTCGTCTGTTGGCGGGTTCGGGCGCGGACAAAGTGCATCTGCTTGTGGTGATGACCGCCGAGCGCGGCCTCTGCGGCGGATTCAACACCGCGATCGCCAAACTGACGCGGGCGCGTATCGCCGAGCTGCAGGGCGACGGCAAAGAGGTGAAGATCCTCACGGTCGGCAAGAAGGGGCGCGAACAATTGAAGCGGGATTTCGGCTCGCTGTTCGTCGGCCACATCGACACGTCGGCCGCCAAGGACACGGACGCGCAGACCGAGGTTGCGATCGGCCTGGGCGCGGACTTGACGGCGCGGTTCGACGCTGGCGAGTTTGACGTGTGCACGCTGGTCTATTCTCAGTTCAAGAACGTGCTGACCCAAATCCCGACCGCCCAGCGCCTCATTCCTGCAGAAGCGCCGGCTGAAACGGCGACAGTGGATCTGGGCGGCGCGATTTATGTTTATGAGCCGTCGGAAGAAGAGATCCTGGAGACGCTGCTGCCGCGTTACGTCAACACCCAGATCTTCTCCGCCATGCTGGAAAGCGCGGCCGGCGAGCAGGCCTCGCGCATGTCGGCGATGGACAACGCCACGCGCAACGCCGGCGACATGATCAATTCTCTGTCGCTGCAGTATAACCGCGCCCGGCAAGCGCAGATCACCAAGGAGCTGATCGAGATCATCTCCGGCGCAGAGGCGCTCTAAGGGGGGGATGCGATGAAGTTCTGGGTCTACGAAAACAAGATCGCCAAGCGCGCGCGCATTCATCTTGGCACGTGCCGGTACTGCAATGACGGTCAAGGTGTCGGCGGATCGTCCACGAACACCTCCGACGATGAATGGCACGGCCCCTTCACGAGCTTCGCCGAGGCCGACAAGCTCGCCTCTGGTCTTCCGCAAAAAGACATCGCACCTTGCGGGGCCTGCAAGCCGCAGAAGGCCGAAGAGAAGTTGAAGTCAAGCGGCGCGCCGGCGCCGAAACGCGCCGCATCGGCGCCTAAAACGGCCCCAATCGCCGCTGAGACGGCGACCCCGGCCCCAGCCGCAAAATCACAACCGAAAAAGACCGCTCCCAAGGAGGCGAAACGCATGCCCACCGCCGCCAATGTCAAAGGCTCAATCTCGCAGGTGATCGGCGCCGTCGTCGACGGGGAGTTCGACGGCGCGCTGCCGGATATCCTCAACGCCCTGGAGACCGAGAACAACGGCTCCCGTCTCGTGCTCGAGGTCGCCCAGCATTTGGGCGAGAACACGGTGCGCACCATCGCCATGGATTCCACCGAAGGCCTCGTGCGCGGTCACGAAGTGATCGACACGGGCGAGCCGATCACCGTTCCGGTCGGCCCTGCGACGCTCGGCCGGATCATGAACGTGGTCGGCGAACCGATTGACGAGCGCGGCCCGGTCGACAGCGCGTTCCGCAAGCCGATCCACGCCCCGGCCCCTGAATTCGTCGACCAATCGACGGAGGCCGAGGTTCTGGTCACCGGGATCAAGGTCATCGACCTGCTCTGCCCCTACACGAAGGGCGGCAAGATCGGCCTCTTCGGCGGCGCGGGCGTCGGCAAGACCGTCTTGATCCAGGAGTTGATCAACAACATCGCCAAACTGTTCGGCGGTTATTCGGTGTTCGCCGGCGTCGGCGAGCGGACCCGCGAAGGCAATGACCTGTATCACGAGATGCAGGAAGCCAAGGTGATCAATCTCGACGGTGAAAGCCGCGCGACGCTGGTCTACGGTCAGATGAACGAGCCGCCGGGCGCCCGTGCGCGCGTCGCTCTGTCGGGTCTCGCCCAAGCCGAATACTTCCGCGACGAAGAGGGCAAGGACGTCCTGTTCTTCGTCGACAATATCTTCCGCTTCACCCAGGCCGGCTCCGAAGTGTCGGCCCTTCTCGGCCGTATCCCGTCGGCCGTGGGCTATCAGCCGACGCTCGCCACCGACATGGGTCAGCTCCAGGAGCGGATCACCTCGACCAACAAAGGATCGATC
>CAZQZC010000246.1:0-2886 GCA_964597685.1 uncultured Hyphomonadaceae bacterium | reverse complement strand
TGACGTCGGCGCCAGCCAGCGCCCAGGCGCCGGAGCTTAGCGAAGCGCAACGCGCCGAGGCGCAGGCCCGGATGGAGGAGTTTCGCACCCGGCTGAACTTGTCGGAAGACCAAGAAGCCGCGCTCACCCCCATCCTCGCAGAAAGTCAGGACAAGCGTCTGGCGGTGTTTCAATCCTATGGAATCAGCGAAGGCGAGCGCCCGCGCCTCTCATTTCGGCAAATGCGGTCGCTTCGCAGCGAGATGCAGGACATCCAGAAAGCGACGCTTTCCGACGCTTCAGCAATCCTGACGGACGACCAAATGAGGGAATTTGAGGCGATCCAAGATGAAGCGCGCGAACGCATGCGGGACAGACTTAGAAACGGATCGAGCTAGGCGAAGGGACGACGGTGATGATGGAATTCGACGCATCTTCGGCGCGGTTCGGCTTCGTCCTGTTTCTGGGCGTGGTCGTTCTCTTGGAAGCGTTCCTCCTGATCAGGCGCGGCAAATCGGACTATCCCTGGGATCACACGGCGACGTCGTTCGGGGTGACGCTGATCAAACGCGGCGTGGACGCGGCCACTGCGGGGCTCTTCGTCGGTATCCTGTTCTGGGCCTATGACCACCGGATCACGACCCTGGAGGTGAATACGCCGCTGATGGCGCTCGCCTGCTTTTTGACGGTGGAGTTCGTGTATTATTGGCACCACCGCTGGGCGCACGAGATCCGCTGGCTTTGGGCGACCCACGCTGTCCACCATTCGGCGCCGTACATGAACCTGTCAGTGGCCGGTCGCTTGGGGTGGACGTCGCTGATCTCCGGCTCGGCGTTTGTGTTCGCAGCGCCGGCGTTGATCGGGTTTCATCCCCTCGCGATCGCAGCAACCCTTGCGGCGGGATTGTTCTACCAGCTCTGGATCCATACCGAGCTTGTGCCCCGTCTCGGACCTTTGGAGCGGGTCTTGAACACACCGTCCAATCACCGCGTCCACCACGCTTCGAACCCGGAATACATCGACAAGAATTACGGCAGCGTCCTGATGATCTTCGATGTCCTGTTCGGCACCTATCAGTCGGAGCGGGACGACGTGAAGGTCCGCTACGGCTTGGTGGAGCCGATGGAATCCCGCAATCCGATTGCGGTCGGGTTGTTCGAGTGGGGCCGGATGGCGCGCGACGCCCGAAAAGCGCGCAGCGTGCGGGAGTTCTTGGGCTATACGTTCGGTCGGCCTGGGTGGAAGCCTGCGCCGGCGGATCAAATGGTCTATCTTCTCGGTCCGCCTGAAGCGAGCAATGCGGCGCCTCGCTGACCCGCCCATTGCCTTGACGCGAATGCTGGACCCGCATGGCAAGATTGCGCCCCGACGCCGCCGATTCCGAGATCATCGCCGCCATACTTGGCGGCGATCGATCCGCATTCTCCGCCCTGGTGCAACGCTATGAAGGCGCTGTCGCCAGAACAATCATCGGCATGCTCGGGCCTGGCGACGAGGCCGAGGAAGCCGGCCAAACGACGTTCATAAAGGTCTATGACGGATTGGCCACGTTCAAAGGAACATCGAGCTTGAAGACCTTCATCACGAGAATCGCCATCAACACCGCCCTCGATGCGCTGCGGCGGAGGAAACGCCGTATCGCCCGGTTTCTGTCCCCCGCGCCCGACGAGGATCGCGACGTCATGGAGCGTATCCCCGATCCGCGCGACGTCGCCGGCGACCATGAGCGGGCCCAGCTTGTGCAATTCGCCCTGTCGCAATTGAAGCCGGACTTCCGGGCCGTCGCCGTCCTGCGCCTTTTGCACGGCTACAGCGCGGAGGAGGTCGCAGACATTCTCGGCGTGTCGCAGGGGACGGTGTTCTCCCGCCTGTCCCGCGCACGCTCACAACTTCAAGACATCCTTACGTCGGAGATGGCCCATGGATGACCTGGCGAAGCGGGCCTTGATCGAACGTTATCTGGACGGCGGCCTGACCGACGGCGACCAGGCCGAGATCGACGCGTTGCGCGGCCACGATCCGGCGTTTCGCGACGCCCTGGACGCGGCCGGGGCGCTTCAGAAAACGATGGACCTGGCGGCCGAGCCCGCCTTCAGACCGGGCTTCGAAGGCCGGCTGATGGCGCGCCTATCCGGCATCGAGGCGCGGCGGGGCGTGAGCGTTGGCGACCTTATCGGTCGTTTGTTCCCGCGCGTGGCGATCCCCGCAGGGGCCGCGGCGGCCCTGTTCATGGCCGGCAATCTCAGCGCGGCGGCGGCCGACACGCCCATGGTCGAGGCGATGTTTGGGCTGCCGGATCTGGTCCCGGATCTTCGAATCCTGCTGATCGAGGCGTCGTCATGACCCAACGCTCCTCAGCCTTCGCGAAAACGCTCGGCCTGCTCGTCGCCACACTCCTGATCGGCGCGCTCCTCGGCGCGGCGATGGTGGGACACGTCGTTCGCACGCGTCTTGCCCAGGCGAGCGATCTCGCCACAGCCGAGGGCTTCAGCCGCCAAATCCTGACCCTGGTCGACCCTCAAGACCCATCCCAAGACGCCGCAATACGCCCCATCCTCGATCGCCATGGCGAAGAGGTCAGCGCCGTTATCGACGGCGCGCGCGCTGACATCAATCGGATCATAGAGCGGCTGGACGGCGAGCTGGAGCCGCTCTTAACGCCTGAGCAGCTGAAAAGGCTGCGCGACCGCCGCGCGCTGCTGCGCCGGCGCGTGGATCGCTTGCGCCAATAGGCGGGGGGCCCGCAGTGAATCGCTGAGCCGTGCGGAGCGCTCGACCCATAAGACAACACGCCCGCCCGGCCAGCCCTAAGGCCTCCGGGTCTGGAGTAAGGGCGGGGGCGCATTGGCCAACGCCGAACTGACTGCCTGGCTTTCGCCGAGGCTGATATGGCGCTGGCGTTCAGC
>CAZQZC010000245.1:0-2889 GCA_964597685.1 uncultured Hyphomonadaceae bacterium | reverse complement strand
GTTTGGACGCCGATCACCCCGCTAACGGGGTCCTTTTTCCACGCCGATCCACAGCCATGGATTTGGGCGAGCGCGAGGGGCGTCAGCAGAAACAGGCACACGACGCCGATCAGCGCTTCGTCGCGCAGATCGTTCGAAAACCCGGCCAGCTCGGCGCCGCGCCGTCGGCCATGCTCGATCATATAACGCGCGCGATCGGCCTCGACCCAAGACCACCGCCGCGCAACCCCGATGATCAGCGCCAGGACGAAGAGGATGACCCCAAGCCCGAGCGGCGCCGGCGCATAGAGCCCTGTTCCGACGGCGAGCGCCACCCAGGCGAGGCCTTGTCCATAACGAACCGCCGCCGCTAATCGGTTGCGGGCGGCCAGACTGTCGAGAGACCTGAGGCCGCGGAAAGACCTCTCCGACCATGTCGCGCCGGCGACGCGCGCCAGGATGTCGGCGAACACGAAGTCGATGAAGCTCCAGAGATGGCCGAAGAGGCTCCAGAGCCTGCCGATGAACGACGGTCTGTCGCCGGCGCCGCGTAAGAACCGCCGGCGGCGAAAGCTCGGCTCAAAGGCCATGGCGAGCGCGATGAGCGAGGCGAAGACAATCGCTGCGTAGCCGGCTTCTACCGGAATAACGCCGCGCGAAAACGCCGAGCCTTGATCGTCGGTGAAATGCGATGGCGCGTAGAACACTGCGAGGCCGACGACGAGGCCGAAGATCGCCGTCAAAAGCAACCCGCCAAGCGGCCGAATCGTCGGCTCGTCGATCACATCGCGGCGAAAACGCCCGCGCCATGAGAGGGCGACGTCGGCATTGTTGTATCTTTCCAACGCCGCCGTCTGCGCGGCCCGTTCTTCGCCGTCGATAGCCGCCGCCTCAGCGCGCATATCCGCGTTTCGCATCCCAAGCCCCCTTACGCCAAACCGATCGATCAAGCGGTCTACGCCCAGCATTGAAGCGCATCACGGCCGCTCCGAGCGAAAAATGTGCACAATGTTTGGCATAACGGCGGATGCCGATCGCAAAGCTGACATCGAAGGATGCTACTGACGTGACGAGCCAAAAGTCGGAGGCGGGTCAATTCCGGCTACTTTACTCCGGCTCTAAAATGTCGGCTCTCGTTTCGGTAGCCGACCTCAGTTCCGAGAGGCGAGACTTACGCTTTGTTCTGGCGATCAATGGCCCTTCAATCATCCAACTCACCTTCCTGATCATACGGGTTCACCTCGGCGTCATAGCCAATCACCATCCCGCCCTTCTGGAACGCCGAGACCAGCCCACAACCCTTCACGCAGCGAATGCGCTTGGGACGCCAGCCGGTCATGAACGCCTGCACTAATTTTTGATCCCTGATCCGTCCGACATGCCTGCAACGCGGACACCACAGATGCACGACAAGACGCCCCATCAGGGCTTATATGTTTATGCTTTTCTCTTGCCCAAGGTCCCACCACGAACCAAGCCTCGGCTCCCGCCTTCCCGTCCGATGCGGTGTGCGGGCGGATGCGCGGTCCAGGTCAAGGGAACCTGCCTCCTGGCACGGAAACAAGAAAAGTTGACAAACTTCGTCAAATCTGTTAACAAGTTATGAGTATCCGGGAGATTATGTCGATGGCGACGATGAACGTATCCCTGCCCGATCCAATGAAGGATTGGGTCGAAGCGCAGTCCAAGACCGGGCGCTATGCAAACGCCAGCGATTATGTGCGCGATCTCATCCGCAAGGATCAGGAGCGCGCCACCAAGACCCTCGCCCTTCAAAGGCTCATCGACGAAGGGCTCGCTAGCGGCGTCTCGGAGCGGGGGTTGGAGGAAATCTTCGCCGAGGCGCGCGCCCGAGCTGGGCGCGGTGAAGCGGGCGATGGCGCTTAAGTTCACCAAGGCCGCCGATGCAGACATCCTACAGATGATGCTTCAAGGGATTGAACGCTTTGCGCGACGCAAGCCGAAGCCTACGCGCAAGGGCTCCAGACCGCCTGCCACGCCATCGAACTGAACCCACAAATCGCTCGATTGCGCGACGAATTCACACCACCCGTCCGCATCTATCGCTACCAAGCGCATGTCATCGTCTACGTCGCCGAGGAAAGAGACATCCTCGTGCTCAGAGTGCGCCATGGGCGCGAAGACTGGGTGCGAGACCCTAGCGCCGAGCGGTTCTGACGCAACGCCCCCATCCGCTCAAGGTCCCACCACGAACCAAGCCTCGGTTCCCGCCTTCCCGTCTCATGCGGTGCGCTGGCGGATGCGCGGTCCAGGTCAAGGGAACCTGCCTTACGGCAGGAGCGCTGGCGCGCTCCCTTGACCCGGCCCGCTCATCATCCGCCGGACGCAGACCGCGACGGGCAGGCTCCGCGAACCAAGCGCCCCGATCGCTGGGTCATCATCACCGCCAACGATGAAACCTGGCGTGCCGGAGGTGGTAGCTATATGGTAGCTAGAAGCTTTCCAGGACCCGCAACCACGGCTTTAAGTATTTGATTTCCTTGGCGCCGGCAGAGGGACTCGAACCCCCGGCCCGCTGATTACAAATCAGCTGCTCTACCAGCTGAGCTATGCCGGCGTCGCCGCCTACGTAAGGCTCGGGCGGCGAGGTGTCGAGTGGCGAGGTTGGGGCGGCCGGAGATCGAGAGCTGCGGCCGCCCGAAGCGTCTGTTTAGAACAAGCCTCGGAGGAGGCGGCCGGGGTTCGGGCTGTCGTCGCCACCGCCGTCGTCTCCGCCGCCGCCGGTCAAGCCGTCGATCAAGCCTTCCACCGGGTTGCCGCCATCTCCGCCGCCGGTCACGCCCTCGATGATGTTCTCCACCGGATTGCCGCCCTCTCCGCCGCCGGTGACGCCTTCGATCAGACCTTCGACCGCCTCGCCTGCGGCGCCGACTGGCCCGCCTTCGAGCA
>CAZQZC010000244.1:0-2935 GCA_964597685.1 uncultured Hyphomonadaceae bacterium | reverse complement strand
TGCTCCTTGCCAGCACGAACCCGAGAGGCCGTCAGCCGACTCAAATTCAGATGAAAGGGCTCTAGACCACGATCTGAAGCGTGCGGACGTAGCGCCAATCGGCGCCGTCGCAAACGGCCAATTCGAGCCCGGCCTCCCCCGGCACAAGCACCATCCATCCGGTGCGGCCCGGCGAGGCGTTGGGCAACGCGTCCGGCGCAATGACGGGCAAGGAAAGCGGCGTTGTCACATTCACCACGTCGGGCAGCGCCTCAAGCACGCGCACGCCGTCGGCGCGGAGATAGGCGTTGGGAAATCCGTCGAGGAACACAGAAGATCCGGCCCCGACCGACACACGTCCGCGCACCTCGCCGCGGTGAAAGAAGCCGAGCACCGCCCCGCCGTTGGTCGAGGTGCGGTTGAAGTTCGCAGACACGTCGGCGCGGTGGACTTCCAGGCAGGCATCGGGATCGATCGCCGCGCTGGCGCCCAGCACGACTTGCGGCGCCCCTTGCCCGTCCGACCACAAACAGCGGAGGGCGTCCTCGAACACGCCTGACGGCCCCGCGACCTTGATCACCAAATCATCGTCGCCGGCGAGCCCGATCTCGGCGCGACCGGCGAAGCCCGATTGCAGCACCAGGCTCGCCGTCGCCGCCGCCGCCGCCTTGTTCACGACCAGGCGGTGGTCGGCCGCGTCGTGCGTGAAGAGCGTGCTGTCGGCGGCGACGGTCAGCCGATTGGTCTCGTCCGCCATTGCGTTCACGCCGAGTGTGACCAGGTCTTCGACACCGCCGCCGCCGGACGACGCCGCGATCCAGGCGCCGCCGGAAAATGCGTGCAATTCGGCCCGCGCGCCGACCCAGGCCGTCCACCCCTCGCGCGGGGGATAGAACGCCCAGGCGCCGTCCTGGAAGGCCGCGATCTCGAACTCATGGCCGGCCCAGGCGCCGAGCGCGCCGGCGGCGACGATATGCCGGTCGCCCTCCGCCGGATCGGCCGGCGGGTCCGTGCGGTCGTCGTCGCGCACGGCCAACAGCGTCAGCGCGTCCAGCGTCCGCAACGCCTCGGCGTGGGTGACGTGTTTCTGCGCCTGGTTCGGCAGGATGTAGGGCAGATCAAGGTTCGGGGTGAAATCAGACATGGGCCGCGGCTCCGCTCAAGGGTGTGCGCGAAGCCTAGGATGGGCGGCGAAGGGGGCGGATAGGCGGGGGCGCTTCACCCCGCGCCGCGCCGCAGGGCGCAGGCGACGCCCCCGGCGGCGGCGAGGATTGGGATGGCTGCGGCGCGCCGGCCGGCGTGGCGGATACGCCGGCGGAGATCCCGGGTTGGGCGGCGACGAAACTCGAGCGGGTGACTTCGGGCGAGCTTCAATGGCTCAAGCTTTGGCTGCGATGGGGCAGGAGGGGGCCGTCAGAGATTCCGCGCTTTCGACGTCTTTTGGCCGATTGTGTTGAAAAAGTCCGGGTCATAGAGACCGAACTCTGATTCACTTGTCTCCATGGCGGCGAGCATGGAGCGGGCTGATGATGGGCGATCGTCAGGTGATGCAGGAGGGCTTGTTCTACGAGTTCTCGATCGAGCGGCATGTGCCGGCGGATCATTTCCTGCGGGTCATCGACACGTTCCTCGACCTTGAGAGCGTTCGCGCGCAGCTGAAGCCTTTCTATGCCGCTGGCGGACGGCCCTCGATCGACCCGGAGCTGATGATCCGGATGCTGATCGCCGGCTATTGCTACGGGATACGGTCCGAGCGCCGGCTCTGCGAGGAGGTGAACCTCAATCTCGCCTATCGCTGGTTCTGCAAGCTGAGCCTGACCGATCCAGTTCCAGACCACTCGACGTTTTCCAAGAACCGCCATGGTCGGTTCCGCGACAGCGATCTCTTCCGCAAAGTGTTCGAAAGCGTGCTGATGCGCTGCCTGGCCGAAGGCGTCGTCGGCGGCCAGGCCTTCGCGGTCGACGCGTCCATCATCAAGGCCGACGCCAACCGTGAAGGCGGCGGGCCGGGCGCAGACGGCCTGCCGCCGGAGGTCCTGCATCGCCGGGCCGTGCGGGAGTATATCGAGACCCTGGATGAGGCCGCCTTCGGAGGTGCGACCGCCACGCCCCCAAAGTTCCTCTCGCCGGTCGATCCGGCGGCGCGATGGACCAGGACCTATCGAGACGGCGCGGCGAAGTACTCCTACGCCGCAAACTATCTGATCGACTGCGAGCATGCGGTGATCATGGATGTCGAAGCGACCACAGCGGTGCGCACGGCCGAAGTCGCCTCAACCCGTCAGATGCTCGACCGGGTGGCGGCCCGCACCGGCGTCAGGCCGGAGCGATTATCCGGCGACACCGCCTACGGCTCGGCCGAGATGCTGAACTGGCTTGTCCATGACCGCGGGATCGAGCCGCACATTCCAGTCTGGGACAAGAGCAGCCGCAAGGACGGGCTCTTCGAACGCTCCGACTTCACCTATGACGCCGGCAGTGATCGCTATGTCTGCCCGGCTGGCAAGGATCTCGTGCGCTACCGGACGGCAGGGCGAAAGGCGAAGGCCGCGCCGCCCAAGGATGGGCTATACAAGTACCGTTCGAAGAAGTCCGACTGCGATGCCTGCGCCCTCAAACCGAACTGCTGCCCGGACCTGCCGCTGCGCCGCGTCCAGCGCTCGGTGAATGAAGAAGCTCGCGACGTCGCCCGACGGATCACCGCTTCCGACGCCTATCTGGTCTCAAGGCGGGAGCGGAAGAAGGTGGAGATGCTGTTCGCGCACCTCAAACGCATCCTGAAGCTCGATCGCCTGCGCCTTCGCGGACCGAACGGCGCCAAGGACGAGTTCCTCCTCGCCGCCACCGCCCAGAACCTCAGAAAACTCGCCAAGCTCGCCACCAGAGGCGTCATCCAAGCGCCCGTCTACGATCGGCAAAGCCGCTCGCCCAAAATCAGGGCCGCTCGACCGCCACC
>CAZQZC010000243.1:0-2968 GCA_964597685.1 uncultured Hyphomonadaceae bacterium | reverse complement strand
CGCTACGTCGATCATGAGCGCGAGCGCGAACAGGCTGGACGCCTCCAGGCGGCTTAATAAGCCCGGCGGGTTGCGCGCCGGCGCGCCTGTGGCACTGTGCGGCTCAAGAAACAGGCTTGGAGCGGAGGGACATCATGAGTGAGACGCGCCAACCAGTGATTAAGGTCGAATTCGAACTCGACGAGTCCGATATCGACTATTTCCGCCAGCGCCTCGCCAAGGCTCGCGGGCAGCGGATCGCCAATGACGAACCGCGCGTGATCGCCGGGGCGGAGCAGGTGATGGCCGAAGCCTCAACCGCCAGCGCGCCGCATTACATCCGTGACCGGATCAGCCAGCTGAAGCCGCTCATAGAAATGCTGAGCGACGCCGATTGGGATTTGCGCGGTGAAGACCGGGATCGCGTGTTGGACGCGCTCGCCTATTTTGCAGATCCGGACGATCTGATCCCCGATGCGATTCCGGGCATCGGGTTCCTGGACGACGCGATCATGATCGATCTTGTCTGCCAGGAATTGCAGCCTGAGATCGAAGCCTACGCAGATTTCGTCGCCAACCGCGAAGATCTGCGCGCCGGCGATCCGGACGCGACGCCTCTGGCCGAAGCCCGGTCCGTCATGCAGGCGCGGATGCGGCGGCGGCGGCGGCGGGCGCGTCGGCCTGGTGTTGCGCCGGCCGCGTCCATCAGCTCGCTGTTCCATTCGGGCTGAGGCCTGCTTCACTCCGATTGAGGCTTTAGGGCGTTCATCATGAAGAGCGGGATCGATCCTGCTTCGGTTATCGCCCAATCCATGACCTGGTCGTGCGGTTCGGCTGGTACCGTTTCGATCATCTGGTCGCGATAGACGAGCGCGCAGGCGAAGGCCCGTCCCTTGGCGCGCAATTCTGCGAGCGCGCGGTCATAATATCCCTTGCCATAACCGAGGCGTTGGCCGGCCCCGTCGATTGCGAGCGCCGGGGTCAGGAGCAAGGTCGGCGTCGCCAAAGGCGCATCCGCAGCGGGTTCCCGCAATCCGTGCGGTCCGTCGTCGAGGGGTTCGCCCGGCGCCCAGAGGCGAAAGCTCAACCGGCCTTCGGCTTCAACGCGAGGCAGGCACGTTTCTGCGCCGGCCGCGGCGAGTTTCCGCATCAGCGGCGTTGGGTCCATCTCGTCGCCGATCTTCAGGTAACCTGCGACAACAGGGCCGTACCGTTCGAGAAGCTTCAGCGGAAACACGTCGGCGAGCTTATCGGCCGCGTCGGGATCGCGGGCCGCGGCCTCTTCTCTGATATGACGCATGTGATGGCGTAGTTCGGATTTATCGATCATGCCGCCCTTCTGGCGTCGGATACCCGACATGTCACGTCACCGCTTTGTTAGCGGGTGAGCGGCGATCACCGCTTGGGCCGTGACAAGCTTCGATTCCCGTCGACCTAGTAAACTAGGTGGGCGCCGTGTGCCCCGGACCACGATCCGAGGCAGGGACAGCTCCCTGACGAGAACGTAAGGTCGCCGGAATACTAGCCGTCACGCACGCAGCAGCGATCGCCAACGGCGAACATAGGCGCTGCCTCGTCCCTTGCAAAGCCGCGTTAGTCTTTAGGAGGCTGGACGTCGAAGGCCATCAACAGGGTTCGCTGACGGGTTGAGAAATTGTCGTCCGAGATAATAAACAGGCGCACGCCGCCATCGTCTCGCGTCACCGCGGCGAGGCCCTCGAAATTGTCGACCGTCACGGAACGATCCATCATGGCGAGCGTCCGGGCGCCGCGCGCAACCGCAACGCCATCGGGGCTCTCCGCCAGATCGTGGGCCAGGATTGCGATTCTGTTGCCAATACCTGGCGCATAGAAACGGTGGACGCTGAACAATGTGTCGCCCAAGGCGTCGAAACCCGTCGCCGACAACCCAGGCGGCGCGTCGATCCGTGCGCTGAAATCGAAGCCGCCAGCGTCGTTCAAAACGCCAAGAGGCGCTGCGGAATCCATCTGGAACTCGATCGCCGTCAGGAATGCGCCGCCTTTGGTCAGCGCTGCGGCTTCAGCTCCGTTATTGTTCGGAACCGCCGCGGTCAGGCCGGAGCCCCGCGCCGGCACTTCGGCGACCGGCGCGCTGCGCGCCAGGGCGCCGCAGCCTTCGAGGTCGAAGGCCGCCACGCGGTGATCGCGTTCAAAGGAGACGATCGCAAGTCCATCGCGCAGCGCCAGGCCCTCGCTGTCGCTTGAGCGCTTTCCGCTTAAGAACTGTCCCGAGGGAGCCCGCATCTGAGCAATGTAGCCCAGGGGCTCCGGCTCGAAGTCCGCGTCTACCTTGAGACCGATCCAGACGAAGGCGCCCGCGTCGGACACGGCGAGCAGCGATCCGCTGCGAAACGAGTCCAGGCCCGAGAGGCCGCCAAACCGGTCGTCGTCGCTCGTCAGCGCCCAGCCGCCGACATAGGCCAGGCCGGAAAGGGTGGTGTCGACGGCGTCTTGCGGGCCAAGATCCACGGGCTCTGCGTTGATCTGGATTGGCTCGGGACGTAGAAACGTGTCGTCAGGTCCGCACGATGCGGTCCGCAGGCCGGGCGCTGCGTCGTCAAACCGCCAAATCGGCTGCGGGTCGACCAGCGTCTTTTCCGGCTTCGCGGGATCTGGGGCCGCACATCCGCATACAAGCGAGGTGATCGCCAGTTTAGCGTGACGCACCTTTCACCTCCTGAAGCGTCGTGCGTTTGACGGCGCGGCCGAGATCGACCTTGCCGGCGCCGTAGCGCGGCGCGCCGGCTCCCGCGCCGGTGACGGCGCCACGGGCGGTCTGAGAGGTCAGCGGCGGCACCGCCATCGCTTCGGGTTGCGGCGCGTTTTCGTCGAACAGGCTGGCGAGCTGCTCCGTCATCGCGCCGCCGAGCTGTTCGGCGTCGACGATGGTCACGGCGCGCTTGTAATAGCGGGTGACGTCATGGCCGATCCCAATGGCGATCAGCTCAACGGGGCTGCGAGTTTCGAT
>CAZQZC010000242.1:0-2982 GCA_964597685.1 uncultured Hyphomonadaceae bacterium | reverse complement strand
GCATGTAGCCTTTGAGGATGCCGTCTTCGATCTAGACCGTGCGGTGTGTCTCCGTCCCCTCGTCGTCAAATGACAGCGATCCGCGACGGTGTTCGATCGTGCCGTCGTCGATCACTGTGACGCCCTTGGCCGCCACCTGTTCGCCAATGCGGCCGGAATACACGCTCGTTCCCTTGCGATTGAAGTCGCCTTCCAGGCCATGGCCGACCGCTTCGTGCAGGAGGACCGCCGGCCAGCCTGGGCCGAGGACGACCTCCATCTCTCCGGCCGGCGCCGGGACGCTGTCGAGATTGGTCGCCGCCTTTGCCAGCGCTCGTTCGGCGAGCCCTTTCCACCGGTCTGGCTGGATCCAGTCATGGTACGCCGCACGTCCGCCGGCGCCGGCGGAGCCCGTTTCGCGACGACCGTCGGATTCGAGCGTCACAGAGACGTTCAAACGGACCAGGGGCCGCACATCGTGCATGGCCGCGCCGCCGGGCCGCAAGATGTCAATCTCCTTGCGCGATCCAGCAAGCGATACGGAGACCTGGACCACGCGGGAATCCTTCGCCCGCGTCCAGGCGTCGATCTCCGCGAGCAGGGCGGTCTTCGCCCCGAAATCCGGCGCGTCGGTCGGATCCAGGGGATCGTAAAGCGAGCGATTGGTCGGGCGGGGCGCTTCGGCCAGCGTCCCGGAATAGCCCCGCTTGGCCGCCGCCGCCGTATTCGCCGCACGGGCTATAGCGGCTTCGGAAACCTCGCTGGCGTGCGCATAGCCGGAGGCCTCCCCGGCCACCACGCGCAGACCGAACCCCTGTTCGATGTCGTAGGCTGCGGATTTCAGCCGGCCGTCGTCGAAGACAAAGCTCTCAGAGCGTGACCGCTCGATGTAAAGTTCGCCGTCGTCAGCGCCGTGGACGGCCTCGTTGAGGATGTCTGTCGCGCGGGATCGGTCGAGAGGCAGGGGTGTCTGGGTCATGGTGTTCTAGATGAACGCCGAAACCCGGGACGGCAAGGCGCCTATTGTTCGACGACGACGAACCGATCCAATTGCTTCTCCGCCAGCTCCCAGCCCGGGCGTAGGTTGAGCGCCTGCTGATAATCGGCGTAGGCGGCGTCGAGGTCGCCGAGGTTCTCATGCACGACGGCGCGGTTATAGAACGCCGCGAACAGATTGCCGCTGTCGAGATCGATCGCGCGCTCGAGGTGGGGCAGGGCGTCGGCGAAACGTCTTTGGTAGATCTGGGCGGCCCCCAAATTCAGGTGCGCCTCTCCCGACTTTGGCGTCAATCGGAGCGCGCGTTGGAAGTCTGCCTCCGACCCGTCGTAATCGCCCGAGCGCATCTTCAGGATGCCTCGGTTCACAAAGGTATTGGCGCGATTGCGGCCGGTGAGGGGCTGTTTGCTCAAGGCGCGGTCGCAAATTTGGATGGCGACCCGGGGATCCGGTTTGCCGCGCTCTGCAGCTTCAAAGCACGAGAATGCGTCCCCGCCCCCGGATACGAAGATCTGGCCAAATGCGGGCTGCGCTGCGAAAGCGGCGAGCGCAGCAGCTGAAATCAAGACTCTGAAAACCATTTCGCGGCACTTGTGTCTGCTTGATCCGGCCATCTTACACCATCTCAAACGGACTGCGAACGGTGCGACAATTTAGAAGGCTGTTCGGGCTGGGTGTCGACCGGACAAAGCGATACATAACGCCAAACGTCTCTTAGGGGATTCGATCTTGCGGATACTGCTTCCTACATTTCTTGCGCTAATTCCGGCGAGGTCGGCGTTCGCATCGGAACCGACCAATGGCGGCATAGGCTTTCAGCCGGCTGCGACGGAGCTGGCGCGCGACGCGTTCGGCTTCCACAACATCGTTTTGATGCCGATCATTACCTTGATCACGCTGGTGGTCATGGGGCTCTTGCTGTACGTCATGCTGCGTTTCAACAAACGCGCGAACAAGACGCCTTCGAAGGCGACGCACAATACCTTCGTCGAAGTCGTGTGGACCGTCATTCCGGTGATCATTCTCGTCGTGATCGCGGGCTTCTCCTTCCCGCTTCTCTACAAGTTTGACAAAGAACCGGACTTGGCGGCGATCGCTTCAGGCGACGGCCCGCCGGATGCGCGGGCTGCGGCGGAAGCCGGCTGGGTCTCCGTGAAGGCCCAGGGCAATCAATGGAATTGGACTTACACCTATCCCGACCTGATCGACGCTGACGGGTATCCGATCGAGTTCGTGTCCAACCCAATTCATTTGGGGCTCTCGACGGATACCGACGACGGGCTTCGGAACTTGTCGGTCGACTATCCGATGGTGGTGCCGGCAGGCCGTTATATTCGCTATTACACGGCCGCGTCCGACGTGATCCATTCCTTCGCCATGCCTGCGTTCGGCATCAAGACCGACGCCATTCCCGGCCGGTCAAACGAGGGCTGGTTCAAGGTCGACCAACCGGGCGTCTATTACGGTCAATGTTCCGAGCTTTGTGGCGTCAACCACGCCTACATGCCGATTGAAGTCCGCGTCGTGCCGCAACAGCAATTCGACGCCTGGGTCGCCGTGATGAAAGCGGGCGACGTCGATGCTGGCGCCCGTCTGGTCGCTGAAGTCCAACAGCCTGAAGGCGACACCCAAGTCGCCGCCGTCAACTGATCCGGAGAGCCGTTCCATGCCTATGGATGAAATCACCCTCGACCATTCCGGACACGCGCATAGCGACAAACCTGGTTTCTTTGTCCGATGGTTCTTTTCGACAAACCATAAAGATATCGGCACGCTGTATCTGGTCTTCGCCCTTATCGCCGGGATCGTCGGCTACACGCTCTCTGGCCTGATCCGGTGGGAGCTGATGGAGCCGGGCATTGGCCCGCTCACGTCCTTCGTCGCCGGAGAAGGCGATGCGGCCATCGACGCGGCGAAACACTTCTACAACGTCGTGATCACATATCACGGCCTGATCATGATCTTCTTCATGGTCATGCCGGCCCTGATCGGCGGCTTCGGGAATT
>CAZQZC010000241.1:0-3027 GCA_964597685.1 uncultured Hyphomonadaceae bacterium | reverse complement strand
ACGAGGCCTTCGCCGTGGTCCCGATGATCGCGATGAAAGAGCTTGGCGTCAGCCATGACAAGCTGAACGTCAACGGCGGCGCCTGCGCGATGGGTCATCCGATCGGCGCTTCGGGCGCGCGGGTCCTCGTCACGTTGCTTGCGGCGATGGAAGATCGCGACGCTAAGAAAGGCATGGCCTCGCTCTGCATCGGCGGCGGAGAGGGCATCGCCATGGCGGTTGAGCGAGCCTAGGGTTTGGCCGATAAGGCCGCTCTCCTCGATCATTTCGCCTTTCAGGCGGCAGCCTGCCGGTGGCTGGGCTCGCCTTTCACGGGCGGGCTTCTCGAACGCATGCGCGCCGACATTGAAGAACGGGGCGCCACAGCGACTTTGCTAGAGGGCTGGGAGGGGTCGGTGATGGCGACCAATCCCAGCCTCCGACTGTGCGGCGCACTGCATGCCGCAGCCTTAACGGAGCGGGACCCCGCCCTTGCGGCCGCGTATCCAGCCGCTGACCCAGACTGGTCCATCGACAAAGTCTGGGCGGCGGCCGAGTCGTTTCTCGCACGCGAGCACGATTGGGTTGCGGACTTCATCAAGCAGGCGCCGCAGACGAATGAAACACGCCGCTCGATCGCTCTTCTTGCGGGGTTCCTGAAGGCGAGCCGCCTCTGGGGCCTTCCGCTCAACACCTTGGAATTGGGCGCCAGCGCAGGGCTCAATCTTCACTGGGATCAATTTCGCTACCGAACGACCGAATGGTCTTGGGATGGCGGGGGCGATGTCGACGTCTCGACCGATTGGCGGGGTCCGTCGCCAGACACGTCCCAGCGCCCTCAAGTCGTCGCCCGGGCAGGCTGCGACTTGCATCCCCTCGATATTCGCGATCCGTCGGCGCGTCTGCGTCTTCGGTCCTATATATGGCCCGACCAGGCCGAACGGCTTGCGCGCTTCGACGCCGCCGCCGACCTCGCCGTCGCGAAGGGCGTTCAGATTGACACTGCAGACGCAGCCGAATGGGTCGCCCGCAAGCTGCGCGAGCGTCCGACGGGCGTGGCGACCATCGTTTATCATTCGGTCTTCTTTCAGTATCCACCGCCTGCAACCCGGGCCGCGATCCGAGCGGCAATTGAGACAGCTGGCGCGACGGCCACAGACGACGCGCCGCTCGGCTGGCTCCGCCTCGAGCCGGAGGCCTTTTCGGGCGGACCGAAATCTTCGCCGCGAATAGCGCTTGACCTTTGGACCTGGCCCGGCGGGTCTCCCGAAATCCTCGCCCATACAGACGGCCACGTCACGCAGGTCGCGTCCCAGCCGGCGCTTGCGCTGTAGCCGCCCGATCCATCGGGTTGTGGACATGGCGCCGGCGCGCGCGACGTTTCAAACCGACGTCACTTGGTCTCCGTCGCCCCGCCGTGGTAAATGATTCGTAAACGCCTTTAGAAGCGGTAGAAACGGGTGGCCTCATGAGCGTCGTTGAACTCACATCCGCCATCGCTCGGACGGAACGTCGGCGGCGGCGCGAGACGCAAGAATGGCGTCGCGCTCTGCCGATCGCAATGCTGACGCTGCTCATGCTCGCACTGATCGTTGTGTTCGCCCCCCGGCGCTCGTTGGACGGCGGCGAGCGCCTGGCCGCCCGAGCCGGCGTTGCTGAACCGCATGCTCAAACGGAAGCGGCAGGCCTGGCGGCCGCGCCACAAAGCCCCCCGCTCACATCAGAAGCGCATCTCTCGGCTTCAGCAGAAACGGCGCACACCCAGGACGCGGAACCCCAGTTGGAGGCGTCGGCGGCGCCGACGGAGGACGAGCAAACCGTCACTGGCGCACTGGCGGACGATCGCCCAACGCTCGCCTACCTGGCAACTGCGACGGTGGAGCGCGACACGCTAGCCGCCGATGCGCCGGTTGCAGCCGCGCCAGCTACCACGCCAGTGGATGATGTCGCGGCCGACAACACCGCGAAGCCCGCGACGACGACCCCGTCGGTTGAGTTTATCGAAGCGTCGACGGAGACGCCGACTCCTTCCGAGTGGGTGTCGTCTCGGACTCTTGTTGGTCGCGACGCAGCAGGCCGGACAGCGCGCCTGACATTTCACAAGCTCGCCGGCGATGGCGCTTGGCGGTTCGGCTCGTCGACAGTTCTAGACCTCGGCGACAGGAACAGCGCGTCTGTTGGGGTCGTTCTAAATGAAGAGATTGATCTCGGCGGCCTCTGTGGCGCATCGGCTTATGCAGCGTTTGGAACCGCATCTTATGAGGGAGCCGCGCCGCTGAACCACGCCCTTGCGGCGGCGCGTGCAAACAATTTGTCCAGAACGCTCGCCGACGCCTGCGACGCGGAAAGCCACGTCAGCGCTATCAATCTTGGCGAATACGTCTCTGGAAAGGACATGTGCAACGACGCTGAGCCTTGCCGCGAACAGAGCGCAGCCCAACGCCGCGCCCTGCTTGTCTCAATCTCGCGCGCCGAAGAGGGTTTCGCCCTTAAGGGCGCGCTCGGCGGGGCTATAGCGCGTCTTGAGCGCTCGGACCCGAGATTTTTCGAAGGCGCGCCGCTGACGGGTTACGACCTATACGCGTCCAGCCTCGACGACGCAGATGGGTAGTCGGTCATCTAGGTGTTTAGTTCCGCGCCTTGTCGACGAGTTGATTCGACTTCGACCATTGCATCATGGAGCGCAGCTTTTCGCCGACCTCCTCGATCGGGTGGTCGGCCGAGCGCTGGCGCATGGCGTGGAAGCCCGGGGCGCCCGCCTGGTTCTCCAGAACCCAATTGCGCGCGAAGGCGCCGGTCTGGATATCGTCCAGCACCTTTTTCATCGCGGCCTTGGTGTCATCCGTCACGACGCGCGGGCCGGAAACGTACTCGCCGAACTCTGCGGTGTTCGAGATTGAGTAATTCATATTCGCGATGCCGCCTTCGTAGATCAGGTCGACGATCAGTTTCACCTCGTGGAGACATTCGAAATAGGCCATCTCCGGCGCATAGCCGGCCTCGACCAGGGTCTCGAAGCCGGCCTTGATCAGTTCGACGAGACCGCCG
>CAZQZC010000240.1:0-3031 GCA_964597685.1 uncultured Hyphomonadaceae bacterium | reverse complement strand
CAGACGAATCCGGTTGGCGCTCGGCTCCAAGACCGCAACCTGCATGATGCGTCTTTCGCCTGGACTGTCTTCAAGGGCGATTAAATCGTCATTGTGCAGACGCATCACCAGTGGGGCGCTGGGATTGGCCGCCCGCCATGGCGGCGGCGCGTCGGACCGAATGGGGCCATCAACGCGATTGGCGTCAAATCGGCTTATTCCCTCGCATCTCCAATCGCCGTTTCCGTCTTCATAAATATCGAGACAGTAAAGGTCTTTCGCCAAAACGGTTTTCTCATACTGGCCATCCGTCCCGTGACGAATGGCGCGCACGGGCGTGCTCTTTGTCACCGGTTTGTGAACGCGCACGCGTTTCGGATTGGTCCGCTTGCCGGGCTTCTTCTCGTCCACATAGGCCTGCAATGCGGCTTTGAAGTCCTTACCGGACAATCCATCAGTCAATGTCAGCAATTCCTCGCGGATGCGGTTGTCGGCGATCGCGTCGAGCTGCCCACGATTGTCGAAGCTGCTGATCGCCTTTCGCGTGGCGATTCTTTGGCCCTCGCCGCGGGGATTCTGAACAACACCGTAAGCGGTGTCCTCATGCAGCGCGCCTTCGACGCCGTGATCCTTCTTGTGGGAAACGACGATGGCCCGGACCGCGCGCTCGACTTCCTCGCGAAAGCCGGGCCAGGGCTCTTTGAGACCGGCGAGCAGGCGTTCGGTCGAAACCTCCAGGTCCTTGCCCCTTGCGTGGTCCGCCGCGCGTTTGAGCGTGGCGCGGTCGGTCAATGCAACGACGATGGCGTCAATGGCGTGATGGCGGTGGTCGTCCCGGTTCTTGCGCGTCGGCGCGTCCGCTTCGTCCGGCCGGTTGCCGCCGGGCAGGGCGCTGTTGAGACCCCATTCGTGACGCAGATCCGAGGTCAGCCGTCCCGGCGTCACCCAGACATGTTTCAGCGCTTCGTCGCCGCCGCCATAAATCGAGCCGAGATAAGCACGGGTCAGCCGCGCGATGTATTTGGTATCGACGAGTTGGCGGGCGAGAAAGTCGCGCTCTTCCGTCTGGTACCGTTCCATGGCGTCGGGCGCGAAGCGCCAGTTCTTCTGTGCGGGCAGGTCGGCGGCGCGCGCTGCGATCGCCTCCCAGTCATAGCCCGGCGGCGACTGTCCGAACGCGTCATAGGGGGATTTTCGCGCCTTGTCGCGATTGGCTTTGCGGGTGACGATGATCTTGTTGTTGAAGCCGTCGTCGAGGGTCAGCGCAAACGGTAGGATATGATCGATCTCGATTTCGTCCGATAACAGGCGTTTGACGCCGATCTGCTCGCCGGTGAGGACGCATTCCTTGCGCTGCACGGGCAGTTCGTCCCACAGGCGCAGCTTCAGGCGGTTCACATAGCTGTCGGCGACGCCGTGGTCTTCCAACGTCTTGCGCCGTTTTTCGTTCGCCTCCTGATTTTCTTTCTGATCGCGCTCCAGTTTGCGTTTCGCTTCGCCCGAAAGGGGCAGATCGCGAGCGAGTTCGATGACGATCTCCGTCGGCGGCCCGAAGCGTTCGATCAGCCTGTTGACGGTTTTTCGGATCTGGTTCAGAGAAACATGCACAGTGGGGTTGGCGATCTTGCCGATGCGTTTCTCGACGATGTCGTCCGGATTGCCCGTGCCGAACGCGACGGATCGCTCCAGCACCTCGCCGTAGTAAGGCAGTCCGTCCTCATAGAGAACGCCCGAACCCTCATGGGCGCGATGATCGTATCCGGCCGCCAAAACGGCTTTATCGTAGGGGACGATCTGCGCTTCCAGTGCGCTGAGCACTTTCGCGTTCGCGGTTCGCCCGAATGCCTGATGGCCATCGGGCAGATTGACATCGACGATGCGGCGCGCCGCGTCCGCTGTCAGGGCGAAACGCTCCGCAAGCCATGCGGCGAGGGCGTCCGGGTCGATGACCGTCAGCCAGTGTTCCGCTTCGCGGGCGTCGAGATCGAGCGCCTCCGCGACGCCGGCGACGACGCGGTCCGACGTGCGCCGAATATGGTCGGGCGTTTGCTCCGTCAGCGGTTCCAGACCCAGGAGGATTTCGACAAGGGCGTCCTGAACAGGCAGGGGCAGGGCGCGCCAGTCCTTGCCCCAGAACTTCTTATGCGCCAGAAGCGCGGCCGTGTGGTCGCCCTCGATCTGCTTGCGCTTTTCCGATTCGATATTGAACGAGACATCGTCGTAAAGCCTGAGCGTCTTGCGCATGGCATCAAAGGTCAGGGTCTTCTGGCCCAGCGCTTTCGTCGCCAGCCTATCGCGTTGCTCCTGCGTCAGCCCTTGCATGGCCTCGCCGGCGCGCGCAAAGCGCAGGCCGTTCAGGGTTTCGAAGATGCGCCGGCGTTGGGACGAGGGTAGCGCCCAGGGCGCGCGCAAATCGCCCAGCTCCAGCGTGCAGCGCCCCACCGGCTGCGGCCTCAGCGGCCGCTGAAAGGCCAGTATTTCGCGGAGCTCATCGCGCGCCGCGTTGGTCAGAAGATCCGGGTGATGAAGAGCCTGCGCCGCCCACAATGCGTCGAACTCGTCGAGGATCAAATCCCGCGTCGGGTAGAACTCATAAAATGCCTTGGCGCCCTCGCCGTGGAGGCGGGCGCGGGTCGCGCTTTGAGGATTTTCGAACCGTTCCCGTCCGAACAATTCGCCGAGCGTGCGCGCGCCTGCGGCATCGAGCTTTACCGATGTCCGTTTTTTTGCCTCGGCGATCTTCCCATTGTCGTCATCGGCCGTGTCGATCTTTCGGTTCGACTTGAAGCCGCGCCGTTGTTGCAGGTGAAACAACGCGCGGCCGAATTCATGGGGATCGAGCTTTTCGTCGAGCCCGCGCGCGCGCAACAGCCACGGGTCGTGTTTCGCTCTGACCTTCTGGGCTCCATTGCCGGTGCCGGTGGGATTCTCGAGCGCCTTGCGCGCGCCTTTGTCTTGCGGCATCAGGCCGAAACCGACCAGCGTCGCCATAAAGTCGTCGCGCCGGTCGATCTTGCGGTCGCGATTGCGCCGCATGCCGCGGGGGATGCGC
>CAZQZC010000239.1:0-3063 GCA_964597685.1 uncultured Hyphomonadaceae bacterium | reverse complement strand
GCTCGGCCAGATCCGCCTCCGCGGCCGCTTGGCGGCGGGCTTCGGCGTCGGCGCCGGCGGCGACATACTCAGCCACTTCGCCCAGCACCTCGGCATCGGCCGGCGGGCGGGTGACGAGCGATTCGGCTTCGGCCAGGGCTTCGCCGCGCAGGAGGCGTTCGTCGGGGCGGTCGGCCGCCCGCCATTCGGCGGCGCGCTCGGCCAGGCGCGTATGGGCGCGCAGCCAGGCGAGGTCGGCGCGGAGCGCGGCGTCGAGCTTGCGCAGCCCGTCATAGAAGCCCGAGCCCGGGATTTTCGGCTCGGGGTAGAAGAAGATCAGGTTCAGCGCCGCGAGCGCCGTATGGGGCGCGGCCTCGGTCGGCTGGGGCACGATGGGCACGATGCGCTTTTTCAGGCGCGCAGCCTCGTCCACCTCCCACGCGCAGATGTCGGAGGCGGCGGAGGCGTCGGTGTGGACGAAGACCACCGCGTCGCACTCGGCGATCAGCGCGCCCAGGCGGGGCCGCCATTCTTCCGCGCCGTGGATGGCGTGGCGGTCGATGCGCGGGTCGAACCCCGTATCGCGCAGGGCCTCCACGATCTGGTCGGCGAAGGCCAGGTCGTCGCGGGAATAGGAGACGAAGACCTTGAGCTTGTCGGCGGATGTCGTGTCGTCTTGGTCAACCATCCCAACCTGTCTCCCCCCGGTTCAGGCTTTGCGGCGCTCTCTGGCGCTCCAATCCCTTTATGCATTCTGGATTGAGCGCGGGTCAATCAGCGGCCAGGTCCTCATCCCTTTGTCTCGGACCCCATGGGCTCCATGGGCGTCCCGTGTGGTTTGCATCTCAGCGCGGCGACGATATCACCGCCCGCGACGTGTCGGATAGGGAGCGGGCATGCGCGACGGCGGACGCATCGCAGCGGCGATTGAAGTTCTGGACGATGTTCTCAAGCGCCGCCAGCCGGTGAAATCCGCCGCCCGCGATTGGGGCAAGCGGGCGCGCTACGCCGGGGCGAAGGACCGGGCCTGGGTCTCCGGCCTTGTTCTGGACGCGTTGCGCCGGCGAAACTCCATCGCCCACGCCATGGGAGCCGACGCGCCCCGCGCTTTGATCCTCGGCGCGCTCAGGTCGGCGTGGGGTTGGGACATTCGCCGCATCGACGACGCGATGGCCGACGAGCACGCCCCTGCGGCTCTGACGCTGGAGGAGCGCGAGCGCCTGGTCCTCGCCCCGGATCCAAACGCCCCGCTGCACGCCCGCGGCGACTTTCCCGATTGGATGGCCCCGCACCTCTCCCGCGTTTTCGGCGAGGAGGCCGTCGTCGAGGCCCAAGCGATGGCCGTGCGCGCCGATGTGGACCTCCGCATCAACACGCTGAAGGCCGATCCCGAAAAGGCGGAGAAGGCGCTGCGGTCTGCGAAGGCTGAACCGTCGGCGCTCTTGCGGAACGCCTTCCACATTCCGGCCCGCGACCCGTCGGAGCGCGAAGCCTCCCTCGAAAGCATCCCCGCCTATTCCAAGGGCTGGGTCGAGGTGCAGGACGCCGGCTCCCAGATCGCGGCCGCTGCGGCGAATGCGCGGGCGGGAGAGCAGGTGCTCGATTATTGCGCCGGCGGCGGAGGCAAGACCCTGGCGCTGGCGGCGATGATGGAAGGCAAGGGGCAGGTCCACGCCTTCGATGTCGACGGGCGGCGCTTGTCCGCTCTGATCCCCCGGCTGAAACGTTCCGGCGCCCACAATGTTCAACTCGTCCATCCTCGCGAGCCGGACGCGCTCGCCGCGCTGACGGGCGGCATGGATTGCGTCTTCGTCGACGCGCCGTGCACCGGGACGGGCACCTGGCGCCGGCGTCCGGATACGAAGTGGCGGGTCAGCGAAACGGCCCTCGCCCGTCGGATTGAGGAGCAGGACGAGGCGCTGCGCCAGGCTGCTGCGTTCGTGAAGCCCGGCGGGCGGCTCGTCTACGCGACCTGCAGCTTTCTGATGGAGGAGGACGAGGATCGCGTCGCCGACTTCCTCGCCGCCCATCCGAGTTTCGCCCAAGAGGATTCCGCCGACGCCGCCACCGCCTCGAACCTCTTGACCGACCAGGGCGCCCAAGCGGTGCAAGCCGGCCGCGGCCCGGCGGGCGGGGTGCGTTTGACTCCCCGGCGGGCGGGGACCGACGGGTTCTACTTCGCGGTCCTGCGCCGAAAGCCTTGACCGAAGAGGTGAATTTCGGGCCGCCGTCTTCACGCATTGTTCGGCTTGTGCGCGTAACCCGCTCCAGGGGAATTGGGTGAGCGGCATGGCGGTGATGACAGAAGGCGGCGTCACAACACTGAAGCCGACGGCTTGGAAATGGGCCTTGGGCGGGCTCGGCTTGTTTCCGTTCATGCCGTATGGACCGCTGCTGTCGCTGATCTTCTGGCTGATTGCGTCCGGACGGTTTCAATCCGTGATCCTCGCGCCCGACAGTTTGACGGTGAATAATTTCTGGAGCCGCAAGACCTACAATTGGGCCGATATCGACGATTTTCGCGTCCGGAAGATCCGCTATGGCTTCGTCACGGCGGCAAACACGGTCTACTTCACGCCGAAATCGCGCGCAGGCGCCCTTCTCGGCAAAACGCTCAAGGCGCTCGCTGGTGGAACGCATGGCGTGCCCGCCCTTGGCGTGAAGGCGGAAAAGCTCGCCGCCCTCATGCGCGCCTACAAGCTTGGCGCGCCCATCGCCGAGCTGGTCGCCGCGCCGACGCCGGAGCCGGTTCGGCCGCGCCCCGCGATGACGGCCACCGCGCGGGCGCCGAAGCCCGACCGCACTCCAGCCTTCGGCCAGCGAAACGCGAGACCGAAGCCTGCGGCGCGCCAGGCGACGAAGCCCCCCGTCGCGTCCGCTCCCCCAAGCGCCGCATCGCCGTTGGTCCAGGAAGGCGGATGGGGCCTGTTCCGAAAGGATCGGTCCCGCCTCGGGACGTAGGGGGAGTGTTTTCTGTTTGCTCGCGGAGCTTTTTGTGTTTGCTCGCGCGCTGATCCTCGCTGCGTTCAGGCGCCCTGCGCCCGGCCCGGTCGGGCCGTGGGGGGCTCCGCGCTGCGGCGGTGC
>CAZQZC010000238.1:0-3081 GCA_964597685.1 uncultured Hyphomonadaceae bacterium | reverse complement strand
GCTGTTCTCGCCTCTGCTTTCGGCGCAGTCGCTGGGTTGGCCCGCCCCGCGGCTGCGAACAGCGTTTCGCCACAGGTCACGACGCAGACCGCGCCGGACCGCTTCTTTACGCTTGGAATGACAACGGACGGACGCTGGCTGTTTCTGACGCCCGATCGTCAACCCTTCTTCTCGCTCGGGTTAAACCATATCGACTCCTCCGCCTTACGTTATCTTGAGAACCTCAGTATTTGGCAGGAGACCTACAACGGCGACGAGCTGACATGGATCGCAGAGTCGGTCGCGCCAAATCTCCGCGAGTGGGGGTTCAACACGGTGGGGTGGACGCAAGAGGTCGGCGTGCGCCGCCGCCCCCATACTCCCGCCTTCACGCTCGAAGAATACCGGGCGTTGTCGTTGCCGTTCTGCCATGTGCTGCCAATCATTGAAACACACCAATGGAACGGCTGGGTCCGTAACGCCGACCTTATGAGCGGTGAGTTCGCCGACTGGTGCGACTATGTCGCCCGAGAGTACTGCGCCGAGCTTCGTGATGAACCCAATCTCATTGGTTACTTTTTCTCCGATTGTCCGACCTGGACGCACACGCCGCCTCACACCGCATGGCGCGGAACGATGATCGACCCCTCGCTCTTTGACAGTGTGTCGGGTCGGCTTGAAGCGACACGAATTGCTCGGCATTACTATCAGACGGTCCATGACGCCATCAGGCGTTACGATCCGCACCATTTGATCCTTGGCGATCGCTATGAGGCGAACGCTTCCCTGCCCATGGAGATCGTAGAGGCCTCGCGCGGCCTTGTGGATGTTCTGTCGTTTCAAGACTTTCGTGCGCCCGTTGCGCAGATGGGGGAATGGCACGCCGCGACGGGACGGCCCGTGTTGTGGGCGGACGGATCAGGCCGGCTCGCGGTGAGCGACACGTCTGGCCGCTACCCGGACAATGTGTATTGGCGGGTGGACGGTGATTGGTATGCGGAGGTTTTGATGGGGTTGCTCGAGAATCCGGGCGCCATCGGCGCGCATCTTTGCGGCGCCTATATCAGAAATCGCCAGCGCGCCCGCGGATTGCTCAATGAACACGAGGAGCCCGACGTGGAAGCCATCGGCGCCATCACGTCGGCGAACAAATCCGCGACGGCTTGGCTGCAGCGATTCAGCGGTGCGCCATGAACGCGGATCCCACACGCATCGATCGAAAACGCGGCGTCATTCTCGTGCAGCCGAGGACTTTATGATGATCCATCTCCGCACTACGATTGTCGCTGCGGCGTGCGCGCTCGTTTTCTGGTTTCCCAGCGCCAGCCGGGCCCAAGACCTCGACCAGTATGGCGGGTTCAAAGACGTCGTGGCGGAGCCGACCGGCTTTTTCTACACCCAGAAAATTGACGGGCGCTGGTGGCTCGTCACGCCCGATGGCCATGGCATGTTCTGCCTCGGCCTGAGCCACCCAATTACAGGCATGTCGCAGGCCGCCATTACGTTTGCATATGGCGGCGACCAGGAAGAATGGTTGCGCGACAGCGTGCGCAAGATGCGCGACTTGGGCTTCAATTGCGTTTGGTCCGGTCCTTACAGCACCGAACGTGTGCGGTTCGGCGTTGTCGACCAGGCGCTCGCGGAAGACGTGTATCGCGAGGCCGGCATTCCGCACGCCGTTCAAATCCCGTTGATCAAACACGGTGTGGAGATGCGGCCTGGTGAGATACGCCCCGATGTTTTCAGCGATGAATTCAAACAATTTGTGAGCGATGAAGTCATCGCCGTCACGTCGCGGAGACGGGATGACCCTTGGGTCATTGGATACTATTACGGTTATGCCGCGTTCCAACCTGAAGATCTTTGGATCAACCAGACTCTGTCGCGCCCCCCTGGAAGCGCTGGCCGGGAGCGATTGATCGACGTGCTGGAGCAGCGCTATGCCGGCGATATCGGCGAATTCAACGCGGTCTACGGTACGCAAGCCTCTTCGTTTCAGGACCTTCGCACAGGCCAAGCGCTAACCATACCGTCGTGGTTTCGGGCGGTGAAGGCGGGCGCGCCGCTTCCTGCAAGGCCCGGTTCCAAGGCCATTTTTGAGGATGCTGAGGCGTTGCTTGGAGAGATTGCCGAGGAATTCTTCAAGACGGCGTACACGCGTATTCGCGAGCATGACCCCCACCACATGGTGCTTGGCAGCTACGTCAGGATACCCACTTTTTCGGAGGAGATCTGGCGGCGTATTGCGCCCTACATAGACGTCCTCGCGCCGCAGCACATCGATGAGCAGGCCCCGCTCAACGCGAGTGTTGCGGACATCGGTAAGCCGGCGCTGGTGAGCGATCAAATTTTCGGCAATGTCTACCCGCGGCTTCTCCAGGGCGCCGCCGGCGCGCCTGGCCCTGTGCCAGAGGCGATCGATCGCGAAGTTCTTTATGATATGTTGATGAACCGTCTCGCCGGCGACCCTGACATTGTCGGCTTGTCTTACTGTGGGGTCCTTTTCGAGCAGTCGCACTGGCGACGGCCCTATGATCGCGGCCAGCCGAGCTTTTTCACGATCGATGGCGAGCCGATCGAACCTCTCACGACTGCGGTGCGCGAAGCAAACCACCGCGCTCTTTCACAGGTCGGGACACCTCTCCCGAGAGAGATTCTCGCGCAACGCGGCGACGCCTACTTCGAAACACTGGCCGCCTACCGCCTTATAATGCGGCAAAGAAACAATTACCTGCGCGAGCAAGCGGAGAGAAACGGGTCGCAATAGAGCGGCGCCGCGCGAGATACGTTCGCGCTCGGGCGCTTCGCGATCACTCCGAACGGCGTTGATCGGCGGCGGCGCGAGAGCTGATGCTGTCTCCACCACCGCTTGGGCGGCGCGAGGGGATCGATGCCTGCGGTGAGGACTGGAACACTCCGCAGCTCATCCCTCTCGTTGTCGGTGAGGTGACAACTCTTGCGTGGCCGGTCGTCCGTGCCGCAGCGGTTATCGTAACGCGCACGCGGCGCTAGAGCCGCCCACAAATCCAGTCGCGGATGTGGGAGAGGACGGCGGCCCACTCATCGGAGCGAGCGCCGTGGCACCTGCCGAATTCGGTGTTG
>CAZQZC010000237.1:1087-3105 GCA_964597685.1 uncultured Hyphomonadaceae bacterium | reverse complement strand
CCCACAACGGGCCTGTCGCGGAGCACAAAGGCCTGGCTCAGGTGCTCGCGCAGCTGGGTCGGTCGACGCTCGCGAGCAATGTCAATCAGCTCGCTAAGGCGGTGCATACGGGAACGCTCGAGGCCGGCCCCCAGACCGAGGCGGCTTTGTATCAAGCGTGTGCGGACATCGCCGCCATGCGCGCCGCCCTCATGCAGGCGCTCGGGACGCGGAAGCCTGGGCCATGATCCTCATCGGCAATCAACGCGGCGGGGCGCGGGACCTCGCCGCACATTTGATGAAAGAGGAAAACGATCATGTGGAGCTTTACGCGCTGCGTGGCTTTGCCTGTGAGGATTTGCGCGGCGCGTTGATGGAATCCGAAGCGTTGGCGAAAGCTACACGCTGCCGCCAGCATTTGTTCTCCATGTCCTTCAATCCGCCGCCAGAAGCGCAGGTGAGCACAGCGGATTTCGAGGCGGCGATTGATGAGGCTGAAGACCGATTGGGCCTTACTGATCAGCCCCGAGCGATTGTGTTTCATGAAAAAGAGGGTCGCCGCCACGCCCATGTGGTGTGGAGCCGGATCGACGCCGATCAGCTGAAGGCCGTGCCACTGCCCTTCACCAAGAAAACCATGCGGGGTTTGGCGCGGGATTTGTTCCGTGAGCATGGTTGGCGCATGCCGCAAGGATTGGCCGATCCGTCTTTGCGCGACCCGACCAATTTCACGCTGGAAGACTGGCAACAGGCCAAGCGCAATCAGCGAGACCCACGGGCGATCAAGGACGCAATCCAAGACGCCTGGGCGATTTCCGATAGCGGCGCTGGCTTCGCGCACGCCCTTAAGGAACGAGGCCTCGCGTTGGCCCGCGGTGATCGACGGGGATTTGTCGCGGTCGACCGCCATGGCGAGGTTTACTCCGTCCCGCGGCAGCTGGGGTGCAGAACACGCGATGTGGCCGAACGCCTAGGCGATCCGGCCGATTTGCTGAGCGTCCCGCAGGCGCAAGCGCGCATGGCCGACGCGATGCTCGCTGCAGCGTCAGACTTACACGCCGATGTGGAGCGCCAGCGTCAGGCGCATCGCGCGCAATTCGTCTTCGCCAAACGTTACTTGGTGGATCGCCAGCGGGCCGAACGGCGCGCTCTGGCTCACGCGATCGAGTTGCGCCGTATCGCCGAAACCAAGGCCAGACAAGCACGCTTTCGCTCCGGCCTGGCGGGAGTCTGGGACTTTCTGCGCGGGGCGCGAGCCCGAATCCGCCAGCGCAATGAGCAGGAAGCTGTGGCCTGCGATGCTCGTGACCGGTCCGAAAAAGACCGGCTCATTCACCAACAACTCAAAGAGCGACAGCGTTTCACGCAGCACTGGCGCGACCACCAACGCCGCGCCGCCGAGGCGGCGCAAGAACTGACGCAGGACATGGAACGCTTTGAAGACCTGCGCGTCAAAGCCAAAGAGGCCTTTGAGAATGCAACGCCACAGTCGAAGCGGTCGCGCGATCGCCATGGACCAAACCGAGGGCGAGAGCCGGAGCCGTAGGATTTACTCCCCAGCTCAGACGTCGGTGATGAGGAGTCTATCTCCGGCTCGCTCCTGTCTTGAACGACCCGCTGAGCAGAAGCGGTTTCTGCTTCGGATGGGATGAAAACGGCCTTCACCTTGGGAAGAGGCCGTTTTCAGATCCAGCCGGCGGAAACCGCAGGTGCGCCGCACGCTGGGCCCATACGCCTGTGTTCAATCTGCTTTGGAGGGTTTGAACGGTCTTCCCCTTGAAATCCGCGACGCCTAGCGGTCTCGAGCATGCTTCCAACGCATCCCCAGATTCCAATGTTCTTGTTATGTTCGTGCGTGTCTGCGATAGTGAGCAACGGCACGACATGCCGGTCCCCATGACGGGGACGCAGACAAGGAGGCGCGATGTCAGACAAACGACCAGAACACAAAAGTGAGCAGCATGTGACGCTGAGCCGGATCGCATTGGGCGGCGGCGCCGTCACGCTGGTGGGGGCGACAGGCTATATGAACGTTTCGG
>CAZQZC010000237.1:0-1077 GCA_964597685.1 uncultured Hyphomonadaceae bacterium | reverse complement strand
GGGTGGCGCAGGGGAGCAGCCTGCCGGAGAAGATCGTCAATGGCTGCATCTCTGGTTCACTCGAAGCCGTTGGCGCCGCCGGGCTGGCCTGGACCGGCTATCAAGTCGCCCGCAAGCGTCCCCTCAGGGGCGTGCTCGCCGCCGCCGCGGCCGCCGGGGCCATCTATTTCAACACCGGGGCTTCTCAGAACTATTACGCCGCACAGGACGCCGCGGCTCAAAACCAGATCGAGGCCAGCGGCCAGACGGCTGTCATCGCGTCTGAGGCGATCACCCGACTTGAGACAGAAATCGCCGCTCTCATCGAGCAGAATGGCGGATCGTTGCCGCGGCCTCTGCCGGTGATCGAGGCGGCGTATTCCCATCTCGATCCGGACAAAAACCCGATCAACATGGCGCGCAAGGCGACTGAGGAAGGCCTGCGCATGGAGTATGAGCGCCTTCAGGGCGAAATCGCCAGACACAGAGAAGGCGAGGCGGCCGCGACCGTCGCCGCCAATGATCAGCCGGCGCCTGTGATCCCCAAGGATCAGCGCCTGGCGTTCATCTGGGCCATTGAGGCGTTTAAGGGCGGGGCTTTCTTCCTGCTGGGAACGGATCGGCTCTCAAAACCGACGCTCAAAACACCCCCTCCGCCCACACCGCCGGCGCCGCGCAAACCGCTTAGCCCGGCTGAACGCGAGCGCCGCCAGCGCTACGCCATCTTACGCGCCAAGGGCCGCAGCAACCCAGCCGGACCAGCGGGGCCGTAATCGCCTCCACGCCTGAGGACTGCAAACCCGCCAAATGTGGACGTCGCGGATGTCCGGCGCAGCTTCAGCCTTGGCGCAACAGCTGCCGGTGAAGGCGTCAGCAGCAGCGTCAGCATCAGTCCATACACCGGTCGTTGCGTCGCCATCTCAGAATAAACGGCGGCTTTCGGGCCATGCGGCCGTGCTGGGAACGAGTCAAACCGACCCCAAACAGACTTAGCTGCGATAGGCTGTCAATGTCCGCTTCGAACCTGCTCCGGACCCATAAAGGGGTTTTCGTGAGGCGCGAACGGTGATTCACGGTCTCCAAAGGGAGACCGATGAT
>CAZQZC010000236.1:0-3112 GCA_964597685.1 uncultured Hyphomonadaceae bacterium | reverse complement strand
CTGCAGCGCCCCCGCCGCCGCCTCCAGCCGACGCCAGCGCCGCGCTCGCGACGCCAGAAAGCACCGGACGGTTCCTGACCCAAACAACATTTGGCCCCAGCGAGCGTGAGATCGACCGTGAAACGGGCCGCAACGCCGGCAGCTGGTTCCGCAACGAAACAAACAAATCCGTTTCGCGGGTCCTGCCCGCCTTGCTTGCGGCGGAGGCGAACGGTCAAGAAATCTCCAACAACGCGGCCTCCGATCAGTTCTGGATCAACGCAATTTCGGCGAACGATCAATTGCGTCAGCGGATGGCCTTCGCCCTGTCGCAGATCCTGGTCATCTCCGACGCCGACGGCACCACCCTCAGCGGCGAGGGCCGCCCCATCAAGATGGGGTATTACATGGACCTCCTGGCCGAGAACGCGTTTGGAAACTATCGGGAGCTGCTGGAAGCGGTCACCTACTCGCCCGCCATGGCAGAGTATCTGACCTATTTGCGCAACCGGAAAGAGGACATGGAGCGCGGCCGGGTTCCCGATGAGAATTACGCCCGCGAACTGATGCAGCTTTTCACCATCGGCCTGTTCGAACTCAATCCAGACGGCACGCTTAGGCTCGACGCCGACGGCGAGCCGATTGAGACCTACACCAATGAGGACATCACCGGCCTGGCGCGGGTGTTCACCGGGCTCTCTTATCGGGGAACGAATTTCTTCCGGAACGATGCGCGCGCGCCGGACGCCTTCTTCTCTCCCCTTCAGGTCTTTCCCGAACAGCACTCGCCATCGGAGAAGGTGTTCCTCGGTCTGACGATCCCAGCCGGAACGTCCGCTGAGGACAGCATTGATATGGCGCTTGACCATATCTTCGACCATCCGAATGTCGGACCGTTCATCGGCCGCCAACTGATCCAGCGGTTCATCGTCAGCGCGCCGAGCCCCGAATACGTGGCGCGCGTCGCCGCCGCCTTCGACGCCGGCGAATACGACATTCCCGGCTCCCGCACCGTCGGATCCGGCGACCGCGGAGACCTGGAAGCGACGCTGGCGGCGATCCTCTTCGACGAGGAGGCGCGCAACCCGGCGATGATGGACGATCCGACCTACGGCAAGGTGAAGGAGCCGGTCCTGCGCTTCGTCCATTGGGCTCGCGCGTTCGACGTGGGCTTGGTTGATCCTGAGAACGAAAACCCGCTGAGGAACACCGGACGTCCGGACCGTCTGGGCCAGCACCCGCTGCGCTCGCCATCGGTGTTCAATTTCTACCGACCCGGCTTTGTCGCACCAGGCTCCGCAACGGGAGCGGCCGGCCTGACCGCGCCGGAACTTCAGATCGTCAACGAGACCACGGCCACGGTATATGTCAACTTCATAAGTCCTTACATTCGCCACAATTCCTCGAAGCGAAACCGCGACCGGCGATCTTTCGAGCCAGACTACAGCGACGAGATGGCTGTGGCCGACGATCCGACGGCCCTTGTCGCAAGTCTCGACATGGCCCTGACCTATGGCCGGCTCGAGGCCGAGACCGTCGATCGGATCATCGCCGTCCTGAATGAGATCCCGATCGATCCGGACGATCCCGTCGAAGACCTGGAGACCCGCGTCCATGTGGCCGTGCTCATGGTCATGACGTCGCCCGAATTCATCGTTCAACGCTGAGGAGATTGAGACATGATCCACACCTCGCGCCGCGCCTTTATGAGATCCGCCGTCGCCACGTCGCTGTTCAGCGGCGCCAGCATGACCAACGCCCTCGGGGCCTTCTCGGCCTCGGCCGCCGATACAACCGGATACAAGGCGCTCGTCTGCGTCTTCTTCCGCGGCGGCCTTGATTGCCACGATACGGTCCTGCCCTACGATCAGGCTGAGTACGACCGCTTGGCGGAGATCCGCCAGTCGATGTTCAACAATTATCCGAGCCGGGCGCGCAGCGCGCTCCTGCCGCTCGACGCGTTGAACCCGGCCGCTCAGTCGGGCCGGCAATTCGCCCTGCCCCCGCAACTCGCCCCGCTGCACGCCTTGTTCGAACAGCAAAGGGCGTCGATCGTCGCCAATGTCGGTCCTCTTTTGCGGCCGTTGACGCGCGACGAGTTCGACAACAATCGCTCGCTCGCGCCGGGCAACCTCTTCTCGCACAACGACCAGCAATCGACCTGGGTCGCTTTCCAGGGCGAAGGCGCGCGCCTCGGCTGGGGCGGCCGCTTCGCCGATGCGGTCCTGACATCCGGCGCCAATCAGGGATCGCCCTTCACCGCCCTTTCGGCGTCGGGACAGGACGTGTTCCTCGCCGGCGAACTCGCCCAGCAATACCAGATCGGATCGGGCGGCGTGCCGGAGATCCGGGAACTGGACAATGAACGGTTCCTGGGATCGGGCCGAAACTCCGATATCGCCCTCGACTTGCTCAACCAGCATTTCCGCAGCGCCGGGGCGGACCGGGCCAATCTGTTCGAGCGAGACGTCGTCGACCGCTATCGGCGTTCGATCGATGGCAACCGCCTGTTCAACCAGTCCCGAGACAATGTCATGCCGTTGACGACGACATTCCCCGACGACCGTCTGGGCGGGCAATTGCGAGCCGTCGCCGATACGATCGCCACACGCAGCTTTCTGAATATAAACCGCCAGATCTTCCTCGTCTCGCTCGGCGGCTTCGACTCCCATTCCAACCAAGCCGGCTCCCTGCCCGAACGCCAAGCCGATTTCGCCGCAGCGATCGCGGCCTTCTACAACGCCACGTTGGAATTGGGCGTGGAGAACCAGGTGACCCTGTTCACCGCGTCCGATTTCGGCCGCACCCTACGGGTCAACGGCGACGGGACGGACCATGGCTGGGGCGGACACCATTTCGTGGTCGGCGGCGCCGTCGACGGGGGCAAGATCTTCGGCGAGATGCCGCCCACCGATCTCGACCACGACCAGGATTCCGGAAACGGTCGGCTGATCCCGACAACCTCGGTCGAGCAATACGCCGCCAGCCTTGGGCGTTGGTTCGGCCTGAACGACGGCGAATTGGCCGCCGCGCTGCCCGGGCTTGGAAACTTCACGGCCCCGCCTGCATTCGTCTGATCCCCCAACACCCCCGACCGCTCCCGCGGCTCACAGCGCCCTGCATCGCGGGCCGG
>CAZQZC010000235.1:0-3144 GCA_964597685.1 uncultured Hyphomonadaceae bacterium | reverse complement strand
CGGTCGATCACACGCGACCTGTCCTTGGGCGTGCCCGTGACCAATCCGGATGGGACACTTCGGGACGGCTTCGAAAACAAGGTGTTCTACGTCTGGTTTGACGCGCCGGTGGAATACATCGCCGCGACCCAGGAATGGGCCGAAGCCAGCGGCGCGGGCGACGCCTGGCGAAGCTGGTGGCGGACCGACGCCGGCGCAGATGATGTCGAATACGTCCAATTCATGGGCAAGGACAATGTCGCCTTCCACACGGTGAGCTTCCCTGTGACCATCCTGGGCTCCGGCGAGCCTTGGAAGCTGGTCGACCGCTTGAAGGCCTTCAATTGGGTCACGTGGTATGGCGGAAAATTCTCGACCTCTCAGAAGCGGGGCGTGTTCATGGACCAGGCGCTGGATCTGTTGCCGCCGGATTATTGGCGTTGGCAGCTCATAGCAAACGCGCCCGAAGGCTCAGACGCCGCCTTCACGTGGGAAGGGTTCCAGGCGAGCGTCAATTCAGACCTCGCCAATGTGCTCGGCAATTTCGTCAATCGCATCACGAAATACGCCGCGTCGAAATTCGACAGCTGCGTACCTGACGGCGGCGCTCCGGGTGAGGCCGAAGCCTGGATGGCCGACGAGCTGAAAACACGGCTCGCCTCGCTCATCGACCATTACGAGGCGATGGAGTTTCGGAAGGCTGCAGCCGAAACCCGTGCGATCTGGGCGGCCGGCAACGAATACCTCACCAAGGCCGAGCCTTGGGTGAAGTACAAGTCTGACGTCGACGCAGCCGCAATCGGCGTGCGCTCAGGCCTCAACCTCGCGGCAATCTTTGCGATCATCGCGCAGCCGATCCTTCCTGATACGGCCGCGACGATCCTGGATGCGCTCGGCGTGCCCGAGACAAACCGAAAGTGGCCAAGGCCGGACGATGCAGGCCTCCTCGACGCCCTGCCCCGGGGGCTGGAGATCACGCCGCCGGCGGTTCTCTTCGACAAGATAGAAGACGACCAGGTCACCGACTGGACCGTGCGATTTGGCGGCGAGACGTGATCAGCCGTCTTCTTCGTCGCCGCCAAGTTTCGCCGCCACCGCGCCGGCGAGTTCCGCAGACTTCGCCTCCTTCAACGCCGCGCAAAGGGTGATCTGTTCACGCGTTTGGGCGAGCGCGCGTTCATAGCCCGGCGCCTTCTCGCCCTGGGCTTCGAAGAACGCTTCTAACTCGCCGATGTTCGCTGTTTCGCAAAAAGCTCCGGCGAAAGACGGTGTTCGTCGAGCCCATTGGCGCGGGATGCGTTCCAGGATTTCGTCGAAATTCTCCTGGATCCAAACCCACGTCTCCGCGCGGGTGCCAGCCGACCCCATTTGCCCAGCGATGATGGAGAACGCCTCGCGTGGCTGGACGGCGTCTGTGAGGGCGTAGTCGCGGATCCGCGCGCCCAAGTCCGGCAGTGATACCGATCCGAGGGCCGACGCGCTGGCGGGACCGAATCTCGGATTGTCGATGGACCCCCGCGCCGCAATCAGACGGTCCACGGCCTCGACGCCCTTCTCCCGCAGATAGGCTGAGAAGGCTGCGGTGTAGAGGTCCGAGACCAGCGCATCTTCATCGCCGTCGCCCTCCAAAAACGCCTCCGCTCTCGCAGCAAGGTCGGCGCGGCGATCAGGATCGGCGGCGAGGCCAGCGAGGAAAGCGATAACTTGCGTCCGGAGTTCTAGTGTATCCGCGTCGTCCGACGCCAGATCGTCGTCTAAGCGCTCTGAAAGCAGATCCCGGGCATAAGCTTTGAGGTCGTCTCGACCCGGCCCCGACAAGATCGCGTTGAACCGACGGAAAGCCGACAAGGCTGACGCGACAACGCGGCGATGCGGAGACCGGGCGGCGGCCTCGACAATCAAGAGGACATCGTCGGCCGAGCTTTCACCAGCGGCGAACGACGCCATGGCGCTGTCCACGACCGACAGGGCCTCAGTCTGGGGCAAGGACGCGAAGACGTCTGCGAGGGCCGCCCAGCCGTCAGGGTCCAGCGACCAGCGAAAATAGCCGGTTCCGCCAGAATTCGGCATGATCCAGCTTGGACACCCGGCATCGGTCAAAGCAATCGTATCGGATCGCCTGTCCAGAATTGTGCAGAGCTTTCCGGTCTCGCCTTCGCTCTCTCCGAATGCGACGCAGACCGGCACCGTCCAAGTTCGCGCTGACGGGTCGATCGACGATCCGAGCGGGGCGTAACGGGATTGGGTCAAAGACACGGTGGCGCCGTCGTCCGCGTCGCATTCAAGACGCGCCGAAACAAGCGGCACGCCGCTTTGGTCTACGAAGCTGCGAAAGACGTCAGTGAGGCGCGGCTCGCCGCTGACTTCGCCGATCACCCGATAGAAATCCTCCGAATCGGCGGCGCCGTCTGCGAAGGCGGCGATGTAGCGCCCGAGGGCTGGCCGAAAGTTTTCGGCGCCAAAATGGGAGTCGACCATGCCGATAACGGCGGCCCCTTTGGAATAGGTGATCGCGTCATAGGCGTTACGGATGTTCTCATTGCGGCCAATCGGTTCGTTGATCGTGCGCGCCGCCTCCAAACTGTCGAGCCCCATGGCGGCTATACCGCGCGACACCAAATCGACATCCCAACCCTCGTCCGGCTCCAATTGATGCATAACCAGGGTCGTTCCCCATGTGGCGAACGCCTCCTTGAGCCAGAGATCGTTCCACCATGGCGGCGTGACGAGATTGCCGAACCACATATGGGCGATTTCGTGGGCGTGGACCGACATCATGGCGCGTCGCGCGCCGGGCGCGGGGGCGTCGCCCAAGAGGATTGTCGGCTCGCGATAAGTGATTGCGCCAGCGAGTTCGGTGGCTCCGCTGGGCCAGTCCGGCGCAGCGATGATGTCCAGTTTCTTGTAGGGATAAGGCTGTTGGAGATCGGTCTCGAACGTCGCAACCATGGCGTCGGTCGCGTTCAGAATGAGGCGCAGGTCGTCGCCGCGGCCCTTGCGGGCGAAGCCGCGCAGCGGGATGGGATCGTCGCGTACGTCTGTTGGCGCGAGCGACGGGCGGTCGACGATGTCGAAGGGACCCGTCGTGACCGACAGCAAATAGGTGGATAGGGGCCGTGTCTCCGCGAATTCAACCCGTTCGAAGCCATCGCCTGCCGGAGATCT
>CAZQZC010000234.1:0-3187 GCA_964597685.1 uncultured Hyphomonadaceae bacterium | reverse complement strand
CCCTGGCGCAAAAGGCCAGTGCTCAGGCGGCTCATATTCGGATGAAAGGGCTCTAACCGGCAGCGATAAGGATGCACGCGACAAAGCTGGCCAGGGCAAAGATGAGACTGCCGCAAATCGCGAGAACAAGTTTCTTCATGGGCGCGCCGTCGATCTGCTGCGCCGCCTTGTTTGATCTTGAAATGCGGCGGCCGCGCGGCTTTTCCGCGTCAATTCTATTGCGGCGCCAGTTCGGCGACCCAGTCGCGCACGCGAGCCTCCAAGACATCGAGCGGCGTCGCGCCGGCGGCCAGCACAACGTCGTGGAAGGCGCGCACGTCGAAATCGTCGCCCAATTCCGCCTCAGCTTCGGCGCGTAGCTCACGAATTGTGATCTCGCCGATCTTGTAGCCCAAGGCCTGACCCGGCCAGCCGATATACCGGGTGACTTCGGTCTCGATGTTCAACGGCGCCAACGCCGTATTTTCACGGAAGCACGCCTCGGCTTCGGCGCGGCTCCACCCCAACCAATGAAGCCCCGTATCGGCCACCAACCGGCAGGCCCGCCACATCTCATAAGACAGGGCGCCGAATTGCTCATACGGCGTTTCGTACAAACCCGCTTCGCCCGCGATGCGTTCGGCGTAAAGCGCCCATCCCTCTCCGAAGGCGGTCGCATAATAACTCCTGCGAAACTGAGGCGCGTCGCGTAATTCCTGTGCGAGCGCGATCTGAAGGTGATGGCCGGGGACCGCCTCGTGGGCGGTTAGCGCGGGCAATTCGTAGAGCGGGCGCTGGTCCAATCGATACGTGTTCACAAGATAGGTCCCCGCCTGACCCTGGTCGGGATCGCCGGGCGCATATCGCGCTGTCGTGTAGCCGGGCGCGATGGCGGCGGGAACGGGCGACACCCCGTAGGTCAGGCGCGGCAGCCGCCCGAAATATTGCGGCAGAATGGCGTCCAATCGCTTCGACAGCGCGGCGGCCTTGGCCAGCAATTCCTCCGGCGTGCGCGCGTAGAATTCAGGCTCCGTGCGAAGATAGATCAAGAAGGCCTCGAAACCGTCCTCAAAACCGGTTTCGGCGATGACCGCCTCCATCTCCGCGCGGATGCGGGCGACTTCGGCCTGCCCTATGGCGTGGACGTCGTCGGGCGTGAGGTCTGCGCGCGTCGTGTGGACGGCCACAGCCGCTTGGTACAGGTCGCGGCCGCTCGGCAGCGACGACAAGCCAGGTTTGGCGCGGGCGTTCGGCGCATAATCCTCTTCCAGGAAGCTCAGAAGGCCCTCATAGGCTTCTACGGCGCGGGCCGTGGCGTCCAAGGCCGCAGAACGGAGTTTGCGCGCGTCGTCTTCAGAGATGGATTGCGGAAGGCGCTCGAACGGTTCGAACAAACCGCTTTCGGCCGGATCCTCGACGATCTGCTCGCGGACCTGCTCCAAAACTGTGTTCAAGGGGTCCTCATGCGCGACGAAGCCCGTCTCCAGGCCTCGCCGCATGTTTTCGATGTTTTGGGCGAACAGGATCGACACGGCGTCGATGCGGCGCACCAGGGCCTCGGCGTCCTCGAGGCTTGAGAGCCGCGTGCGCGACACGGCGAAGACGGGCTCGATCTGGAAGCCCCAATCTCCGGTGAACGGAATGCGGTGGAGATCCTCGGCGGCCCGCCGGGACTCTTGAACCAGCAACGTCTCCAAGATGGCCCGCGTCACAAAGTCGCCGCCATCGCTGTCGTTGAGCCGTTCCAGAAGCTCCGCCGCCTCAGCGCTTCGCGCTTCGACGTCGGCGCGCGCCACACTCGCCCACGCGTCAGGGGGGCGGCGGTCGTGGCGCGCCGCTGCGGCTGGATCGTGGGCGCGAACAAAGGCCTCGTAGGCGTCGACCACATCGTCCAGGGGTTCACCCGAAGCGACCGGCGCCATGGCGGAAATAGCTGCGGCGACTACGGTTAGTACGAAGGCTCGGACCATTGCCGCTCCCCAATCCGTGCGTTGACAGCCCTTACACGCCCCGTAAGTACTCCACACAAAGAGACAGATGATGCAAGGGCGACATGGCAGGAACAGGCTGGACAGATTCACGACCCAAATCGCCCCATCTGCAGGTTTGGAAATGGCACGCCACCATGGCGGCCTCCATCATGCACCGCGCGACGGGCGTCGCTCTCTATTTTGGCGCGTTCCTGATCGCAGCCTGGCTGGTCTCCACGGCGGTCGGGCCGGACGCCTACAAGGTCGTCGAAACCTTGATGTTCTCGCTGTTCGGCCAGTTGGTCCTGTTTGGGTTCACGCTGGCGATCTTTTACCACTTCGCAAATGGCATTCGGCATCTCCTCTGGGACGGACCCCATCGCGGGTTCGATCCGAAGACCGCCAGTCTCGTGAGCGTCTTCAATTTCGCCTTCGCAATCTTCGGAACCGCGGCCATCTGGTCGTTTGCGCACTTTTTCTAGGGATTTTCGGGATGAGCAGCCAACAGCTCCGCACGCCGCTCGGCCAGGTCCGCGGCCTCGGCTCCGCAAAGGAAGGCGTCGCCCACCATATCCGCCAGCGCGTCTCAGCCCTCGGCCTGATCGTGCTGGTTCCTTGGTTCTTGTATTCGGTGATCGACGCCACGGGCGGCGCCTATGAGGATGCGGTCGCCTTTATCGGACAGCCTGTAAACGCTATCCTGCTCGTCCTCACCCTCGGCGCGGCGTTCTACCACATGCGCTTGGGCATGCAGGTGGTCATCGAGGACTACATTGGACGTAGCGCGACACGCATGGCTCTGTTGATCCTCAACACTTTTGCGGCGACGGCGCTGTTTGCGGCCACCGCGCTGTCGGTGATCAAGATCTGGATTTCCGCGGCCTAGGCCGCGTGCAAAGGACGGGCGAGATGAACGATTATTCCTGGACGGACCACACCTATGACGTGGTCGTTGTCGGCGCGGGCGGGTCGGGTCTGCGCGCGGCCCTTGGCGCGGCCCAGGCGGGCCTGCGGACGGCCTGCATCACGAAGGTCTTCCCAACCCGCAGCCACACCGTCGCCGCCCAGGGCGGGATCGCCGCCAGCCTCGGCAACATGTCTGCGGATGATTGGCGCTGGCACATGTACGACACCGTCAAAGGCTCCGACTGGCTCGGCGACCAGGATGCGATCGAGTATCTCACCCGCAACGCGCCCGCCGCCGTCTATGAGCTTGAGCACTGGGGCGTGCCTTTCTC
>CAZQZC010000233.1:0-3236 GCA_964597685.1 uncultured Hyphomonadaceae bacterium | reverse complement strand
TCCGGTTCGCTACATCGACGCGCTGCCTGTCACGATCGACGGTCGAGAAGCGGTTCTGCGCAACGTCTCGCTTCAACCTCGGAATCTTGGGCCCCGACTCTGTCTTGGCGTCTCGCATTTTGAAGATCGCGACGGCTACGGGCTCGGCAAGCGGTCCTGTTCTCCGGGGCGCAGCCTTGGCTTTGGCGTTTCTCACAAGCGGGCGCCGCTGGTTGAGAATTGGTGTCGGATCGGGGGCGACGCCCTCAAGCTGAAAACACCCGTCGACCGTCCGACGAGCTAGCGTCGGTCGCCAAATCACAACCTGTCGAGAGACCTGGCGGGGCCAGGACCGGCCCGAAGGAAGTCCTTCGGCCAAGGAGACGCTATGCCGAAATTACACACAACGTTTCGCCTGACCGCAGCGCTTGCGGTTTGCGGCCTCGCGGGCTGCGTGTCGACGCTTGCGCGGGTGGAGCTGACGCCCAACGGGTCCGTTGCGGCGCCGCCGGCCCTCGCCGCCTTTGAGGGCGGCGCACGGGTGACGACGCCCGATGATTGGCGCACGCAGCGCGCGCCGGTTTTGCGAGAGGTGTTTCAACGCGACGTCTACGGCTATTTTCCAGACGATTTCGAGGTCGAGGCCGGCGAGCCGCAATTGATAGACGCGGCCGCCTATGACGGCTTGGGCCGTGTCGAGCTGATCCCGCTCACGGTCCGAACCCGTTTCGACGGCGGCGAATGGGTGGAGACCACGATCCGCCTCGTCGTCGCCAAGCCGAACCACGTCGAGGGTCCAGCGCCGGTGATCCTGAAAATGGATTATTGCCCCTACGCCCAGGCGTTTCGGATCGACGATCTGCCTGGCGGCGAGAGCGAGATCACACTCAACGGCGAGACCCGCACTGTCGCTATCACATGCGGTGCGAAGGGCTTCAGCCCGATCAACAGCGCCCTCTGGTATTCACTCGGCCGGTACCACATTTCACCGCCAATCCCGGAAATGCTGGAGCGGGGCTACGCCTACGCCGCGATCAATTCCCTGGACTATGTTCCCGACAGCGGGCGCCTGGCGCCGCCGCGTCTCCAGGAATTGTCCGAGGGTCGGGATCCCGAAACGGCGTGGGGCGCGCTGGCGGCCTGGGCGTTCCAATATTCGCGCGCGATCGACCATCTCGAAACGGACGCGGCCTTGGATCCCTCGCGCATGGCGATTTACGGCCATTCCCGATACGGTAAAGCGGCCCTCGTCGCCGGAGCTTTCGACGAGCGGATTGATGCGGTGATTTCTCACCAATCCGGCCGGGCCGGCGCGGCGCTCTTTCAAAGCGAGGTCGGCGAACCGATTGAGGACTTGACGTCCACGTATCCGACGTGGCTTTCGCGCGGTTTCAACGCCCGGGCGGAAGACGGCGCGCCGGCCTTATCGGTCGATCAGCATCAGCTGATCGCGCTCCTGGCGCCGCGCCCGGTCCTGCTCGGCCATGCGCGCCGGGACAGCTGGTCGGACCCAAACAGCGCGTTCCGAGCCGCCCAAGGCGCTGATCCCGTTTACGAGCTCATGGGCGCCGACGGGCTGACCGTAGATCGCCTGGACGATTTTGATCCTGCCGCGGACATCGCGTTCTGGATCCGCGGCGGCACGCATGGCGAGGTCCGGGAGGATTGGCCGGCCTTCTTCGACTTCCTCGACGCGCACTTCATGGCCGGCGATTGACGGCGGGGTTGACCCTCTAAACACGGCGGCGTCAGGCCACGGCCTTTTCGGCGCCGCCGAGCACCCGGGCTTCGATTTCCTTGGGGATAATCATCCAGGTTTCGGCGGTTGTTTGGCTCCAATCGTCAAGCAGGTCGGCGGCCCGGGCGCTCGCGGTCGCCTCATAATGGGCGCGCAGCAGCGTCTCGAAATCCTCAGCGTGGCGCGGGTCGAGGTCGGCGAGGCGGCGCCAGATTATGGCGTCCGGGTTGGCGACGTCTGCGAAGCAGCCTTTGGGATCCCAGATATAGGCCCGGCCACCGGTCATGCCCGCGCCGAAATTGTCGCCGACGGGGCCCAGGATTGCAGCCCGTCCGCCCGTCATATACTCGCAGCCATTCGCGCCCACGCCCTCGACCACGGCGGTCGCGCCGGAATTGCGCACGGCGAAGCGCACCCCAGCCTGACCCGCGGCGAACACTTTGCCGGCGGTTGCGCCATAGAGGCAGGTATTGCCGATGATCGTCTGCTCCGCCGCGTCGAAATGGGCGGAACGGTTGGGTCTCAAGACCAGCGTGGCGCCGGAGAGGCCCTTGCCCACATAATCATTGGCGTCGCCATGGACGTCGAGCGTGATCCCCTGCACCGCGAAGGCGCCCAGCGATTGCCCGGCCGAGCCCGACAGGCGGACATGCAGGCGACCCTCGGGCAGCGCGTCGAGGCCGAACTTCCGCACGATCGCCGAGGACGCCCGCGCCCCGATGGCTCGCTGTGTGTTTCGAACGGAGTAGGCGAGCGACATCTTCTCCCCGCGCTCGAAGAACGGCTCCGCATCGCGCAGGATCTGGGCGTCCAACGTATCCGGCACCGGCGTACGGGTGGCCGGCGTGTAGCGAACCGGCTCGCCGGTCTCAACGCGGACGAGCAGCGGATTGAGATCCAGATCGTCGAGATGGGCCGCGCCCCGCGACACCTGGGCGAGGAGGTCGGTGCGGCCGATCACATCGTCCAGGCTAGCATAGCCGAGCTGCGCGAGAATCTCGCGCACATCCTCGGCGATGAAGGACATGAGGTTTACAACCTTGTCGGCCGTGCCGGTGAATTTCGCTCTGAGCGCCTCATCCTGGGTGCACACGCCGACGGGGCATGTGTTGGAATGGCACTGGCGCACCATGATGCAGCCCATGGCGACCAAGCTCGCCGTGCCGACGCCGTATTCCTCCGCGCCCAGCATGGCGGCCATGACGATGTCGCGGCCCGTGCGCAGGCCTCCGTCGGTGCGCAGCGTGACGTGGCCGCGCAGGCCGTTCATGGACAGGACCTGGTGGGCTTCTGCGAGCCCGATCTCCCAAGGCAGGCCGGCATGCTTGATGGAGGTTTGGGGCGAGGCGCCGGTGCCGCCGACATTTCCGGCGATCAGGATCACGTCGGCCTTCGCCTTCGCGACCCCGGCGGCGATGGTGCCGACGCCGGATCGAGCGACCAGTTTCACGCACACCCGGGCGTCCGGATTGATCTGCTTCAGGTCGTAGATCAACTGGGCGAGGTCTTCGATCGAATA
>CAZQZC010000232.1:0-3248 GCA_964597685.1 uncultured Hyphomonadaceae bacterium | reverse complement strand
CCGGCCGGTCCGGACCGCCCTCCGACGACGAAGCAAGGGGAGTGTGGGATGGGCGGCCGAGGGGGCGGATAGGGGGGCGGGGTTTACTCAGGAAGCGCTTGGTCCGGCGGGGCGGAGCGGTGCGCGGGGCGGGGGATAGGCTGCGTTAGTCCGCGACCGAGCGCGCCGCGGCGCCGATTTCGGCTTCGACGTCGCCCACAAAGTCGGCCATTCCCGCCAAGATGGCGGAATTGTAGTCTTCATCGCTGGCTTCCAGGCGTGCGATTTCGGCCTTCATGTCGCCAAGCGCCTCAATTGCGCGCACGTGGAGCGCGTCCCATTCGGCGTACATGGCGGCGGTGTCCACGGCCTCACCGGCGCTCCGGGCCGCTGTGAGGCGCCGTCTCTGGTCGTCGAACGCTTCGATGACCTCAAGGGAGCGCCGCACGATGCTGTTGAGCTTGATGACGGTCTCCCGCTCGAAGGCGGGCTTGAAGTCGGTCGGGCGGATCTCGGTCAGCCCGTTCAGGGCCTCGCCTCCGCCCTGGCCGGTCTCGGCCTGCGCGTCGCCTGCGGCGTCAGGCGCCGCGGCGGCTTGCGCGGACGCGTCGCCGGCTTGGAGAAGGATAAAGACGGCCGAGCAGGCCGCCATATGGCGGATGATCAATGAAAGCGACATGGATTAAGGTCTTCCCACAGGACCAGGGCTTGAGATGGATTTGAAACACTCGGCCGGCCGGTGCGATTTGCGGCCGGCCGAGCAGATCAGGATCGTTTAGTTGCGTCGGGCCCACCGGCTCTGGAAGGCGTCCACCTCGTCGAGGAGATAGCGCGCCACCAAAACGCCTTGCACCTGGCCTTCGATATTGTCGAACTGCCAGTGGACGCCGTTGAAAATGCGGCTATCGCCGTTTTCCGCTTGGGCCTCGGTGAAGTTCGCAAAGCGGACCGGCACCAGAGGACGCGGCGTGTCGGGATCGAACGGATCCACACCCTCGCCATTGTACTCGTCCGAGATGAAGGTGAAGGGCGTGTTGTCGCCGAAATTCTCGCGAAGAATCTCGAACATGGACGCGCCGAACGCCGCGTGCCCCGACGGATAGGCCGGGAAGGGCGGTGTCGGACGGATCGGAACCTCGGTGTTGAGGACCGATGTTCCAACCGGATCCCATTCCTCATCGGTCACGGTTTGCGGATTGCCGTCGGGGGTGCGAATGCCGACGACCGGGCGCCAATAATTGTAGAAATATTTGCTGTCCCAGGCGGCGATCGCGGTGTCGGCGAGGCCGACATTCACCTGGGCGAGGAGACGCGCCACGCCAAGCGCCGTTCGGGGCCCCTCGTCGTCGATGATCTGAGCGGCGATCTGATTGTAGAGACGCGGCGGAACACCGACGAGCGGCACGCCGTCATAGCCCCAGTAATTGCCGATGAAGCGGGTTTCGTCCGTCCCGGTCGACACGATGGTCACGTTGGACGGCGCGCCCCCAATCTCGGCGGCCTCGATGTAAGCGTCCGCGTAGTCTTGCGTGTCGATGGCCGGCGGCGTCGGCGTGCGGAATTGGTCGCCCGCGTCCAGCACGAAGGGCTCAACCGCACCCCAGAACGCGCCGAGCGACAGGTTAAACTCGCCCGCGAATTCCGGCGTGTTGGGGTCTGGGGTCCACTCGCCCAAAAGGGTCGTGCCGCCATTGACCGGCGTGCCGAACGCCGTCGTCGTCCCGTCGGCGACGGCGCCGCCGTCTCCGAAGCTCGGATCGGGAATGCCGGAGCCGTCGCCAAGCCGGCCTTCAAGAATGGCCTCGGCCGCGGCGCTGCCGACATTGCGGCCGCGTGCGATGCGCCGCCGGCCCTCTCTCAACCCTGCGAGGTCGGCCTCGAGGATATCGTCCAACCGGTCAGCCTGGTTGGGATAAAGCTCGACCAAGACGTCATGGGCGGCTTGGGCGATTGCGGCGTCGCGCGACGCGCGGAACCCGCGTGACCGGCCAATGTCGTTGAACGGTTCGAAGACCAACGCGAACGAGTTCAACGCGTCGTAAACCGCGATCTGGGTCATCGCCAGGGCGCGGCTGGACCGCGTCGGGCCGCCGTTTTCAAGCGGCGGCTCGCCGGTTTCCGCATCGGGCGTGTGATCGATGGCGACCGCGTCGAGCGCCACTTCGTGCCAGAAGAACACGCGATCACGACGATCGGCGACCCGGCGCGCCAAGCCTTTGGCTTTGAGGCGTTGAAGCGCGCCCCGGGCGATGAGCTTCTTGCTGAGCTGGCCGACATAGCCTTCGCCCTGGATCCGCTGTTCTTGAGTCTTCTCCGAACGCCCCAGATCGGCGAATGCGGGCGCGCCGATGATCGCGCCAACCGAAAGTAAAGCAGCAGCAGAAGCCGCCACATATTGATACTTCTTCATATAGATATCCCACCCTGCAGAGATTCGAACATTGAGCTGATAGAGTTTGCAGCCTTCCCTTCGAGAAGGAACGACTCCCACTGGAGATCAACGCCTGATCGCCGTATCTATGCTTTATTATCGGCCTTTAAGCGTCCCTATGCTGACCCCCACAGCCATAATTACTTCATGTTCATTAAACGTCGAGAGTATTATTTTCGTCACACACTAGAAAACGAGCACCGCATTGAATTGATTGAACAAAAAATTTTTGCGACGGACGGGGACAGCGCTGTCAAAATCTCGCCGTGGCGCGATGATCGCGTCGTCGGGGCCGCGGGCGAGAGACGCCGGGCGGCTCTAATCGTCCCCGCCCTCGCCGCGGCGAAGGACTTCGCGCTTGCCGGCGTGGTTGGGCGCGGAGACAATCCCGTCCTCCTCCAGGCGCTCGATGAGGCTTGCGGCGCGGTTGTAGCCGACCTTCAAGCGGCGCTGCAGGTAAGACGTCGAGGCGCGCTGGTCGCGGACGACGACGGCGATCGCTTGGGCGTAGAGGTCCTCGTCGGCGTCGCCGGTCGAGGTTCCCAGCATGGCGTCCATGATCGGGCTGTCCTCGCCGTCGTCGGCTTCGTCGAGAATGTCGGCGCGGTAATCGGGCTCGCCGCCATTGTCCTTCAGCCAGGCGACCACGGTTTCGACCTCTTCATCGGACACGAACGGCCCGTGGAGGCGTTTCGTTTTGCCGCCCGGCGCCTGGTAGAGGAGGTCGCCCATGCCCAAGAGCTGTTCGGCGCCCTGCTCGCCCAGAATGGTGCGGCTGTCGATCTTGGTCGTCACCATGTAGGAGATGCGGGTCGGGAAGTTCGCCTTGATGGTGCCC
>CAZQZC010000231.1:0-3271 GCA_964597685.1 uncultured Hyphomonadaceae bacterium | reverse complement strand
CAAGGGGAGTGTGGGATGGGCGGACGAGGGGGCGGATAGGGGCGCGGGGTTTACCCTGGGCGCGCCCGGTGCGGCCGAGTGGAAGGGGGGGCGCGAGGCGGGGATAGATGAGATCATCAATCGGATTCGGCGCTTTTCATTGAACCCAATGGCTCTCGGATCCGGCTGCGTCCCGTTCTGTCCTCAGCTCCGCTCGCATAAATTCAGCACGACCGGGAAGAAAACGCCCCAACGCGGCGTCCAATGGGTCTGCGAGGGGGATCAAGCACCCCTCCGGCATAGGGAGATTGGCATGACCAAGGTACCGCGTTTCGTTTCGTTTGTGGCCGTCGCGTTGGGAAGTTTCGACCTCATACGTGGCGCCGCTCACACCGTGTTCGTGCAACACGCCGCAACCAACATCGCCGGGCTCGATCTCACCGGACCGACTGGCCGAGACCAGCTCATGCTGATGGTGGCGTTCGGCGCATCGAATTTCATCACCGGCGCGGCTCTGATTCTTTTCGGTCTGACCAATCGCGCGGGCGCGCTGATCATGATGTCAGTGATCCCGGTGGCCTATCTGATCGCCGGAGGGAGCATTGCGCACTGGGGCGCCGACCTGACCGGGCAAGGCGTTTTTCCGGGTCAGGACAATATGCGCCTCTATGTGTCGATCTGCGTGGCGACCGTCGCCGCGGCGCTTGTCGTGCGGTGGCGCACGGGCAGTCAAACGCCTGCACCCTTGCAGATCGAATGCGTTCCCGGGCGCTAGGCGGATGAGACGGATCGCGCTTTGGGGCGTCGCGGGACTCATCGCTTGCCTCACCCTCGCCGCAAGCCTGCAACATGCGCACTATCACGCCGTGCGACGGGACGCGGCGCAGGATCGCCAACCCTGGCTACATGACGGCGAGGTGTTCCATGTCTTGACTTTTGTCCGGGTGTCCGACGGCGGAGATCTGATCGCCAGTCTCCAGGCGTTGCACGGCGCTTCGACCGACGGGGATTGGGTCTACGTCGGCAAGGCGCTGTTTACGACGCCGTCCGCCCAGATTGGGCGGGTAGATTGGTCCGCCGTCGTGTTGACGCGATATCCCTCACGCGAAGCCTACGAAGCGGACCGCAGATCGCCGGCCTATGGCGAAGCGCTTGGCGGGTTTGTCGAGCATTACGAGCACGGCATGCGCAGATCGGCGCTCGCCAACCTGATGCTCCCACAAGTCTTGCTTATGAGGAAATTCGTCCGCATTGCGAGCTTCACGCCCTCGCCCTATCCCTTCACGCCGTCAAACGGCATCGCGTCGAGCGAGGTCGTGCGCCGCGTCGCCAGCGAGATCTCGCCGGATCGTGTGCAGCGCGTCGTGGATACGATGGAGAGGCTGCGCGGCGAACCGGACCTTGGCCGCGAAGCTGTCGTCGTGGTCAACCTCATCCGGCGCGGGACGCCAGAGCAGGCTGCGCGCGACGCGCGGTATACGGACGCGATGATCGGGCTGATGGCCGAGCGCGGCTACGGTCCGCTGCATGTCGGCGATGCGATGTCTCTGTCAGAGGATATCGATTTCGACACGGTTGCGATGGTATATTATCCGGGAACAGAGTTTTTTGCCGATATGATCTCCAGCACGTTCTTTCGATCGATCGTCGGCGACAAGCAATTGGGCGACAATCAATCGACCGCCACTGTGCCGATCCTCGAACTTGTTGAGGGGTGAACCGGCCCGCCGCCTGGTCAGCCGTTCGGCCTTGCAACGTCCGGCGTTTGCCACATCAGGTGTTGGCCGCCGTCTGAGGCGATCATCTGACCGGTGACCGACGTCGCATCGAGAAAATAGAGCAGCGCGCGGACGATTTCGTCCGGGGAGGATCCTTCACCGGTGAGCGTGTTTCGAGCCTCGGCCGCGAAGTCTTCGTCCGATTGGTGCACGCTTTTCAGGGTCGGCCCCGGGCCGATGGCGTTGACCCGAATGTCGGGCGCGAGTGCTTGGGCGAGCGTCTTTGTCGCTTGATAGAGCGCGGCCTTTGACAGGGTATAGGTGAAGAATTGCGGGTTCAGTTTCCAGACCCGTTGGTCGATCATATTGACGATCAATCCCTTGCGCCCGGGGGGCAGAGCTTTTGCGAATTGTTGCGCGAGATGCACGGGCGCGCGCAGATTCGCCTCCATATGGACATCCCAATCTGCGCGGCTGTGGGTCTGGGCGTCGTCGTCGGTGAAGGTCGACGCAGAATTCACGAGCACTTCAACGGGCGCGCCGAGGGCCTCGGCAGCCTGTGGGATCACGCCGTCGCGTCCTGATTCCGAGCCCAGGTCCGCCTGCAGGAGGGCAGCGCGCCCGCCTGCGGCGTCGATGAGGCGGGCGGTCTCTTCTGCGCCGGCGGCCGAAGATCGGTAATGAATTGCGACGCGCCAGCCGCGCGCGCCCAATGCAACGGCCATGGCGCGCCCGAGCCGCGCGCCGGCGCCGGTCACCAGCGCTGCGCCGGGTTCAACCGAGGAGGAAGGCGGTAAGGTTCCAGCCACTGACCAATCCATAAATGTACACGCCGTAGATAAGCAGCATCGCGGCGCCGGCCAGTCGGCTAACGCGGGAGCGGGTCAGGATCAGGACGCCGAGGGTGAGCGCTGCTGCGGCGAGCGCCCAATGGTCGTACCGCACAAAGGTCTGAGCGGCCATGACGGGGCCGAACAGGGACACGATCCCGCCGGCGCCGAGGATGTTGAACAGGTTCGAGCCCAATATGTTGCCGATCAGCACGCCGGTCCGCGCGCGAAGCGCCGCCGCCACACTGGCGCCGATCTCCGGCAGGGAGGTTCCCACGGCGAGCAAAGTGAGGCCGATGATTTCGTCGGACACGCCAAAGGATTGGGCGACGCCGACCCCGCCGTCGACGATCAAACGGGCCCCGATCGGCAGCCCGACCAAACCCAGCGCCACAAACAAGCTCGCGCGCCAGAGCGGCGGTTCGGCGGACTCCTCCAGGATCACAATTTCGTCCGGCGACCGGCTGAGGCGCACGGAGGCGAACGTGTAGACGATGTAGCCGGCCAGCGCGGAGAGGAACAGAATCCCGACGATTGGCGTCAAAGGGCGGTACGCCAGCCAGGCGATCCAAACGCCGGTTACGATCAGCATCGTCGCGAGGGTGCGCCTTTGACCGAAGCCGCCGGCCGTCACGGGCGCGACCAAGGCCGGGACCGCGAGCACGAGCCAGACATTGGCGATGTTGGAGCCGACGATGTTGCCCAGCGCCAGAACCGGATAGCCGTTGAGCGCCGCATCCAGGC
>CAZQZC010000230.1:0-3286 GCA_964597685.1 uncultured Hyphomonadaceae bacterium | reverse complement strand
GGACGGGCGCGGGCGTCGGGCGATGTTGAGTGGCGTTCAGGGCGGCGTGGTTCCAGATCACCTTGTGGAAGCGCGTCCTCATTGGATTGGCGCTTGGCCTCGTCGTCGGCCTCGGCTTGCGCTACGGGATGGGTCCCGACGTCGCCGGTCCCTTTGCAGATTCCTGGCTGAAGCCTTTCGGCGACGGGTTCGTGAACCTGCTGAAGATGCTCGTCGTTCCGTTGATTTTTACGACGCTGGTCGCCGGCGTCACAGCGATGGGCGACCCCTCCCGGCTTGGCGGTTTGGGAGGCCGGGCGATCGCCATGTATCTGGTCACCACATGGTTCGCCGTGTCGCTCGGCCTGCTGATGGGAACGCTGTTCCAGCCGGGCGCGGGCGTCGATACCTCGGCATTCGGGCCAGCGGTGGATTGCGCGGCGGTTGTGGCCGACGAAGCCGCCGAGGTCGATCAGAGCGTCCGCGACGTGTGCGGCAAAGTCGAAGCCGCCAAGGGAACAAACGCGACGATCGCGTCGAAGCTATTGGCGATCATCCCCACCAACCCAGTTGCGGCGCTGGTGGAGACGAACGTCCTCGCCATTATCTTTTTCGCGATCCTATTCGGCGTCGGCTGCCTGCTCGCCGGCGAAAAAGGACGGCCTGTCGCCGCCGCCATCGAAAGCGGCGCCGAAGTTATGTTGAAGGTCACCGTCATGGTGATGGAGCTCGCTCCATTTGGCGTGTTCTTCCTGATGAGCTGGATCATGGCCAAGCTTGGCTTGTCGATCCTGGACAATCTCGGACTTCTGGCTGTCGCGCTGTATCTCGCTTGTGCGCTTCATATCGTGCTCGTCTACGGTCTTGGGATCATCAAGGGCCTGCTTCGATTGCCGTTGATCCGGTTCTTCCGCGGCATCGCCGATGCGCAGGCGGTCGCCTATTCGACGGCGTCCAGTTCGGGAACCCTGCCGGTGACCATCGCCAACGTGTCGGAGAATCTCGGCGTAAAGAAATCCGTCGCCGCCTCGGTTCTGCCCGTTGGGGCGACGATCAATATGGACGGAACCGCGATCTATCTCGGCCTTGTCGCGCTGTTCGCCGCCCAGGCCCTTGGGCTGCCTTTGACGATGGAGATGTATTTCGGCGTCGCGCTCGCCGCCACGCTGACCTCAATCGGCGCGGCGGGCATTCCGAGCGCTGGATTGCTGCTGGCCACCGTCGTGATGACCGAGGTCGGCGTTCCGCCGGAACAGGCCGTACTCGTCATCGCCTTCATCTTTCCGTTCGATCGCTTGCTCGACATGATGCGCACCATGACCAATGTCACCGGCGACGCGGCCGTCGCCTCGGCCGTTGCGAAGTGGGAGGACGAGCTCGACGAGCAAGTCTTCCGCAGTCCGGCAGTGGTCTAGGCCCCCGGATCGGCGTAGCTTAGCGCCTCTGCAACAGGAGACGCGCATGGGACGCTTCGCTTTGACCGCCGCTTTCGCCGGGTTGGCCCTAGGAGGCGTCGCCGCCGCCGACGAACTCGCCATCGAGCCGGGGGAATGGAAGACCGACGTCGACATCTCGATCTCGCTCTTGGCAAACGGCCAGGCGGTTCCGTTGCCGCCGCAGAACCAAACCCAGACCGAATGCCTCTCGGCCGAAGACGCCGTTTTGAGCCCCGCGGATTTGGCGGAAGACGGATGCACGGTCTCCGACGTCAAATCGACGTCGACGTCTTTGAGCTTTGCGATGGCGTGCGCCCAAAACGGTGTGACGTTGACGGGCTCGATGTCCGTCGAGAAGAACGCCGACGGGACCGAGACAACAGGATCTTTCTCCATGGAGGGAGAGCAGCCGGGCGTTGGGAAGATTTCCCTGTCCGGAACTTTGGCGGGATCGCGTGTCGGGGTCTGCGCGCCCTAGCGCTTAAGGGGTCAGGCCGGGCTGGGACAAGGCGTCCTTCACAATCTCGCCAATCTTCCGCGCTTCCTCGCCGCGGGGGCTTCCAGCTCGCCAAGCGACACCGATAGAGCGGCCGAACACCGGCGGCGTAAAGGCGCGAATCTCCGCCTCCGTTCCAGCCGTGACGCCTGAATTCGCGGCGATCCGCGGGAGGAGCGACACACCCAAACCCCCGGCCACCATGTGCACCAATGTGTGAAGCGACGTCGCCGAGATCTCCGCGCCGTCTCGGACAGCGGGCAACCGGCAGATTGAGAGGGCGTGGTCGCGCAAACAATGCCCGTCCTCAAGCAGCAGAACGTCTGCGCTCTCCAAATCGGCTGGGGTGAGGTCGGGTTTGTCGAGCAGGGCGTGGTCGGCCGGGGCGACGAGCAGAAATTCATCGTGGTGGAGAGGTTCCGCCTCAATGCCAGGCGTTTGCCAGGGCAGGCCGATGATCGCCGCATCCAGTGTTCGCGCCCTCAGCGCCTCAAGCAGACGAGCGGTCTGATCCTCGCGCAGATAGAGCTTAAGATCGGGGTAGGCGGCCCGCAATCGACGCAGCGCATTCGGCAGGACGAACGGTGCGATCGTCGGGATTGCGCCCAGTCGGAAGGGCCCGCTAAGGGGCGCGCCAGCTTGGCGGGCTGCAGCCACAAGATCTTCAGCTTCCGACAGGATCCGCTTCGCGCGCTCCACGGCCGCTTCGCCGGCGCGTGTCATTGTCGCCCCGCGCGCCTCCCGCTCGACGAGCTGCACGCCGAGCAGCGCTTCGACTTCCTTGATCGCGGCCGAAAGCGTTGGCTGCGTAACGTGGCAGGCTTCCGCAGCCCGGGAGAACGAGCCCTCGTCGCTGAGCGATATGAGAAACTGAAGCTGGCGGAGGGTCGGCAAGATCATAGGCTCAATTTATGGAGCGGCCCCCGACATTCAATTTGCCACGAGGGCGGTGCGAGGCATATCGGTTGCGCGAGGCCGCAGGAGCGGTCTGGAACCCGGCAATTAAGGAGAACGACCATGCTCGGCATCGGCGATAAACTACCCGACTTCACGGTCACCGGCGTGAAGCCGAAATTCATGCAGCACGAAGAGAATGGCGAAAGCGCGTTCGAGCCGGTCACCCAGGACAGCTTTCCCGGAAAATGGAAGATCATCTTCTTCTATCCGAAGGATTTCACCTTCGTTTGCCCGACTGAGATCGCTGAATTCGCCCGCCTTAATGGTGATTTCGACGATCGCGACGCGGTCGTGTTGGGCGGCTCCACAGACAATGAATTCGTGAAACTCGCGTGGCGTCGCGACCATCCCGATCTGAACGCCCTGCCGATCTGGCAATTCGCCGATACCACGGGCGGCCTCGTCGGCGGCCTGGGCG
>CAZQZC010000229.1:0-3298 GCA_964597685.1 uncultured Hyphomonadaceae bacterium | reverse complement strand
CGCGACGCTGATTGCTGGGACCCGAACATATGGGCCGACGACCCACTCGCCCTGCCCCCCAGCCGCGCGGCGTTCCGTAGGCTCCTCAATCTCGGCCTCACAGAGGCGTTCGAACTCCACGACGCCCGCGCCCACCAGTATTCATTCTGGGATTATCAAGGCGGTGCATTCCCGAAGGATCACGGCATCCGGATCGATCACCTCCTCTGCTCGCCGCAAGCCGCAGACCGTTTGGAAGCCGTCGAGATCTTCCGGCAGGCGCGAGAGCGAGACAAGCCGTCCGACCACGTCCCCGTCATTGGGACATTCAGCGCTTAATCGTCTGCGACGCAGGTTTGATTGAAGAAGGCCGCGTCGCGCTGGAAGGCGTTCGCCAAATCGAAAAGACGCGCTTCAGCGATCTGATGGGCGGCCTTGGCGTCGTCATAGGCGGCCTTCGCCGCATCTGCAGCCGCCGCCTGCGGCTCACCAAACAACCGCTCGGCCTCGGCGTTCTCCCAAGCTTCGCCTGCGTCCTCAGCTGTGACCACCGCTGCATCGCGCTCGGCTTGAGCGATTTCGATGTCCTGGCGTTTCTTCTCAAACCCAGCCGCAAGGGTCTGGCATCGCCGCGCTTCACTCTCGGTAAGCGCCAAGGCGTCCGGCGCAACCAATGCGGCGAGGGACGCCGCTGTAATGATAGCTTTGATCATGAGTTCAGACTCTCTCCGATTCATGTCGCACACATGGCGCTGTCATGACGTCTTATGGCTCAAACACGATGAAGCCGCTCTGAATGCGAGCGCCGCGATTACGCCCTAATTCGAAACCCGCTCGCCCGGGTCGCCGCGCTCCTGAGTTTCTCGCTCGCGGGAGACGGCCACACTGTCGACCAGGTGGAAGAGCGTCGAGAAATCTTCAAGCAACTCGCGAATTCGTGCGGGATCGTCCATCGGCGTGAACATGGATCCAGGCTCAAACAAGTTTGCGCCCTCGACGCAGATCACCATCTCGCCAGCGGCGAACGCACAGCGCAGTTTCTTCCCGTGGAAGGCCCGTTCGAGATCCACGAGCTTTTGCATGAAGTCCGGGGTCAGGATGTAACGCGCTTCAACCTGGTCTGTTGTGTGAACCTCGAACGCCTTCTCAAATTCGGGATCTTCAAGCTTCGCCCGATCCATACCGCGTTTCCCGCTGAAGCGATTGAAGAAACCAGCGTCGCGGGCGACCAAGGTGCGCCCGTAGAAGCGCTTGTGGAAGTCGAAGCGCAGGCACTGCCCCTTGAACACCGTCACCCAAGTTGTACGCGTGTTACCGTTGGAATCACGCGTTGTTCGCCGTTCTTCCAAGTGCGCTTCAAAAAACTCGAAATCGACCCCGCGACGGGCGCCAGTTATTCGGTCTTCAAATTTTGACCGATCCCAGGACGGCACCAAACCCAGCTCCCGCGCATGCTGGATCGTGTCTTGAAACCCTGGTTCGCCGATGAAGGTCAGATCGAACCGCGAGGCGACCGGCTCGACAATCAGCGTCTTCGCCTGCTTTTTAATCTTCCCGAGCGGTGCGCGGCCGATTGCGATGATGATCACGGCAATCACACCAGCGACAATCGCCAATTGCGGGAGGCCGAATGCGAAGATGCTCAAACCAGCGCCCGCAGCGCCCAGACCGCCGCCGATCCAGGTTGATTTCCGAGCTCGATCCGCAGCCTTCGCGCGCTCGCCCTCGCGTTCGATCAGCTTCGGACGGATCTCCGTTTCGAACACGGAGCCAAAATCGCGAAAATCCTCCGGCAGCCCGTCCAACGCTTGAGCCACGGCGGGATCGATCGGAATAAAGGGGTCGTGATCTTCAGATGTCGGCGTAGACATGACGCTCTCCTGCGAAGCCCGGATGGGTCACCGCGCCCTCATGGGCGGGCCCGACGAGGCGCGCGAACTTCTGCAAGGCGCCGGAGCCATAGATCGTCTCACGCGGGCTCCAGGCTTGCAGCCTTCGTTCCAACTCCTCAGACGGCACCTCCAAGTCTATCGTCCCGGCGACCGCGTCGATCGTGATTATGTCGCCGTCCTCGATAAGCGCGATCGGGCCGCCCTCCTGCGCTTCCGGACCGACATGACCGATGCAAAAGCCCCGGGTGGCGCCAGAGAAACGTCCGTCCGTGATCAGTGCGACCTGGTCTCCCATGCCTTGTCCGTAGATGGCGGCCGTTGTCGAGAGCATCTCGCGCATGCCTGGACCGCCCTTTGGGCCTTCATATCGGATGACCAAGACGTCTCCCGGCTTGTAATCGCGCGCTTCGACGGCCGCGAAACACGCCTCCTCGCCGTCGAATACGCGTGCGGATCCGCGAAATGTCTGTTCTTTCAATCCCGCCACTTTTACGATTGCTCCGTTCGGCGCCAGCGTGCCCCACAGCCCGACAACGCCACCGGTCGGGGTGATCGGCTGCGTTGCGGGGCGAATGACATCTTGATCGTCGCGCCAATCCAGATCGGCGAGATACTCGGCCCACGTCCGCCCTGTCGCCGTTACGCAATCGCCATGCACCAGGCCTTCGTCGAGCAGGGTCTTCATCAGCATGGGCACGCCGCCGGCTTCACCCATATCCTTTGCGACGTAAGCCCCGCCGGGCTTCAGATCCGCGAGCCATGGCGTGCGTTTGAAGATCTCAGCCATATCGCGCAGGCTGAACGGTACGCCGCATTCATGCGCCATGGCTGGCAAATGCAGCGCCGCATTGGTCGACCCGCCGGTCGCCGCCACCACGATTGCGGCGTTCTCGAACGCCTCTCGGGTGCAGATGTCGCGGGGCCTCAGATTATTCTCCAGCAAGGCCATGACGGCTTTACCGCTCGCCACAGCATAATCGTCGCGCGTCTCATAGGGCGCCGGCAGGGCGGCCGAGTTCGGCAATGCGAGTCCGATCGCTTCCGAGACGCAGGCCATCGTGTTGGCGGTAAATTGCCCGCCGCAAGCGCCGTCGCCAGGACAGGCGACCTTCTCCAAGGCCTCAAGCTTGGAATCGTCCATCTGATTCGATCCCGCCGCATGGGCGCCCACTGCTTCGAACACGTCGAGCACGGTCACGTCGCGGCCTTCGAACCGCCCCGGCAAAATCGACCCGCCATAAAGAAAGACGCTCGGCACATTGAGGCGCAGCATGGCCATCATCATGCCGGGAAGGGATTTGTCGCAGCCCGCCACGCCGACGAGCGCGTCATAGGAATGCCCGCGCATGGTGAGTTCGACAGAATCTGCAATCACTTCGCGGCTGACGAGCGACGAGCGCATGCCCTCGTGCCCCATGGCGATTCCG
>CAZQZC010000228.1:0-3313 GCA_964597685.1 uncultured Hyphomonadaceae bacterium | reverse complement strand
GAAGACGGCGGCCTGGCCGTCCCCGATGTCCACCACGCCGGCGTTCTCGCCCGGGCCCTGGATGACGCAATCTCCCGTGGTGGGCAGTTTCGCCAGATGCCGGCGCGAGGATTTGTAGGAGCAATGCTCGCTCCACATGACCGAATAGATGCCAAGCTCAACGAGGTTCGGCGCCCGGCCCAGGCGTGTGACGAGGCGATCATATTCCTCGGAATTGACGCCGTGTTCGGCCGCGGCGGTCTTGTCTTGCGTTTCGCGAAGATGGTTCAGAATAGCGTTCGTATCGGTCATTGGGCTCGTCTAAACCGCGCCGGCGTCGCCCGCCAGTCCCGCTTGCGACGGCCGCTGTCGCCACAAAAAAAGGGGCCCCGCAGGGCCCCACAGTTATCGCGCTTTACGAAGCTTCTTTTAGAAGAGGAAGTCCGAGGCCGAGAGGTCGCTGAGCAGGGTGTCTTCGATCAGGATCACATTCGATCCGACGCTGATCGCCACGCTGGATCCGAATTGCAGCGCAGCGTCCTGCACGTCCGCAAAATTGCTGAAGAAGGCGTTGACCGAGAGGTCGATGACATCCGTACCAATCTCGAAATCGGTGATCGTATCGAAGCCTTCGTTCGCGCGGATGACGAAGCGATCTGCGCCGGCCCCGCCGGTGAGAAAATCGTCTCCGCCGTCGCCGAAGAGAGCGTCCGCGCCAGCTCCGCCGATCAGCGTGTCGCCGGCGTCGCCGCCGCGCAGCACGTCGTTGCCGTTGCCGCCGTCGAGCGTATCCTCGCCAAGCTCGCCAAGAATGTTATCGACGCCGCCGCCGCCGTTCAGCGTGTCGTCTCCGGCGCCGCCGCGAATGAAATCAGCGCCGCCGCCGCCATTGGCGACGTCGTTGCCAGAGCCGGAGATAAGTTCATCGTTCCCGGCGCCGCCGATTAGATTGTCGGCGCCGGAATTCCCAACGACCCGGTCGTTTCCGACGCCGCCATTGACGACGTCGTTCCCGTCGCCGCCGACTAGCGTGTCGTTGCCGTCTTCGCCTTCGAGAAGGTCGTTCCCGCCAAGGCCGCTCAGCGTGTCGTCGCCTGCGCCGCCTTGAAACTCGTTGCGGATGTCGGAGCCTGCGAGAAGGTCGTTGAAGGCGGAGCCGACGAGGTTTTCAATGCCGAAGAAGATGTCGCCTTCGGCGTCGCCGCCCTCACCGGCGCGCAGCGCCGCCAGCGTCGCGGTCACGCCGCCTGAGGAATCGGAGAAGTCCACCGTGTCCTCGCCCGCGCCGCCGTCGAGCACGTCGGCGCCTGCGCCGCCGTTCAGGAAATCGTCGCCCGCGCCGCCGGAAACGAAGTCGCGGCCGTTCCCAGCGAACAGACGGTCGGCGCCGTCTTCACCGAGGATCGCATCGTCGCCGTTGAAGCCGAAGATCAGGTCGTCTTCAGCGGTGCCTTCGAGGGCGTCCGTGCCGCCGGCGAGATTGAAGGTGAACAATGCGCTATCGTTATTCGACGACACGATGAGAACCGGCTGGCCGTCGACGATCTCGACCGCAATCCCAAACGGACCGTCGGTTCCGGGCGTGCCGAAAAGGCCGAAGTCTTGCACGCGCGTTAAGGTCAAATCGTCCGCAAGATGGAAGACACTGACATTATCCGCGAACTGAGACGCCACGACAATGAATTGTTCGCCGTTGACTGAGTACGTGTCGATCGCTTCGGCGCCGTTCAGCAACGTGAAATCTTGAAACTGAGCGACTTCGGTTAGCGTGCCATCGGCATTGATCGAAAACAAACTGAGCGCGTCGTCCGTTTGGGCCGTTACGGCGAGAAGAGTCTGTCCGTTGAAGTCGAAGGCCCGAATTTCTCTAGGGTCATTCAGCGCCAACGCGCCATTATCGGTGAGAAAGTCGACGCGCGACAGCTCTCCGTTGCTGGCGATTGCATATGTCGTGATTCCGTCTTCGCCCGTTGCGAATAGAAAGTTTCCATTGGCCGTACTAACGGTTTCGACGTCGACGACTCCGTTCAATCCGACGTCTAGTTCAGAATCGTTGACGGAATCGACGAGATTCAACTGTCCCGACGATGACAGCTCATAGACCGTGACCGCATCGCTAAAACCAGCCGATACAAATACAAAGGTCGTTCCATTGATTTCGAGACTGTCCAAACGGTTCGCGCCATTGAGAGGGTTTGAAACATCGATGCTGACATTGTCTGTATTGGTCAGAACACCGTCTGCATCGATTTGAAAGACGCTCACCCCGTCGTCATCAAACCCGGTCACAACGATAAAATCGTTTCCGCCCACACTCAGCGGCTCGATGCCTGCGGCGCCGTTCAGCTGCAAGATCGAGTCATTCAGAACTTGGCCCGCGTCGGTCAACAGGCCGTCCGCGCCCAACTCAAAAACCTGAACGCCGTCATCGCTCAGCCCTGATACGATGACAAAGGTGCGACCACCGATCGTGATCGTCTCGACGCGGGAGGCGCCCGCCAGCTCAAGCGTCTGATTGTCCGTAAATGTCCCGGTTGTTTCCGGATCCCCAATAATGATCGCCATCGTCTTTCCCTCCAATCTGGTCGATTGGGGGCAGCGTGGTGTTTCCTTATCGTGCGCTCAACGGCACAAATTTACGGTTGACAAATCGTTATCACGAATGCGTGCGGTCGATGTGAGGGCTGTCCGGCCTGCGCGGGCGCAGGCCGGACGTGTAAATCAAAAGATGAAATCCGACGCGTCGATTTCGGCAATCAGCGTATTCTCAATCACGACGACATTGTCGCCGGCCGTGATCAGAACGTCGTCGTCCACCTGGGATAAGCCAGCCAGGACGTCGTCAAAGCTCTCGAAATTGTTGTTCGGCGCGAAATTGATCAGGTCGACGCCGTTCTCGAAATCCGTGATCGTGTCAACGCCGTCGCCGGCGCGGATCACGAACTCGTCGATCCCTGAGCCGCCGGTGAGAATATCGTCGCCCAGGTCGCCGAGAAGCCGATCGTCGCCTTCGCCGCCGTTCAGGATGTCGTCGCCGTCGCCGCCGCGGAAAAAGTCCGCGCCGTCCCCGCCATTTAGCATATCAACGCCGTCACCGCCGCGCAAAATGTCGTCGCCGGCATCGCCGTTGATCAGGTCGTCGCCGCCTTCTCCGTTTAGGATGTCGTTGTCGGCGCCGCCATTCAATGTATCGTTCGCCCCGCCGCCGCGGAAGAAGTCCGCCCCGGCGCCGCCGTCGAGCGTGTCGCCGCCGCCGCCGCCGATGAGCTGGTCTGCGCCAGCGCCGCCGGTCAGGATATCGTCGCCGGTGTTGCCCACCAGGCGATCGTCGCCT
>CAZQZC010000227.1:0-3315 GCA_964597685.1 uncultured Hyphomonadaceae bacterium | reverse complement strand
ATCGTTCTGAACCAGCCCGTTGCGGCGGCGGCTGTCTCATGGCGCTTGATCAACGAGCCGATGACCGCCCTTCAAATCGGCGGAGCCGGATTGGTGCTCGCGGCGGTGCTGCTCGCCCAGAAACGCCCGACCGCAAGCGGGTCGAAAGTGTCATAATCATCGTATAGACCGCAAAAAGTCAAAAGTCTCGGAGTCCTCACCATGCGCGCCACCGCCAGCTTGATCGCTTTACTCTTCGCCTCCGGCTGTGCGACCGGCGTCGATCCGCGCCTTGACGCGCGCGGAACGATCGCCAACGCCGAACCGATCCAGGCTGCCGACGCTTACTATGTTGAGGCCGCCGCACAGGTGGCGGATCGTGCGGAAGCTCGCGGAACCCGAACAGCGAAGAACATCATTCTTTTCATCGGAGACGGGATGGGCGTCTCCACGATCACTGCGGGGCGGATTTACGCCGGCCAGAAGCGCGGGCTGGACGGCGAGTCCCATCGCCTGGCCATGGAGACCCTGCCCTGGGCGGGCCTGTCGAAGACTTACGCGCACGACGCCCAAGTTTCCGACAGCGCGGCGACCGCCACGGCCCTGGTCGCCGGCGTGAAATCGCGTTCACGCACGCTGGGCGTTAGATCGGATGCGGCCTACAACAATTGCCCCAGCATCGACGGCCAGGGCGTCGACACGATCTTCGAGCTCGCCGAGCGCTCCGGCGTCGCCACGGGCGTTGTGACGACGACGCGCCTCACCCACGCCACGCCGGCCTCCGTGTTCGCCGAAAGCCCGAACCGCAATTGGGAGGACGACACCGACGTCGCCGGCACGGGCTGCAAGGACATCGCCGCCCAATTGGTCGATTGGCCCGCAGGCGACGGCCTCGAAATCGCGCTTGGCGGCGGACGGCGGCACTTCCTGCCGAACGACGTCGCGGACCCCGAATATCCCGACCGCACGGGCGCGCGGGCCGACGGCCGGAACCTCGTTTCGGAGTGGGAAGCCAAATCGCCAGAGCATGTCGTGGTCCACGACCTTGGCGGCTTGCGGGCGTCTGATTTCGATCGAGGCGCGAAGGTTCTCGGCCTGTTTGAGCCCTCTCATATGAATTACGAGCTTGATCGCGCGCAGGACCGGGCCGGCGAACCGTCGCTTGAGGAGATGACCCGGACCGCCATTGCCCGCCTGTCTCAAAACGAAAGCGGTTATGTGCTGATGGTGGAGGGCGGCCGCATCGACCACGCCCACCACGGAAGCAACGCGGCGCGCGCGCTGGAAGACGTCGACGCGCTCGACCAAGCCGTCGCCGCGGCTTTGGAACTTACCTCCGACGACGACACTTTGATTATCGTGACGGCGGATCATTCCCACACCCTGGTCATTCAGGGCTACCAAGCGCGCGGCACGTCGATCCTCGGCAAGGCGGCGTTCGGACCAGGCGGCATCGCCCGCGCCGCCGACGGCAAACCCTATACAACCCTGTCCTACGCCAACGGCCCCGGAGCCGTGTGCGCCGATCCGGAAAACTGCACGCGTCCGGACGTCACCGACGTCGACACCGAAGCGAAGGATTATCGCCAACAAGCCCTCGTGCCCCTGGCCTCGGAAACCCACGCCGGCGAGGATGTCGCGGTGTTCGCCAGCGGTCCCGGCGCGGAGTTGATCGGCGGCGTGATGGAGCAGAACGAAATCTTTCACGTCATGTCGCGCGCGGCGGGTTTCACGCGATAATCGCTGCGAAGTCTGCGCTTGCCGTTGCGTCGCGCCTTCGCAAGGCGCGGCGGCCGCGCTATCTGTGACCCATGTCTAAGACCGACGACGCGCCCTACGAGCTCTTTAAGCAAGCGCTCTCCACGACGACGAAGGCGATGAGCCAGACGCGCGACGTGGAGGTTGGCTTCGGCGGCGACCAATCAAGCGCGAGCGGTCCTGTCATCACGCTCGCAAATCCACCGCGAGAGATGTCGCCCCTGCTCGCCGCGCGGGCGCGCGGCGCGGCCGACGCCGAGGCGCTGAGGCTCGCCCACCATGACGGGGAGGCCCATGCGCGCCACCGCCCGCAAGGCGACCTGCCCCGCCAGGTCTACGAAGCGGCGGAGACCGCCCGCATCGAATCCATCGGCGCCAACGCAATGGATGGAACCGCCGCCAATCTAGACGCCGCGCTGGCCGCCCGTTGCGAGAAAGCCGGCTATACCCGCATGGAGGATCGACAGGACGCCCCGCTCGCCCCCGCGGTGGAATTCTTGTTGCGCGAAAAGCTGACCGGCCGCGCCCTGCCTCCAGAGGCTGAAGGGATCGCCGCGCTGTGGCGGGAAGAGATCGAGAGCAAAGCCAAAGGCGCTTTGGAGAAGCTCGTCGATCAATTGTCCGACCAGGACGCCTTCGCCAAGACGGTGCGCGACATGATCCGCGACCTCACGGCGGGCGAGGACAGCGGGGAAGACACCGAACAGGACGATCAAGAAGAGGCCGACGAAGACGAGACTTCGGAACGCGGCGACGGATCGGATGAGTCCGACGCCTCCGATGAAACCCAAGGCGCGACCATGGAAGAGGTCGAGGCCGGCGAGAGCGACGAAGCCGAAGGCGAAGAGACCAATGTTTCGCTGGACGCCGAAGCGGAGTCAGACGCCGACGACGCGCCGGACGACGACGAGGGCTCCAAGCCTCTGCGCCCGAATTACCGCGATGGCGACGACAAGCCTGGCTTCAAATACAACGTCTTCTCCAAAGCCCACGACGAGATCGCAAACGCGCCGGATCTTTGCGATCCGGAGGAGCTCGCCCGGCTGCGCGCCTATCTCGACCACCAGCTTCAGCCTCTGCAAGGCGCCGTCTCGAAACTCGCCAACCGTCTGCAACGCCGGCTGATGGCGCAGCAGAACCGCTCCTGGAGCTTCGACCTTGAGGAAGGCGTGCTCGACACCGCCAGACTGACGCGCGTCGTCACGGATCCAACCTCCCCGCTCTCCTTCAAACAGGAGGACGACAGCGAATTCCGCGATACCGTGGTCACGCTGCTGCTCGACAATTCAGGCTCGATGCGCGGGCGTCCGATCATGGTCGCCGCGCTCTGCGCCGATATTCTCGCCCGCACACTGGAGCGGTGCGCGGTGAAGGTGGAGATCCTAGGCTTCACCACAAAAGCCTGGAAAGGCGGCCTCTCGCGGGAGGACTGGGTCAAAGCGGGGAAACCTGCGGGGCCCGGCCGGCTGAACGATCTTCGCCACATCGTCTACAAACCCGCCGACGCGCCGTGGCGGCGGGCAAGGCGCAATCTCTGCCTGATGATGCGCGAGGGACTGTTAAAAGAGAACATCGACG
>CAZQZC010000226.1:0-3337 GCA_964597685.1 uncultured Hyphomonadaceae bacterium | reverse complement strand
ACAAGACCCTCGAAACGCTGATCGACGACAAGAATCCCAATGACCGCCTTCGCGGCCAGCCGCTTTTGGGCAGTCTTCTCATTTGGGGCTATGACCGGCGCGGCGGCAATTGGAAGAGCGGGCAGATCTACGATTACCGCAATGGAAAAAGCTATCGCTCGCATCTTAGCTTGACGGACGATGGGCTATTGAAAATCAAAGGGTGCCTTGGCCCGCTTTGTCGTAGCCAGGTGTGGCGCCCGACAACGCTCAATGTCGAACTCGCCTCCGCTGGCTCATCTGCGGAAGGGCAGCGTGGCAAGGCGCCATAGAACCCAGACTGGCAATACGACGGTCGCGCCGGCCAGGGCGGGCTTCCAGAAGTGAACGGCGGCCCATTGCAGACCGGCAACTGAATTGCGGATCACCTCCTCTAGGGCGTTTGTCGCGTCGAACCCGGGTTGCGCTGGATTGAAATTCGCCAGCAGCATGACGAAGCCAACCAAGATGCAGATCGCCAAGAGCTGAAGCGCGCCAAGCAGCTTAAGGCCGAACAGCCGTCTCAGGACCGAGCGCTTAGGTTTAGGGTCTGCTCGCCGCCAGAAACGCAAGCCGCGACGACGGCGTTCCTCCGTCCGAACACCGCCGGCGCTTGTCGTTTCTGCTTCCGCCGTATCGCCCATGAACCGAGTGTATCAGCTGAGGCCTTATTCCGCAGCGGCCGGAACAGGCGCCTTCTGGACCATCGTCGTGTGTGGATAGGGAATCGAAACACCGGCCTCGTCGAACGCCGCCTTGACGTTCTTGATGAGATCGAAACGCACGCCCCAGTAATCCGACGCCTCTGTCCAGCTGCGCGTGGCGATGTCGACCGAACTATCGCCAAGATTCACGACTTTCACGAACGGTTCGGGATCTTTCATAATGCGGGCGTCGGCTTCGATGATCGACTGAATGATGCCGATGGCCTTGTCCATGTCGTCGTCATAGTCGATCCCGAAGGTCACATCGACACGGCGGGTTTCGTACCCGGAGAAATTCCTGATCACGCCGTCGATGGCCTGGCTGTTCGGCACCATGACTTTCACATTGTCGACGGTGGCGAGGACGGTTTGGAAGAGGTTGATGTCCTTCACCGTTCCGGCCTCGCCGGCGATGTCGACATAATCGCCGAGCTTGTAGGGTCGGAAGATCATGATCATCACGCCCGAGGCGATGTTGCCGAGCGCCCCCTGCAGCGACAAGCCGATAGCCAATGTCAGAGCGCCGAGGACGGCGACGAAGCTGGTGGCTTGCACGCCGAACACTTGCAGCGCTGCGATAAAGACGGCGGCTGTGATCGCCCAGCGCACGAGGGAGGCGAAGAAATTGCCGAGCGTGTCGTCGATCGTCTCACGCTTTACGGCCTGCGCGCGAACCAGGCCGCCAAGCCAGCCGGCAATCCGAAGGCCGACGATCAAAACAACCAAAGCGCCGAGCGCCTTCATACCGAAGCCGACGATCTGAGGCCCGTATTGCGACCAGAGCGCGGTGAGTGATTCAGGCATTTTCTTCCCCTTGGATGTTTGAGCGTTAAGTCGCCTATCAGTCGGATGTGACGATTCGGCTACGGTGTGAGCGGGTTCAAACTACGGCTCCGCGAGCGCCGCGCGTCATTCTCGCGAAAGCGATCACGATCGCCGCCAGGAGCGCAGCCCAGGCGAGAAAGCCGTATTCCGTGCGCTGGAAATTGTTCACGACAATGCCTCCGACCCCCCACAACAACGCAGCGAAGTACCATAAGCTGCGGGTAAATCGCGCCGACGCCAGCCAAGCGCCGCCGGCGGCGACCGCGAGGGCCGCCCAAAGCATGAGCCACGGCCTGTCGGAGGCGCCCAAATCAAACGCCCAACGCAGCAGCGGCGCGGTTGAGATAGCGATGGCGACCGTGACCCATCCGGCTAGCAGGCCGGTGAGAGCGTCCGAGAGGAGTTTTAGAGCGCTGCCGCCCAGGCCGCGCATGCGATCAAACCTCCGCGCAGCGACCCAAGCCGGCGCCGCCACAAGGAAAAGCAGCGCGAAGTCCAGCGGCATCAAGCTGACAAGCTGCGCCTCCAACATCTAGGCGATATTGCCGAGACCTGCAAGCGCTAAAGGCGACGAAAGGACCCTTGGCGCCGGCTCGTCTTTGGCGGCGGCGTAAATCGCAAACACAAGATACAGACCGAAGATAAGCGCCCAAATCGAGAAGAATGGTCCCGGCGGCAATTCAGGCGGGACGCCGGATATCTGCGCGCGCTCGCCCAGGGAGACGCCGAGTCCTGTCCACGCATTAACGCCAGCCGCCAAGAACTGGCCGACTGCAATAATTGGCAATGCGTTGCGGGCGAGTCGCGCCATATTAAATCTCCAACGGGAACGTCGTTTAACGCGATCTTCCTGCCCCCGCCACGTGCTTCCGTTCAAGCCTCAGGGAGCAAAGACTCAAGCGTTTCCAGTTGGTCGGCTTCGCCCGCCGGCTTGTCCCATCGGATGCGATTGATGCGCGGGAACCGCATGGCGAGACCGGATTTGTGACGACTGGAGCGCTGCAGGCCCTCAAAGGCGACTTCAAGAACCAAACCGTCGTCCGGCCCGGCCGAAACGGCGCGGACGGGCCCAAACCGGTCAATCGTATTTTCGCGGACGAACTTGTCCAATTGCTTCAATTCCGCGTCGGTGAAGCCGAAATAAGCCTTGCCGACGGGGGTGAGTTCTTCGCCGCGCCAAACGCCGAATGTGAAATCCGAATAATAAGACGAGCGTTTTCCATGGCCGCGCTGGGCGTAGAGCAGCACCGCATCGATCAGGAAGGGGTCGCGCTTCCACTTGAACCAAGGTCCCTTTGGCCGGCCCGCTTCGTATATCGAATCCCAGCGTTTCAGCATCAGGCCCTCGATCTCTGGCGCGGGGGGGTGGTTGCGCAGCGCGTCCAGGGTCGAAAGGTCCGTAATCTCGACGAGAGGCGACAGGTCTATCCGATCCGTCGCGAGGCGGCGTACGAAAGTCTCCAGCTCCGCCCGGCGCGCTCGGAACGGCAGGCCGCGGAGATCATGGCCGTCGCAGTATAAGAGGTCGTAAGCTCGCACGAAGGCCGGCTTGGCGTCCATCTGCGCCTTGGAGACCGTTTTTCGATTGAGCCGTTGTTGGAGATCATTGAAAGGCGCTGCGGCGCCGTCGGGCCGGCGCACCAAGAGTTCGCCATCGAGCGCAGCGTCAAAGTCCATGCCGGCGAGCACATCCGGAAAGGTATGAGAGATGTCGTCGCCCGTCCGCGTATAAATGCGTCGTGCGCCGCGCGCGGCGACGGCTTGGACGCGGATGCCGTCCCACTTCCACT
>CAZQZC010000225.1:0-3386 GCA_964597685.1 uncultured Hyphomonadaceae bacterium | reverse complement strand
TCCACAAAGCCCGGTAAAGCAAGGGTGACGGCTTCGCTCGCGCTAAGGCCCAGGACCTCAAGAAGCGGTTGCCACATGGCCGGCGTATCCGGAACGCCATGGACAAACACCTTCATCATCTCAAAGCCCTCAATGGTCGCGCGATCGAGGTCTCGGCCCTCGGCGAAACCCTATCCGGTTTCGCCGGCCAGCTCCCGGCGCCAAGCCTCGAACGCCGTCTCATAATAACGCGGATTGAAGAGTGTCCACTCTCCGAGACTCTCGGGAACCGTGAAATTCGCGGCGCCCTCGGCCGGCGTCTTGCCAGCCTCGTAAGAAGCCCGCGCGCCCGCCTCAACATGGTCGAGGAGATTGAGGTAATCTTGAAGATCGCCAGCGTTGGCGACATAGCCGTGACCTGTTGCGATAATCCGATCCGGCTCAGCCAACAATTCGCCGGCGGACCGGCGAAGGTGACTTGGGATGGCGTCAACATAATTGTGGAATAGGCCCGCCCAAACCAGGTCGCCCGCGAAGGTCACGGGAACATCGTCGACCCGAATGGCCAGATCACTCGGCGTGTGGCCCCGCTTCGGCTGCAGCGTCAGGGTGCGCCCACCAAGATCCAGCACAACGGGGGCAGACTCGTCGGCCAGGATCCGCGTTGGTAGGACGGGACGGATCGCAGGCGCGCGGAACGACGTGTCGCCAACCGGCTGCAGGGGCCCGGAATACCGCTCCACGATCAGCTGCCGCGTCGTCTCTGTTGCGATGATCTCCGGTCCCTCGGCGCCGCGCTGGTAACCGGCCAAGCCGCCGGAATGATCAGCGTGGAAGTGTGTGACGATCACATCGGTGATGTCGCGCCCCGTCAGCCCCTTGGCGCACTCGGCCAGCCAGGCCGCGCCGGCGGGCTGCAGAAACGCATCGATCGCCACGACCCGGTCGCGGCCGGCGATGAGCCCGCCATTGCAAACCGTGGCTGCAGCAGCAGGATTGAATGCGCCGCCGGCGTCGAGCGGCGTAGAGACGACAGCCCAAACGCCTTCGGCCAACTTCTCAATCCGGGCGAAGGGTTCGGTTGCAATAACGTCGCCATAGGGATCGCCGCCCCCGCCATGGGCGAAGGCCGTGCGCGTGGACGCCGCTAATCCCGCGGCGAGGCCTGCGCCGGCGATGAGGGCGCGGCGGCTTAAAAGAGAATGCGTCATGGCGGGGTCTCCGATTCTTTGCTGCGAGCGTCGTAGCGGGAGGGCGAACCGGTCCGAACTCACGACTTTGCGAGGCCTGGTGTCTCTTGACGTGACGTCACCCTTCCGATTGGCGCGGTTTGAGGCCACCATTGCGTGCAACGATTAGGGAGGATGTCATGAAGACCAAGATCACGGAGATGTTCGGCATCGAGCATCCGATCATTCAGGGCGGGATGCATTATGTTGGCTTTGCGGAGATGGCGGCCGCCGTTTCCAACGCCGGGGGCCTTGGAATCATTACGGGCTTGACCCAGAAAACGCCCCAGGATCTCGCCAATGAGATCGCCCGCTGCAAGGACATGACGGACAAGCCCTTCGGCGTGAACATCACTTTCCTGCCAAGCCTGACGCCGCCCGACTATCCGGCCATTGTGAAGGCCGTGATCGACGGCGGGGTGAAAGTCGTTGAAACGGCTGGAAGAAATCCCGAACAGGTCCTGCCCGCCCTGAAGGACGCCGGCGTCAAGGTCATCCACAAATGCACCTCCGTGCGCCACTCCTTGAAGGCCCAATCCATCGGCTGCGACGCGGTGTCGGTGGACGGGTTCGAGTGCGGCGGGCACCCTGGCGAGGACGATGTTCCGAACTTTATTCTGCTGCCTCGGGCGGCGGATGAGCTTGAGATTCCGTTTGTGTCTTCCGGCGGCATGGCCGATGGGCGCTCCCTGGTCGCCTCCCTGGCCATGGGCGCCGAGGGCATGAATATGGGCACCCGCTTCATCGCCACGAAAGAAGCGCCCGTGCATGAGAATGTGAAGCAGGCCCTGGTCGCCGCCAGCGAGCTCGACACCCGCCTGGTCATGCGCCCCTTGCGCAACACCGAACGCGTCTTGCACAACGAAGCCGTTGAAAAGCTTCTGGAAAAAGAGAAGGCGCTCGGCGACAAGCTGACCATCCAGGACATCCTGCCGGAGGTGGCGGGCGTCTATCCGAAGATCATGATGGAGGGCGAGATGGACGCCGGCGCCTGGTCCTGCGGCATGGTGGCGGGCCTGATCCACGACATCCCGACCTGCCAGGAGCTGGTCGACCGGATCATGACCCAGGCCGAACAAATCATCCGTGAACGGATGGGTTCGATGCTCGGCGAACGGGTTCCGGCCTAGGCGCCGACGCCCCAAAACCCGGCCGCGCGCACGCCCAATCCCGCCTGACCGGCGCCCAATCCGGACCGATCGGCGCCGATCGGTCGTTTCGGACCCTTCCCCGCCTCCGCCGCACGCCCTAAAGTGGAGCGCGAGGGGGCCGGCATGGGCGACGCCAACCGCATTTTCATCTCGCGCACGGGCGCGGATCGTGAGACGGCGATCTGGGTGCAGGAGACGCTGAGCGCGGCCGGCTATGAGTGCGTCCTGCAAGACCGCGACTTCAAGATCGGCGAGAGCTTCCCGCGTCATATGCGCGACGCGTTCGAGACTTGCGGCGCGACCGTGGCCCTCATGTCGCCGGATTATTGGGCGAGCCCGTTCTGCCTCGATGAATGGGACGCCGCCTACGCCCTCCATAATGGCGGCCAAGGGCGGCTGATCCCGGTCATGGTGCGGCCCTGCGCCGTGCCGCGTTTGAACGCCCAGCTCGCCTATTTCGACCTCGCCCGCCTGCCCGAGACCGTCGACCGGGCCAGCGCCTTGGTCCAGGCGGTCGACCTGGTCCTGAAACAGGGCGCCGACCTGCCAGACGCCCTGGCGCCCGATCCGGCGCGCATATCGAACGATCCGTTCCATACGGATGTCTTCACGGGCCGGGAGGACGAACTCGCCGCCCTCCACCGGGCGCTGTGGGGCGGGGCGCAGGCCGCCGCGGTCACCCCGCCGGCGGCGGTGACGGGGCTGGGCGGGGTCGGCAAGTCGGCCATCGCCAGGGAATATGCGCGCCGCCATTTCGGGCGATACGCCGGCGCCTGGATGGTGCGGGCGGAGACCGAGGCGACACGGGACGCCGACCTCGCCGCCCTCGCCACGACGCTCGACACCCGCCTGCGTGACGCGACCGACATCGCCGCCGCCGCCCGGGCCGGCGCCGATCTCGCCCGCCGCCTGGCCGCCCAGCAGGGCCGGCCCTTTCTGGTGCTGCTCGACAATGTCGAAACGCCCCAGGCCGTGCCCGATTGGTTGCGGGTCGAGGGGCTGCACCTTGTCGCGTCGAGCCGGTTTT
>CAZQZC010000224.1:0-3402 GCA_964597685.1 uncultured Hyphomonadaceae bacterium | reverse complement strand
ATGTGGTCAAGCCCATCGCCGAGGGGTCGAGCTTTGGAGTCGTGATTGTCCGTGAGGGCGCCAATGGTCCGGCGCGCGAAATTCTATCCCCCGATTGGGCGTATGGAGACAATCTGATGGCGGAGGAATTTATTCCGGGCCGGGAATTGTCCGTCGGCGTCATGGGCGACCGCGCGCTGGCGGTCACAGAAATCATGACATTAAGGGAGTTTTACGACTTCGACGCAAAATATGCGCAAGGCGGATCGCGCCACGCGGTCCCGGCCGACCTTCCAAGCGACGTAACCGACGCCGCGATGGAGGCGAGTCTTAAGGCCCATCGGGCCCTCGGCTGCCGGGGTGTGACGCGATCTGACTTTCGCTATGACGAGGCGCGAGGACGACTGGTGATCTTGGAGACGAACACGCAGCCCGGCATGACGCCGACCTCGCTCGTTCCCGAGCAGGCCGCACATCTCGGCATTTCGTTCGAGGCGCTGGTGGCCTGGATGATCGAGGACGCGTCATGCCTAAGGTAAGCTCGCCCCCTCCGGACAAAAAATCGCGCCGCAAGCAGCCCCTGATGGTGGAGGTCGGGAACGGGCGTGAGCCTGTTCGCGTGTCTTCAGTCCTCTTCGGCCTCGCTTTGCTCGCAGCCCTGATTGTTGCGGCGGCTGCTTGGATGGGGGGGTCGCTCAATCTGGTGGAGCGGCGTCTTGCGAACACGATGGATCGGTCCGCGCGCGGCTTGGGTTTGGCCGTCGAGCAGGTGGCCATAGTCGGCGTCGACGGGGACCTCGCCCGCGTCGTGCGCGAATCGGTCATGGTTGAGGAAGGCGAGAACATGTTTCGCGCCGATCCACACCTTATCCGCAAGCGAATTGAATCAACACGCCGCGTCGTGAACGTTCGGGTCCATCGCCTTTGGCCCAATCAAATCATAATCATCGCAGATCCAGCGGAGCCGATCGCGCTGCTTCAAGAGGGCGCAGATTGGTCCGTCATCGATGAATTGGGGCAGCCGATCCTAGGCCAGGCGCCAGAAACGCATCCCGACCTCCTCAAGGTGAAGGGCGCCGGCGCCGGCGATGCTGCGCCCGCCCTGGCGCGCGCGTTGATCGAAGCGCCGAATCTCGCGGCCCGCGTGGGATGGGCTGAGCGTATCGGTTCGCGCCGGTGGGATTTGGTGTTCGATACGGGTTTGATCGCTCGTTTGCCGACGGGCGAAGACGTGGATCTACAGATCCAACGCCTCACCGCCTTGCACGGTGGGCGGCACGTGGCTGATCTGCCCGCGGACGTCCTGGATCTGAGGGTGTCCGGGCGGGTCTTCCTACGGCCTAGCGCAGGGGTCGAGAGCTGATGTCGAGCCTCGATCGCCGCCTGCGTATGCGCGCCTCCGCCAAGCCTGGCGCGCTGATCGCTGCGCTGGATATCGGCTGCTCGAAAGTCGCCTGCTTGATCGCGCGCGTCGAGCCGACGAAGCCTGCTGGGTTCGAGTTTTTGGGCGGCGGGCGCCAGCAAAGCCGTGGATTTAGCGGCGGCGCGATCACCGATCTTGAAAGCCTCGAACGCGCGGTTCGCCTGGCCGTCGAAGACGCCGAGCGCCAAGCCGGCGAGCGCGTTGATCGTGTTATGCTGGGTGTGACTGGCCCGAAGGTGACCTGTCGATTGGCGACTGCTGGCGTCGAAATCGGCGGCCGCACCGTCGCCTCGCGCGACGTGCAGCGCGTTCTCTCCGCGGCGACGTCGAACGCGCAAAACAAGGGCGCTGCGATCTTGAGCGCGAACGCGGTCGCTTATCGCGTCGACGACCAAGACGGCGTTCGCGATCCGCGCGGCCTGCACGCCGACAGATTGGGTGTCTTGGTCAGCACTGTCTTGGCGCCGCGATCGTTGATCAGGAACCTGCAGGAATGCCTCGCCCGGGCCCATCTGGGCGTCGACGGGTTCGCCCCGAGCGCCATAGCGTCCGCCTTGGGCGTGCTGATCGACGACGAGCGCGAGAACGGCGCGTTCTGCATCGATATGGGCGCAGGCGTGACGACGGCCTCGGTGTTTCTCAACGGGGCGCCGGCCTGGCTAGGGCTCGTGTCCGCCGGCGGTGAACACGTGACAAGCGATATCGCGCAATGGCTGGGGACGACCTATCCTGCCGCCGAACGCCTGAAGACCGTGTACGGCACAGCTGAAATCGGCGGTGTTGGATGCGCCGAGCGGATTGAAGCCCCGAAACTGGGAGACGATGGCCGCTTGCAGAGCTCGCGCATTGCGCGCGGCGACTTGGCGGGTGTGATCGCACCGCGGATCTCGGAGACGTTCGAGCTAATCGTCCAACGCCTAAACGACAGCAAACTCGCCAAAGTCGCCCCTCGGCGGGCTGTCGTGACAGGGGGGGCGAGCGAGTTGGCTGGCGTGCGCGACCTGGCGTCGACAATATTTCAAATGCCGGTCCGAGTGGCCAGACCCGCCTCAGCTGACATTTTGGGGGAGACGTTTGCATCTCCCGCTTTTTCCACGGCAGCCGGTCTGCTAGCGTGGCGCGTGCAGGGGCGATCTGAGGCGATGCGGGCTGGTTTCGCCGAAGAGACCGCACGGCGTGGCGCGTCAAGCAAGGTGAACAATGTATTGCGGTGGCTTCAAGAAAATTTCTGACCGCGGCATCGTTCACTTAACAATCCTTTAGGTCAAAGCGACCAGAGTGGACGTCAACACCGTTGGGGCAAGTATAGTTTGAGGATTTAGGTGATATGGTGACGGAACTCTCCCCTAGAATCGTCGTGTTCGGCGTTGGCGGAGCTGGCGGCAACGCGATCGACAATATGATCTCAGCTGAGCTGAAGGGGGTGGAGTTCGTCGTCGCGAACACCGATTCTCAGGCCCTATCCCGGTCAAAAACAGATAATCGGATTCAATTGGGCCCGCAGACCACGGAAGGCCTTGGCGCCGGCGCTCGTCCAGATGTCGGCGCCGCCGCAGCCGAAGAGTCCACGCCCGAGGTTGAGCGTTTCCTCGACGGGGCGCACATGGTTTTTATCGCCGCCGGCATGGGAGGCGGCACCGGCACCGGCGCGGCGCCGGTCATCGCCCGAGTCGCTCGCGAACGGGGCATTCTGACGGTCGGTGTCGTCACGAAGCCCTTCGGTTTCGAGGGATCGCGCAGGATGACCCTGGCCGAGCGCGGCCTGGAAGAGATGCGGCGCAACGTCGATACGATGATCGTCGTGCCCAACCAAAATTTGTTCCGCATCGCCAATGAGCGGACACCCTTCGCGGAGGCGTTCCGTCTCGCCGACGACGTGCTGTATTCCGGCGTCCGCGGCATCACAGACCTCATGGTCATGCCGGGCTTGATCAATCTGGACTTCGCCGACGTGCGCAATGTTATGGCTGGCATGGGGTCGGCGATGATGGGAATGGGTG
>CAZQZC010000223.1:0-3460 GCA_964597685.1 uncultured Hyphomonadaceae bacterium | reverse complement strand
CGTCCGGCGATGCGGGCATCGTCGGACCGGCGCGCGACGACGATCCTGGCGGAAAGGCGAGGCGGGTCAATTTGGTCGGAATCCGCCCTAGAAGCCGCCGCTGATCGCGAAGCGCTTGCGCGAGGCCAGCATATCCTGCGCCTTCTGGAGGGCGATCGAGCAGGTCTCCACCTTTCGGATCGCAGGATCGACGCGCATCATTTCCAGCGCTTGATTCAGGTGGCCGACCGCCTCGGCGACAATGGCTTGATCGAACCGACGCTCGGCGGAGATCAACAAGGCGCGCCCGAGGTCCATGCGCACGGCGATCCGCGCGTCGGGCGACCCGGATTTCTCGTCGAGGGCGGCCCGGCGCATGCTGATCACCCGGTCGAGGCCGGCGGCGCTCGGGTCCTGCTCCACAACGTGCAGAACGAAGGCGCAAAACCGCGTCTCGAGCTCAGCGCGCAGGTCGGGCGGAAGGTCGATGTCGCTGGCAAGGATACGACCGAACGTCTCGGCGACTGGCGCGGCTTTCTCAGACCGAAAGTTCGCCGGCTCGGCAATGGCGGGCTGTATCGCCTTGGCGATGAGGAAGGCGACGACGGGCGCGAGGTCGTCCGCCCAATCCTTTGGGTCGCCGGATAGATCGTACTGAAACGAACGAACGCCTTGCGGCGCGCGGGCGACGCCCCGCAGACGCAATCCGGTGGGGCCCGCATTCTGTATGGCCGCGCCGATCACAATGTCCGCGCCGGATCGGTCGAGGCGGGCTTGAATCGCGTCGATGACTTTCGGCAAAGGGCCGCCGGCTGGCGCGATCAACACCGGCGCGCCAAAGCAAAATTCCGGAAGGCGCGCCTTCAGCGCGCTTTCAAGAAACCGAACCGCCGCCCGGCCGCGAGCGCCTGAAGGCGCGGCCAAGAGGACGCGATAGCCGGGGGACTTGTCCCGCGCCATCGCCGCGTCGCGCTGCGCGCGCGAAACGGCCGCAATCGCACCCAGAACGCCCCGCAAGATGGTCAAGGCGATCGCCGCCACGCCCACCAGCGCCGCAAAAGCGCCGAAAACGGCCAGTTCGGGGGCGTTCATGATGTATTGATCGATCCAAGCCGCCGCTTGGTCGAAGAGACTTGCCAAGTCCATTCTGGATCCCGCACCTGTTTCCGTGGGCACTAGACATCCCGCACAGCCCGCGCAAGACGCATTCTGCGCCGTCTGGCTTCACTTTAAACCTATCGCAATGCAAGGCTCGGTCCATGTCGATCTATCCTTCGCTGCCGGCGGCGGCGCATCTGGAGCATTTGTTCAAGGCGTTTCCCAAGGGCGCGGAAGCGCTGTTGCGGCTGCACGACGACTTGCTTCGTAGCGAGAGCGGGTTTGCGGTGGCGGAACGCGAATTGATCGCGGCTTACGTGTCGGGCCTCAACGCTTGCCAATTCTGTTTCGGCGCCCATCGAACCATGGCGATCGCCTTTGGCGTTTCGGGAGAGACGATCGACGCCTTGATGCGCGATGTCGAAACCGCGCCAATCCACGATGCGATGAAGCCCGTGCTCGCTGTCGCCAAAAAGGTGACCGAACGCAGCGGCATGACCCAGGAGGATGCGCGCGCTGTCTTCGACGCCGGGTGGAGCGAAGGGGACCTCCACGATGCGGTTATGATTACGAGCCTCTATAATTTCATGAACCGGTTGGTGGACGGCTCCGGCCTCGCCTCGAAAGCGGCGTTTATCGAACCGACCGACGAAGACCTGCGCGCACGTCGCGAGGGAACCTACACCGGCTGGGGTCGCGCGGCCGGAGTCTTGGATTAACCGCGCATCATGGCGGATTTCGTCACTCGCTTTGCGCCCTCGCCGACTGGCCGGCTTCATCTTGGTCACGCCTATTCAGCCATGCAAGTGCGCCGCGCAGCCGACGAGGCCGGCGGGCGCGCGCTCCTGCGCATGGAGAACACCGATATCGGCCGCTGTCGCCCTACGTTTGAGGCCGGCATCCTCGAAGACCTCGCTTGGCTCGGCTTGGAATGGGACGGCGAGGTGCGCTTCCAGGCCGATCATTTCGAGGATTACGCTGGCGTGGTCGACCAATTGCGCAGCCGCGACCTCGTCTATCGCTGCTTTCTCTCCCGCTCGAAAATCGCTGAACTCACCGGAGACGATCCCGACGCGCCGTTCACCTCGGGCCCGCTGCCTGCCGACGAGGAATCCGAACGCCTGTCGCGGGGCGACGCCTTTGCCTGGCGCCTGTCGCTCAGCCGGGCGAAGGACGCCTTGGGGCCGCTCTATCGGGATCTGGAATTCGTGATCGAAACATCCGACGGCGTCGAACCCATGAAGGCCCAACCCGAGCGCTTCGGCGATATCGCGTTGACCCGCAAGGACAGCCCGGCCGCCTATCATCTCGCCGCCTGTCACGACGATGCGTTACAAGGCGTCACCCACGTGATCCGCGGCATGGATCTCGTCGACGCGCCGCACATCCAGATCGTCCTGCAGGCGCTGATGAGGTGGCCCACGCCGCGCTACCGCCACCACAAATTATTGACTGGACCGGATGGAAGGCGTCTGGCCAAACGCGACCGATCCAAGACGATCGCCGCGATGAGAGACGAGGGCATGACCCCAGACGATGTTCGCCGCTTGGCGGCCGCCCCGTGAGCGAGGCCGCCGCGCCGCCCCTGGCGCCGCCGCGCCTTTGGATCGGGCCCGCCCTGGTCCTGGCTGGCGGGCTGTGCATCGGGTTTGCGCCGATCGGCCTGCGGCTGTCCGATATGGGGCCGCAGGCGACGGCTTTTTGGCGCTATGTGTTCGCGCTGCCCGCCTTGCTGGCGCTTCTTTTCATCTTCGAACGCCGCTTGCCCGCCCGGCCAAATCGTTACGTGTTCATCGCTGGAACCTTCTTCGCTCTCGACATCGCGCTCTGGCACTGGGCGTTGACGCTGACGACCGTCGCCAACGCCACGTTCATCGTCAATCTTGGCAATGTCTGCGTGGGGTTCGCGGCGTGGTTCGTCCTCAAGGAGAGGCCGACCGCCAATTGGGGGGCGGCCGTCATGCTGGCGATCGCCGGCGCGGCGCTCTTGTCCCAGGGCGGCGGCGCGGCGGGAAAAGCGGATCTGCGCGGGGATTTGCTCGCCCTCGGCGCGGCGTGCCTTGTCGCAGGCTATATGCTCGGAACAAAAATGGCGCGGGAGCGGTTGGGACCGCTTGACACGCTCTTTTGGCTCACGGCGGCGGAAGCCGGTGTGGGCGGCGTGATCGCCCTCCTGTCGGGCGAGGCCGTTTGGCCGGCCGCCCCCGCAGATTGGCGGGCGCCGCGCTTTCTCGGCTTGATCGCCCATGTCGCCGGCCAGGGCCTCATCGTCGCGGGCCTCGGTCGCACCCCGGCGGCCGTCGCAGGCATTATCGTTCTGATACAGCCCGTTGCGGCCGCGGCTGTCTAATGGCGCTTGTTCAAAGAGCCGATGAACGCCCTT
>CAZQZC010000222.1:0-3462 GCA_964597685.1 uncultured Hyphomonadaceae bacterium | reverse complement strand
GATCTCGACCGCAGGCGGCGGGACGCCGGCGCTGTCGGGGCGATTCACGTAATATTCGCCGAGGTTCACCGACGCCGTCGCACAGGTCTCCGTCATGCCCCAGCCATTGCCTGGCGCCGCGTCGGGGAAACGACGTTTGATCGTCGCCACCAATTCCGGCGCCGAGGGCGCGCCGCCATAGGAGACGGCGGCGATGGAGGACAAATCGTACTTGTCGCGATCCGGGTGCTCCAGGATCTGCCAGGCGATCGCCGGCACGCCGCCAATGGCGGAAATCTTCTCGTTCTGGATAATGGGCAGCGCTTGGTCGGCGTCCCATTTGTACATGCTTACGATCTTGTTGCCCTGGGCCATCGCGGGAACAAGGATGGCGAAGGCGCCGGTGGCGTGGAAGAACGGGATCGAGAGCAGGGTCGAGCGTTGCTCGTTTGGATCGGGCTCCGGCGGCTGCTCGCCGCGACGCAGGAACATGCGCGCCTGGCAGAGCAACGAATTGAAGACATTGGAGATGATGGCGCGGTGGGTGGCCAGGGCCCCCTTCGGACGGCCGGTCGTGCCGGACGTGTACATGATCGTCGCGTCGTCGTCGGGACCGATCTCAATCGGCGGCAAGCCGATCGGCGGCAGCGTCGCCCAGTCTCCCGCCGGGCCAATGAAATCTTCCATGGGGCGCACTTTCGGGTCGGCGCGATTGTCCGTGGCGCGCGCGATCACCACGTGCTCAAGGCTCGTGAGCGCGTCCCAGTGCTCCCGCACGCGCTCAAAGATCTGGGGGTCGACAATCGCGATCCGCGCGCCGGAATCCTGAAGCCCGTACTCGAGCTCGTCACCCGTCCACCAGGAATTCATCGGCGTGACGATCGCCCCGACCATGAGGCCCGCCCAAAACGCAACAGACCATTGCGGATAATTCCGCATGATGATCGCAACGCGGTCTCCCTTGCGGATCCCATAGGTCTCGATCAAAGCGCCGGCGAAATGCTCGACCGCGCGCGCATGGGCGTCGAAACTGACGCGTTCGTCCTGATAGATAATCAGATCGCGATCGCCGAAAGCCCGTCCCGCTTCGAACACATGCCGCAGCGTTGGCGGGGCGTTCTTATAAGTCTTAACCGTGGCGGCGCCGATCTGACGCTCTTCCAATTCGAACGGCGTTCCCGGTTGGCTGAGCAGGCCGTTGGCCTGGGCGATGGACATTGCGGGCCAGGCCGCAGCGGCGTCGGCGGACATTTATGGATCTCCCTCGATGACGTTTTTCGTTATCGAGGGAAGAAAACCATGACGCAGGCGTCAGGAAAAGGGCCGCCCGCTATTTCCCGAAATCGCAGAAGCGCAAATTCCGAGGCGTGCCGTCCGGCTCGGTCGCCGAATAAGACGGACCGGTATACTCAGCGCCTTCGCAGAGATAGCCGATCTGGTACATGGCGACGAGTTCGTCGTTCGACGGCGTCACGCCGCCGGCAAGCATCAGATCGATGGCCTCTTCGTGCTCGCCCAGTCCGAAAAGGAGGCTGAACCGATCTGCGCGGACGGTGTCCGGCTGCTCCAATTTGAAGTTCATCGACGTCGCCTGGCCGCGCGCCGTATCGAGCAGCGCGCTCGCCTCTCCGGCGGCGGCCGCATCTGGATAGGACCGGCCCACTTCCTCAAAATCGGCGATCGCTCCGAAAACGTCGTAACCGGCGCCCGACTGGCGCAGCTTGCCGCGCTCCAACAGGGCGGCGGCCGTCTCTTCGTCCGACAGATCCGGATCGCCGATCAATTGGGTGAGGCGGTCAATCGCTGTTTGGGTGTTGCCGGCTTCGACCAGGGACGCCGCGGTGCCCATGGCCAATTGGAACTGAGCCGACGTGGGAATCGCCGTCGCTGTCGCGGCTGCGACATCTGGCGCGGAGGAAGTCGCCGCGGTCGAGCAAGCCGCGCAAAGCGCCAAGGCTGCGGCGGCGGAAACGAAACGTGTCATTTTTGGCTCCTTGGGGATCGTGTCGCAAACCGGACACTACCCCCGAGGTCCGTCCGCTCAAGCGGCGGTTTCATGACAATGTCAGGGCGCGTCAGCCGGCGGCGGCGGCCAGTTTTTCGATTTGCGAAACGTCCCCGCGGCCGAGGGCTTCAATCGCCCTGGCGGCGATATGGCGGGCGTTCAGGCCGGCCGTTTCATACATTGCGGCGGGCTTGTCATGATCCTGGAAGACATCCGGCAACGTCATCGTTCGGACCTTCAATCCCTTATCCAAGGCGCCCGTGTCGGCGAGATGATGCAGGACAAAGGCGCCGAAGCCGCCGATCGCGCCCTCTTCGATCGTGATCAGAACTTCATGTTCTTTCGCCAGGCGACGGATCAGATCGGTGTCGAGCGGTTTGGCGAAACGCGCGTCGGCGACCGTGGCTGACAAGCCTTGGCCGGCCAACATATCTGCGGCCTTCAGCGCTTCGTGGAGGCGCGCCCCGAAGGACAGGATCGCCACCGTCGACCCCTCCCGCACAATCCGACCCTTGCCGATCTCGAGCGCCTGCGGCGTTTCAGGCAAGTCGACGCCGACCCCCTCGCCGCGCGGATAACGGAAGCCGCAGGGGCGATCGTCGATCTCCACGGCCGTTTTGACCATCTGGGCGAGCTCCGCCTCATCGGACGCGGCCATGAGGACAAAGCCCGGCAAAGCGCCGAGATAACCGATGTCGAAGGATCCCGCATGGGTTTGGCCGTCGGCGCCGACAAGCCCCGCGCGATCCATGGCGAAGCGCACAGGCAGCTTCTGGATCGCCACATCGTGGACGACTTGGTCGTAGCCGCGTTGAAGGAAGGTCGAGTAGATCGCAGCAAACGGCTTCATGCCGTCGGCGGCGAGGCCTGCGGCGAACGTCACCGCGTGCTGCTCTGCGATTCCGACGTCAAATGCGCGCTCGGGGTGCGCCTTTGCGAAGATGTCGACGCTGGTCCCCGACGGCATGGCCGCCGTGATCGCGCAGATCTTGTCGTCGTCGTCGGCCAACTTCGCGAGCGTCTGGCCGAAGACCTTCTGATAAGCAGGCGCGTTGGGCTTGGGCTTGTGCTGTTCGCCTGAAACGACGCTGAATTTCGCGACGCCGTGATACTTGTCGGCCGCATTTTCAGCCGGCGCGTAGCCTTTGCCCTTCTGCGTGACGACGTGCAGAAGGATGGGGCCATTCTGCATCGCCTTGATGTTTTCGAGGACCGGCAGAAGAACATCCATATCGTGGCCGTCGATCGGGCCCACATAATAGAAACCCATTTCTTCAAACAACGTGCCGCCCATGGCGAAGCCGCGAAGATATTCCTCAGCCTTGCGCGCGGCTTCGGCGAGCCCGACGGGTTTCACGATGTTCTTGGCGATCTTCCGCAAGCCGCGATACGGGCGAGACGAGACCAAGCGCGAGAAATAATGGCTCATGGCGCCGACGGGGGGCGCAATCGACATGTCGTTGTCGTTGAGAACGACG
>CAZQZC010000221.1:0-3493 GCA_964597685.1 uncultured Hyphomonadaceae bacterium | reverse complement strand
AAAATGGAATTCGTCGTCACCGAGACGGAGACCGAAGCGCTGCTGCTTGAAGCGAACCTCATCAAGTCGCTGAAGCCGCGCTTCAACGTCCTGCTGCGCGACGACAAATCCTTCCCGTATATCTTCATCCGCCGCGACCACGACGCGCCGCAGATCCTGAAGTATCGCGGCTCCAAGTCGCGCAAGGGCGACTATTTCGGCCCGTTCGCCAGCGCCAATGCGGTGACGCGAACCCTGGATACGCTCCAGAAGGCTTTTCTACTGCGCACCTGCGAGGACAGCGTCTACGAGGCGAGGTCCCGCCCCTGCATGCTGCACCAAATCAAGCGTTGCGCCGCGCCCTGTGTCGGATTGATCGCGACGGAAGATTACAATCGGCTCGCCGACCAGGCGGCCGACTTCCTACGCGGCAAGGCGGTCGACCTGCATCGCGATCTCGCCGCGGAGATGGAGACCGCCTCCGAGGCGATGGACTTCGAAACCGCAGCCCGGCTTCGCGACCGCATCCGCGCGCTGGCGGTCGTGCGAGCCTCACAGGACATCAATCCCGACGGGCTTGAAGAAGCCGACGTCTTCGCCATCGCCGCCGAGGGCGGGCAATCCTGCATCCAGGTCTTCTTTTTCCGCGCAGGACAGAATTGGGGCGCGAAGGCCTATTATCCCCGCCACGAACGCGACGCCGACGCCGGCGAGATTCTCGCCGCCTTCCTCGTCCAATTCTACGATACGCGCCCGGCGCCGAAGCTCATCCTCACCAACGCCGCGCCGGACCAAGCCGGCCTGATCGCCGAAGCGCTCACCCTGCGCGCCCCGGCGAAGGTGGAGCTTCGTACACCCGAGCGAGGATCGAAACGCGAGCTTGTGCTGCAAACCGAGCGCAACGCGCGCGAAGCCCTGTCGCGCAAGCTCGCCGAGAGCGCGACCCAGCAGACTTTGTTGAGAGACCTGGCGAAGGCCTTCGATCTGGACGCCCCGCCGGAGCGCATCGAAATCTACGACAATTCCCACATACAAGGATCGAACGCGGTCGGCGGCATGGTCGTGGCGGGGCCGGACGGCTTCGACAAGACCCAGTATCGAAAGTTCAATATCAAGGACAAGGATCTGGAGCCTGGCGATGATTACGGCATGATGCGCGAGGTGATGACCCGACGCTTTTCGCGCGCCCTCAAAGAGCGCGACGACGGCGGCGCCCCGCCCTGGCCGGATCTCGTCCTGATCGACGGCGGCTTGGGCCAGCTCCACGCCGTCATGGAAGCGCTCGGCGAGATCGGACTGTCCCACGACGACGTCACCCTCGTCTCGATCGCCAAGGGGCCGGACCGCAACGCCGGCCGGGAAAAGTTCTTCCGCCCCGTCGGCGCGCCGTTCCAGCTGCCGCACAATTCCCCGGTCCTTTACTATCTCCAGCGCCTTCGGGACGAGGCCCACCGCTGGGCCATCGGCGCCCACCGGGCCAAGCGGACCGCTGACATCAAGAAAAGCCCGCTCGACGAAATCGAAGGCATCGGCCCCGCGCGAAAGAAAGCGCTTCTCCACCGCTTCGGCTCCGCCAAGGGCGTCGCAAAGGCGAAGCTCGCCGATCTGGCCGACGTCGATGGCGTCAGTCAGGCTCTGGCCGAGCGGATCTATGGGCGCTTCAATGGCGGATGAGGCCCGACGACGTTTGCACTGGCTTCCCAATGCGTTGACCGTCTTCCGGATTGCGACCTCGCCGGTGATCGCGGGATTGCTGGCGGCGCGCGATCCAGCGTCGCAGAGTGCGGCGATGTTGTCGGGTTTGGCGCTCCTGATCTTTGTCGCCGCGAGCCTGACCGACGCCCTCGACGGCTGGGCGGCCAGACAGCTCGGGGCGGAGAGCGCCCTCGGCGCGCAATTGGATCTGTGGGCGGACAAGGCGCTTGTCGCCGGGTGCCTCGCCGGCTTCCTGTTGGCGGGCGCGTTCCCCCTTTTCAGTTTGGCCGCGCTTGGGGCGCTGACGGGACGCGACCTCGCGATTATGGCGCTGCGAAACGCACGCCCGGCTGCGTCCCTCGGCGCGACGGGCCTCGCCAAGTCCAAATCAGCGATCGTGATGGCCGGGTTGGCGATGGTCTTGCTGGGTCTGTGGCTCGGCGATGTCGGCGCGTGGGGCGCGATGACCGCGTTAGGATGGGTTGTCGTCGGGATCGGCGGGCTTCTCTCGATCTATACCGGTCTCAAATACGCGCACGCCGCATTCGCCAAGCCGACCGCGTAAGGCGGGCTCATCATGACAAAACGCCCGCTTCGGAGGGGGCGAAGCGGGCGTCCAGTCAGCCCTTCCAACGGGGGGAGTTGGAAGACGGCGAAATTACACGCGACGAGAGGGGTAGCGTCGCCACACAATTATGGCGGGAAGCTCTTAACGCAGCGTTAACGCGGCCGCCTTGTCAAATCCCCGAATGCGCCGTTCGCCCGCCATATTGCAGTGCAGCATGAAGATATGGACAAGCACACCACACACTCAACGCGCCATTGGTTGGTTGTCGCAGGCTTTATGACGTTTCTGGCTCTGCCGGCCTGCCTCGCCTTCGCCGGCAATTGGAGCCCTTTCAGCCGACTCAAATTCAGATGAAAGGGCTCTAGGACTACCAATACAGGCTGGCGTCAGATCCTGCGAAAATCTCCCGCAGGCGGCGGGCGTTGCCTGGCGTCGCGCCTTCGGGCGGGTTTAGCGGATCCACCCAGCGGACCTCCGCGATTTCGCCGACGCTCGACGCCGGAACTTCCCGCCAGGCCGTGGCGCGGTAAACAAGTACGTGATCGTTCGGGAAATGGCGGTGGTTGGAATAGATGCCAACCAGCGTCGCGGGCCCTTCGAGCTGGACCCCCGCCTCCTCGACCAATTCACGCGCCAGGGCCTCTTCCGCCGGTTCGCCGCGCTCTACGCCGCCGCCTGGTAAAAACCAGCCGTCGACGTAGGTATGGCGAACCATAAGCACCTCGCCGCGTTCGTTCTCCACCACCCCGCGGACCCCCAAAGTCATGGGCCGGTTCAACCGAAACCAGGCGTGAAAGAACCGTGTCCGGAGCGTTTTTCGCGGTGTGGGGCGGTTAGGCTGTTGAAGCACTTCAAGCCTCGCTTTTCCGAATACGACGCGCTAACAGCTAACCCGAATCCATTGCAAGGAAGTCATAACGATGTTCGCGCTCATCGCCATCGGCGTCACCGTCGCCGTCTTCGGCATTCTCAACCTCATCGAATTCCGTCGCCTCGACTAGGCGGAGCGCGGGGGGCTCGTGCCGGATCTTTGGCTGATCGCCTCCCTTGTGGGGGGCTTGGTTCTGCTTGGCGTGGCGGGAGACATCCTGGTCACAGGGGCCGTGTCGCTCGCCCGGAAACTGGGCGTGTCTCCCTTGGTGGCCGGCCTTGTAATCGTCGGCGTGGGCACGTCCTTGCCGGAGATGATCGTCAGCCTGGAAGCGGCGCTCAACGGCTATCCGGTTCTGGCGCTGGGCAACTTCGTCGGCG
>CAZQZC010000220.1:0-3502 GCA_964597685.1 uncultured Hyphomonadaceae bacterium | reverse complement strand
CGACTTCGACGGCGATCAGATGGCCGTGCACGTGCCGCTGAGCCTGGAGGCTCAGCTTGAAGCCCGCGTCTTGATGATGTCGACAAACAACATTCTGTCGCCGGCCAATGGCAAACCGATCATCGTGCCGTCGCAAGACATTGTTTTGGGCCTCTACTACCTGTCGATCGACAAGGAGAACGAGCCCGGCGACGGCATGACGATCTCGGACCTCGGCGAGCTGGAGCACGCGCTCCACTCGCGATCGATCACGCTGCATTCCAAGATCAAGGCGCGGTATGAAACGGTCGATGAAGACGGCGCGCCGATCGTGCGTGTTTTCGAAACGACCCCCGGCCGGTTCATGATCGCCGACCTGTTGCCGCGGCACAAAAAGATCAAACCGGAGCTCGCCAACGAGCTGATGACGAAGAAGGCCGTCGGCCGCCTGATCGACGAGGTCTATCGAAACTGCGGCCAGAAGGCGACGGTGATCTTCTGCGACAAGCTCATGGCGCTCGGGTTCCGTGAAGCGGCGAAGGCCGGCATTTCGTTCGGCAAGGACGACATGGTGATCCCGGGCGACAAGCAAAAGCTGGTCGAGGACACGCGCGCCATGGTGTCGGAGTATGAACGTCAGTACGCCGACGGCCTGATCACGCGGGGTGAGAAATACAACAAGGTGGTCGACGCTTGGTCGACCTGCACCGACAAGGTCGCCGACGCCATGATGGACGCGGCCGGCCAACCGATGATCGACGACGAAACCGGCCGCCAGGGGGAGACCAATTCGGTCTTCATGATGGCCCATTCCGGCGCGCGTGGTTCGAAGAACCAAATGAAGCAGCTCGCCGGGATGCGGGGCCTGATGGCCAAACCGTCGGGCGAGATCATCGAGACGCCGATCGTATCGAACTTTAAGGAGGGCCTGACGGTCTTGGAATACTTCAACTCGACCCACGGCGCCCGGAAGGGCCTCGCGGACACGGCGTTGAAGACGGCGAATTCCGGCTACTTGACCCGTCGCCTTGTGGATGTCGCTCAAGATTGCATCGTCAACGAAGAGGATTGCGGGACCGACAACGGCATCACCTTGCGCGCGGTCATGGACGGGGCGGACATCATCGTGTCGCTCGCCGAGCGCGTTCTGGGGCGGACGACCCTGGAGCCCATCGCCAGCGCCGACGGCGAAGTCATCGCGCCGGCCGGCGCGTATGTCGACGAGAAGCTCGCCGCCGCGATTGATGCAGCGGGCGTGGATTCGCTCAAGGTGCGCTCGCCGTTGACCTGCGAGACGAAGAACGGCGTTTGCGCGACCTGCTATGGCCGTGATTTGGCGCGCGGCACGCCGGTGAATATGGGTGAGGCGGTCGGCGTGATCGCCGCCCAATCGATCGGCGAGCCCGGCACCCAGCTGACCATGCGGACGTTCCACATTGGCGGCGCGGCGACCGTGGCGGACCAGTCCTCCGTCGAGGCCGCCTATGACGGCGAAGTGCGGTTCATCGAACCGTCCATCGTCGAGCGCGAGGACAAAAGCCTGGTCGTCGTTGGGCGATCCATGGAAGTTCAGATCGTCGACGACGACGCCCGTATTCGCCAGACGTTCAAGCCGGCTTACGGCACGCGGCTGTTCTTCAAGGCGGGCGCGACGGTGTCGCGCGGCGACAAACTCGCTGACTGGGACCCCTTCGCGCAGCCCATTGTCTCCGAGGTTGGCGGGGTCGCCCGTCTCGTGGACATCACCGACGGCGTCACGTCCCGCGAAGAGACGGACGAAGCGACGGGGATTTCCTCCCGCGTCATCACCGATTGGCGCAGCGCGTCGAAGAAAGCCGACATCAAGCCGGCGATCGTGGTTGTCGACGATAAGGGCGATCCGGTGGTGCTGCCCAACGGGTCCGAGGCGCGGTACCTGTTGTCTGTCGGCGCGATCCTGTCTGTCGCGGAAGGCGACGCGGTAGCCCCCGGCGATACGCTGGCTCGCTTGATGACGGGCGGCGCCAAGACGCGCGACATTACAGGCGGTCTGCCGCGGGTGGCGGAGCTGTTCGAAGCCCGCCGACCGAAGGATCACGCCATTATCGCGGAGATCGACGGGAAGGTGGAGTACGGCCGCGACTACAAGAATAAGCGGCGCGTGCGGATCGTTCCGGAGGAGGAGGGCGCTGAGCCCATGGAATACCTCGTCCCGAAAACGAAGCACCTGTCCGTTCAGGACGGCGACTTCATCAAGAAGGGCGAGTACCTGATGGACGGCAATCCCGCGCCGCAGGACATTCTGACCATTCTCGGCGTGGAAGCCCTGGCGGATTACCTCGTCGAGGAGATCCAGAAGGTCTACCGGCTCCAGGGTGTGCCCATCAACGACAAGCACATCGAGGTCATTGTCCGGCAGATGCTGCAGAAGGTGGAGATCACCGACGCCGGCGATACGCTGCTGCTCAAGGGCGAGCATTTCGACATGGTGGAGTTCGAGGAGGCGAACGCCGCGGCCAGCAAGGCGGGCATGCGAGAAGCTCAAGGCCAACCGGTTCTGCTCGGCATCACCAAGGCGTCTTTGCAGACCCGGTCTTTCATCTCGGCGGCCTCGTTCCAAGAGACGACGCGCGTGCTGACCGAAGCCTCGCTCCAGGGCAAGGTCGACACGCTCGAAGGGCTGAAAGAAAACGTCATCGTTGGCCGGCTCATACCTGCGGGCACCGGCGGATCGATGCGGCGCTACCGTCGGATCGCCAATGACCGCGACACAAAGCTTCGCGCCCGCCGACAGGCCGCTGCGGAAGCGGCGGCGGCGGAGGCCCTGCCGGCGCCTGACGCGGCGGAGTAGGCTGCGCAGGCAAGCCTGTCGTCAGCGAGACCTAGACCAGCTAAAAGGGCGGCTTCCTCTGGGAGGCCGCCCTTGTTGCTTTTCAAACGTCTTTGGATGTGCCGGCGGCGGCTGCTTACGAGACCTTCGCGATGGCGGTCGTTTTTCGCCGAGCAGCTAGACTAGCGCGCTTCAACGCGAGAGAACACTTGACGCGCCCGTTCGGCGGCCTTAACACGCCCCGAACGTTATGCGGGCGGGCTTGCGGCTGTCGCGGCGAAGCCCCCTGTGAGGCCCAGGCCTCCAACGCTGCATGACAGACTAAAAGGTATGTCGCTGGGGCTTACTTCGCCGCTTCGGCTATTTTGTTATTTTGAAGGGCCTGTCAGGCCGGAACGAACGGACGGAAAACGCGTCGATGCCGACGATCAACCAACTCATTCGCAAGCCGCGCGCGCCAAAGCCGTCGCGTAGCAAGGTGCCTGCGCTGAAAGCTTGCCCCCAACGCCGCGGCGTTTGCACGCGCGTCTACACAACGACGCCGAAGAAGCCGAACTCAGCGTTGCGCAAGGTCGCGAAGGTGCGTTTGACGTCGGGGTACGAGTCGATCTGCTACATCCCGGGCGAGGGGCACAACCTTCAAGAGCACTCCGTCGTTCTGATCCGGGGCGGCCGTGTCCGCGCCCTTCCTGGGGTGCGGTCTCACATCCTGCG
>CAZQZC010000219.1:0-3525 GCA_964597685.1 uncultured Hyphomonadaceae bacterium | reverse complement strand
CGGCTTGATGAATACGCTGAAAATCGAAGGCGCCAAGAACGCCATCAAGGTCAACACCATCTGCCCCATCGCCGCGACCCGCATGACCGAGGGCCTGATGCCCCAGCAAATGCTCGACGCGCTCAAACCGGAATATGTGACGCCGGCGGTCATCAACCTCGTGAAGGACGACGCGCCGACCGGCGTCATCATCTCCGCCGGCGCGGGCGCGTTCTCCATGGCGCAAATCGTCGAGACGAACGGCGCGTTCGTCGGCGTCGGCGAGGCCCTGACGGCCGAAGCGGTCGCGGCGAAATGGGATGCGATCACCGACACGTCGACCCAGACCCATTTCGAAGCCGGCTCCGGCCACGGCCAGAACATCTTCGCCCGGGTCGCCGAAGCCGCCGGGGGATAAACGCCTGTTGCGCGGGCCGGCTCCTCCGGCCGGCCCCGTCTTTGCAAGCTCCCGTTCATCTTTTCCTAACCATGGAAGGACGGGACGATGTGGTGGAAACTCCTGCTAACCGCCGCGATGCTGCTGACCGCCTGAACAGGGCCGGAGGGCGCGGCGGCGCGTTCTTCTCGTTTATTCGACGGGGGTGTCTTCCCGGAGATAGATCGACCGTTTCGGCTTCGCGAAGACGCGCTCGACCATGGGCTCGAAGACGTCGAGCGGCTCGCTGTCATAGTCGGGATCGAACGCCGCTTGATCGTACTTTTCGCAAAACTCGGCCGTGTAGTCGAACCAAGGATGGTCTCGGTGCTGATCCCGCATGTTCCGGTCGAGGCCCAGATGGTGGAAAAAGTAATAGCCCTGGAAGACGCCGTGATTGGCGACCATCCAATAATTTTGCTCGGACACGAAGGGCTTCAGGATCGCCGCCGCAATATCTGGATGATTGTAGCTGCCGAGCGTGTCGCCGATGTCGTGCAGCAGAGCGCAAACGACATATTCCTCGTCCCGCCCGTCGCGGAGCGCGCGTGTCGCGGTTTGCAGGGAATGGGTGAGCCGATCGACCGGGAAGCCGCCGAAATCACCGTCGAGAAGACGGAGATGATCAAGAACGCGTTTGGCGAGCCCTTTGTTGAATCCCGCCGAGTCCGCAGCGATCGCCGCCCAATCCTCCTGCGTGCCCTCGTCCATCGACCGAAAGGTCGCTTGGGCTTTTAGGTGTCCGTCAGCCATGGCGTCGTCTCCTCCTCATTTTTCACCATCATGCCTCATCGGCGCCAGAGCGCGAAACGGCTTCGCGCGCGGCCAGTTCTTTGACATTAGCGTCATGGGTCGAGCGGTCGATCCGATAAAAGGCGAGACAGGCCAGCATCGTCATCCAAAGCGCAAACAGCGTCGGCGCGTAGAAGGCGCCAAGCTGGAAGATCGCCTCCGCCGGCACATCGGCCGGCGCCGCGCCTTCCGGAAATCCGATGAACGCCAGCAGCGCCGCAGCCAGCAGGATGCCGCCTCCCTCGACGGCCTTTCGTGTGAACGTGATCGACGCGAAGAACAGGCCTTCAGACCGCCTTTGCGTCCGGATCTCAGCGTCCTCGACCAAATCGGCGATCATGGATTGGATCAGGATCTGAACCGTGATGATCAACGCCACGTCCAGCAAAACCACGCAGAAGATGACAGGAAAGAGGATCGGATCGCCGTTCTGCGGCATGAGGCCGAACAATCGCAAAATGATCGGCGCCGGGGCGACGCTGAACGCGGCCAGGCCGACGCCGAGCGCCGCGCGTTTCTTTCCAAAACGGCGCGTCGCATACGGCGCAAGCGTGAAGGCGATCAAGGCCGATCCGACGACAGACGACGTGATCGCGCTCGCTTGTCCGGTCGAAAAGCCCCAGAAGTAACCATAGATGTAGAAGGTCAGCGCCGCTGACACGCCGCTGGCCACGTAGGCGAAGAACGACGCCGCGAACAGCGCCCCGAAAGATCGATTGGACAGCGTTTCATACACTTCTCGAAAGACCCCGCTCAAACCCATGCCCGCCGGCAAGGCGTCGGTCTTTCGCAGATACGGGATGGCGCGATGCGTCCCCATCGCAGAGATCAGGATCGACGCGAATATGATCACCGAGGCCATGACGCCATAGGCGCGGAAGCCGTTCACGTCGGTGTACCCGCTGCCAGTCTCAGCGCTGTCGAGCAGCACGCCCAATGTGATCACGGCGACGGCGACGCCGCCGATCCAAACGAAGAGATTGCGATAGGACAGAAACACGGAACGCTGGTCGTAGTCGGAGGTGAATTCTGCAACGAGCGCGCTTGAGGGCACCTCATAGAACGTAATCAGGAGCCTGACGGCGATCGCGCACGCGAGCAGGTACCAAAACAGCGTCTCATGCGACGCCCCGACCGGCGGGTTCCAGAGAAACCAATAGGCGATCGCGACTGGGGCGGCGGCGGCGTACATATAGGGGTGGCGGCGGCCCCAACGGGTCTTGGTCTTGTCCGACAGGTACCCGACGATCGGGTCCGACAGCGCGTCGCAGAGAAAGGTGATGAAAATCGCCAGGCCGACCTGCGTCTTCGGCACCTCCAACGCTTGGCTGTAGAAGAGCAGCAAAAAATAGGAAAACCCGTTGCCCTTCACGCCATAGGGCACCGCGCCGAGGCCGTAGGCGACCTTCGTCCAAATCGAGGTGACAAAGTCCGGGCGAGCGTCCTGGGAAGCGTCAGATCCCGGCGCTGCGACGGCGGTCACCCCTTAGAGCCCAAGCACCATTTTCGCCATGATGTTTCGCTGGATCTCGTTCGAGCCTGCATAGATCGACGTCTTCGATAATTGAAATAGCTAGGCCCGACCGGCGCGGCGTAATCCGGGACGGGAAGCGGATCGTTTGCGCCTTCGCGCAGATGCGCCCAAGAATCCTGGATGAAGGGCGTTGCATAGCCGCCCGTCGCCTCGAGCACGAGCTCGGTGATCGCTTGCTGAGTGTCGGAGCCCGCGCATTTCAACATCGAGCTTTCCGGCCCCACCGCCTCTCCGGCCGAAAGCGCGGAGAAGATGCGCAGCTCAGTGGCGTTCAACGCATCGATCCGCATTTCCATGGCGGCCAGTTTGCGCTGGAAATCCGCGTCAGTGATCAATGCAGCGCCATTCGATTGCTCGACGCTGGCGATCTTTTTCGCCTTCGACAGCATGTTGCGAAGGCCTGGCGCGTAGGAATTTCCGCGTTCGAATTGCAGGAGGTATTTCGCGTACGTCCAGCCCTGGTTCTCTTGTCCCACCAGCGATCCGTCGACCGGTACCCGGACGTCCTCGAAGAAGACTTGGTTGATCTCCTGTTGGCCATCTGCGGGACCATCGAGCGTCGGCAACGCCGAGACCGTTATACCCGGTAGATCCATGGGGAAGACGATGAAGCTGATCCCCTCCTGCGGCTTGCCTTCCCTGGAGGTGCGCACCAGGCAGAAGATCCAATCGGCCCATTGAGCGTGGGTGGTCCAGATTTTCGAGCCGTTGAGCACGTAATCGTCGCCGTCGCGCACGGCGCTCATCTGCAAGCTGGCGAGATCCGATCCGGACCCCGGCTCGG
>CAZQZC010000218.1:0-3535 GCA_964597685.1 uncultured Hyphomonadaceae bacterium | reverse complement strand
GTGGATCCGCGCCGCCATCCAGGAATACATCCTGCGCTCCTGGAGCCTTGTGAAGCTCGGCACCACAGCTGCGCAGAAGAAGCTTTTCTTCAATCTGCGCCGCATCAAAGGCGAGATCCAGGCGCTCGACGAGGGCGACCTGAAGCCGGATCAAGTCACAGAGATCGCAGACCGCCTGGGCGTCACCGAGGCCGAGGTGATCTCCATGAACGGCCGGATGAGCGCTTCGGACGCGTCGCTGAACACGCCCATGGGCGCGGACGGCGACATGGAATGGCAGGACTGGCTCGCCGACGAGGATGAGACCCACGCCGTCGAATTTGCAAATCGCCAGGAATTCGACGCGCGGATGGGTCTTCTCGAAGCCGCGATGGAGGACCTGAACGAGCGAGAGCGCCACATCTTGACCGAACGCCGCCTCACCGACGATCCCAAGACTTTGGAAGACCTGTCGGAGGTCTACAATGTCTCGCGCGAACGGATCCGCCAGATTGAGGTCCGCGCCTTCGAGAAGCTTCAGAAGGCGATGAAGCGCATGGCGAAGGAGCAGGGCCTGCCGGTCAGCGGGTGAAATTGCCCGAAAGCGCTCTTCGGCGCTGGCCCTGAAGCGCAATCGCCCATAAGCAGGACGCGTTCTGCTTTTGGAGTCCAATCCGTGTTTAATACGTTCGAAGCGATAAGCCTTCTCAAGCCTTGGGACATCAACCTGCCGAAAATTCGCATCGGCGGAGACGGCGACGGGGGATATGTCGTGGTCGATAGGCTTCGCCCAGAGCAGCCCGTTTTGAGCTATGGGATTGGAAAGTTCTACGAGTTTGATCGGCAACTCGCATTAGCGGGCCACAAAGTATTCATGTTTGATCACACAATAGAAAAAATTGAAGATCTGCATCCAAATATGTCTTTGAAGCTTGAAGGCGTTGGCGCACAGCCCGATCGCGACGCCAAGCTTCAAACTATCAAAAACCATATATCCGAGTATAAGATAAAATCAAGTGAAATTATATTAAAGGTAGATATCGAGGGAAGCGAATATAGAGTGCTCCCTGCGCTAGAGGAAGAAGTGTTTGAGTCTACAGAGCAGCTTCTTCTTGAAGTTCACGCGATGGAGCGGCTGTCGAATCCGGCATTCCTGACGAACTTCGTGAACATGTTTCGTAAAATCAATCGGCACTTCACTTTGTGCCATGTGCACGCCAATAATTTTGATGGAGATGACGGTTACGCATTTCTTGACGGACTGATAATTCCAAAGATTCTCGAACTCACATACATTAAGACTGATCTCGTGAACCGAACGCCGTCTAAGACGGTTTATCCAACAGCTCTCGACTCCCCGAATACGAAAAAGCCCGACAAACTTCTTTGGATGTATCCTTTTGCGCCGGAAGGCGCTTCGGTGAGCGACTATCGGGAAGCGTTCAACCGTCGGCGCATCTACGAGAAGCTTGCTGGGCGACCAGTCCAATAACCGGTGAAAACTCTTGTTCACCCGGTCGATCGGCTTGGCGCCAGCGGCTTCGCTTTCGTTGTCGACGCAACGTCAAAGCCGCCTCTCCAGAAAAGCGACTTCATATCGTCCTGGATCGTACGCGGAGGACCCGACCACCTCAAATCCCAACCGCTTGTGAAATCTCAAGGAGCCCGGATTAGGCGGCGTTGTGTTGACCTCGCAGCAGATTGACGCCCGTCGCCCGGTCCAGTGCGCAAAGGCGTGGGCATACAACGCCGCGCCTATGCCCCGTCCCCGCGCCGACGGGGCAAGCGTGATGCGGTCGACATAGACAAAGTCGCCGCCGCGGGTTTCGAACCAATCGAAATTGTCGCTGGGATACCCCTGCGTTCCCGTCTCCAACAGGGAGAGGAAGCCTTGTGGACGGCCATCCGCGCCTTGGGCTACCCAACACTCTCCGAGGGCCAGCAACGCGGCGAGGCTGTCTACGGTCTCGCTGGACACCGCCGGAAGGCAGGCCTGGTTGATAGCGGCGAGCGCCGCCATGTCGGCGGGAACAACGGATCGGATCATCGTTTCCCATATCAACCGGTGCAGCTGTGCGCGACCCGCACAATCGCGCTGGATTGGATAACGGCGCGAATCGTCCTTGCCCCGGTCCGGCGTTTGGCGGACAAATTCCCGCCAAGCGGGATGGTCCGCAACGAGGGGACAATCATGATGAATCGCACCGCAGCAGCCGCGCTCGCCGCGCTGGGCATTGGGTGCGCCGGCTGCCAAACGGCTGGCGCGGAGCGTGGCGCGGCGACCGCCAGCGATCCGGTCGGCATCCCGGCGGGGTACCTCTATCCTGCGCCGAACGGCTCGGAAGTGGTGTCCAGCATCGTCGCCGACACGCTGGAGACGCCGCCTTTCGAGGTGCGCGTCCAACTCGTCACGCGGCTCACGCAATTGCTCGGCGCGCGCCCTTATCCGCCCTTGGCCCTGCCGGCGACCGAGGGCGACGACCAGACAACCCTTGTCTTCTTGGACTCCGGCGGCCTGGACGTCAGCACGCCCTATGAAGCCCGCGCCATGGTAGCCCAGATGTCGGCGGCGGTGCGCAACAATCCCTTGTTCGAGCAATACGGGGTCGAGAATTACGCTCGGATATTCGACCTCCTCAAAATCGTGGGCTTTGAGCGCGTCGTGATCACCAATGGCGACGACTTCGCCTATATGTTCATCATCGAGTAATCCGACGATCGGGAGCCCGTCATGCCGTTTGACTATATCGATGTTGACGACGCCATCGCCGGCGACGGCCTGCGGATGGTGGTGGTCGGGAACGTGCCGAGCCCTTGGGGCGAGGCGGCGAAAGGCCTGTTCCACATGAAAGGGCTCGCCTGGTCGGCGGTCCGGCTTGTCTACGACAATCCCAAGCTCGCCGAATGGGCGGGACAATTGAGCGGGCCGGTCGCGGTTTACAATGACGAACAGCCACGCGGCGGCTGGGCCGAGATCCTGCTCTTGGCCGAGCGCCTTGCGCCTGAGCCCGCGCTGATCCCGGCTGACCCAGAAGCTCGCGCCCTGATGTTCGGCCTTTGCCACGAGCTTTTGGGCGAGCAGGGGCTCGCCTGGTCGCGCCGGCTGCACCTCGTCCATCTCGGCCTGTCCGACGCGCCGGGCTTTGCGCCGCAGGTGGCCCAATACCTCGCCGGCAAATATGGCCATACGCCAAAGATGGGCGAGGCCGCGGGCCGTCGCGTTTGCGACCTCTTAAACCTCTTCGCCGCCCGGTTGACCGCGAATGGCGACTATTTGATGGGCGACACGCCGAATGCGGCCGACGTTTACTTGGCGACGACGCTCGCCTTGTTCAGTCCCTTGCCCGAAGCGCGCTGCGCGATGAACCCCACGACGCGCACAGCGTTCGAAGCGCGCGACGCCGCAACGGACGACGCGCTTAACCCCGTCCTGCTCACCCATCGGGACCGCATGTACGAGCGGCATTTGGAGCCGGTTTTAGCGCTTTAGTTCTTTTTTGTTCTGCTCAGGCGCTGATCGCCGCTGGCGCGGCGGCGCCCTGCGCCCGGCCCGGTC
>CAZQZC010000217.1:0-3601 GCA_964597685.1 uncultured Hyphomonadaceae bacterium | reverse complement strand
TTGGCTTCGCCAAAATTTTTGATCCGGTGGATCAAAAATAGGAATTTGACGCCCCGGCAGGGGCCTTTTTCTATTTACCTCCCGCTGCGGCTTCGCCTCCGCGATGAGGTGTCGCTTCGCGGGCTCAAGGCTGCGCCGCGACGTGATTTCTCTCATTTACCCCTTGCTCCCATTTTGATCGTGACGAAGGACCCAGCGGCCCTCGACTGTTCGAAGCAATCGACACTCAAAGACTTGATCCGCGCGACCAAGACGCCTTGAAGAAGGGCTTGAACGGTCAAAGACCTAAAGAACTTTGCTGCGGGGACGGCCTGGGCGCCTATTCTCAGACTGTTTGGACGGGGGAACGATGACAGATTTGCCTGATCCCGAACGTCCGCCGGAAGACAGCGGCGTCGACTTGAAGCTTGTGTCCGACATTGCGGACTCGATTGACGATCTAGACCATAAGTGGCTCGCGCGCACGCTCGATCGTCTGCATCCGGCCGATGCGTCAGATGCGCTTGAGGCCTTGCCAACCGATGCATTCGCGCGCGCGGTCGAATTGCTCGGCGGGCAATTGCCGTCTGACGTCTTGATCGAACTACGCGACGAATACCGCGAGATCGCCGTCGCCCAATTGCCTGACGAGGCCGTCGCCAGCGCTGTGGACCAACTGGACTCCGACGACGCGGCCCTCGTCCTCGGTGACTTAGAGGATGACCGCCGCGACCGCGTGCTCGAAGACCTCGATCCGAGCGACCGCGCCGTGCTGGAGCAGAGCCTCGCCTTCGACGAAGAGACCGCCGGCCGTCTCATGCAGCGCGAATTCGTCGCCGCGCCGGAATTTTGGACGGTCGGCCATACGGTCGACCATGCGCGTTCGAATGGGGATCAGCTTCCGGAGCAATTCTACGACATCTATGTCGTCGACCCGGCGTTCCGGGTGAAGGGAGCTGTTTCGCTCGCCACGATCCTGCGGACGCCGCGTGAGACGCCCCTGTCTGAGATCATGAGTGAAGTTCAAGCCGAGATTCCGACCGGCATGGACCAGGAGGAGGTCGCCTACCTCTTTCAGAAATATCACCTCGCCTCCGCGCCTGTCGTCGACGACAGCGGCCGCATCACCGGCATCATCACGGTCGACGACATGGTCGACGTCATCCAAAGCGAGCATACCGAAGACCTCTTGGCGCTCTCGGGCGTGCGCAATGCAGACGCGTCGCAGACGACGTTGCAGGTGGTGGGCGCCCGGGCGCCCTGGCTGGGGATCAACCTGTTTACGGCGTTTCTCGTGTCCGGCGTCATCTCCGTGTTCGAACCTGCGCTGAAGGTGATCGTCGCCCTGGCGGTCTTGATGCCGGTTGTCGCCGCCCTCGGCGGGAACGCCGGCAGCCAGGCCCTCACGGTGGCCGGCCGCGCGATCGCCGAGCGCGAGATGGAGGGGGCCGCTGCGCGCCGCGCGGTGTTCCGAGAGCTGAGCGCGGGGGCTCTGAACGGATTGATCTTCGCTGGGGGCGTCGCGGCGATCTCCTTCGTTTGGTTCAGGGATTTGGGGCTTTCCGGCGTCATTGCCGCGGCCTTGTTCGCCACCTTCGTATGGGCGGGGTTGTCGGGTATCCTGATCCCCCTGACGTTGAAGCGATTAGGCGCCGACCCCGCCGTTTCGTCGTCCGTCTTTTTGCTCACCCTGACAGATGTGATGGCGTTTTTTAGCTTTCTGGGTTTGGCGACGCTCCTGCTTCTATAAAAGAGGGTGGTGGGGTTAACGGAGCGCGGCCTGCGGCTTGCAGTCTCCGATCGCACGTGGATTTTGGCTGTATCAGGACGGTTCAGCGCGACATGGGGCGCATGCGGACATCACCCGCCGGCCTGGAGCTGATCAAAGGCTTCGAGGGCTTTCGCGAACGCGCCGCCAGATTGCCGGGCGGGGGGTGGATCGTCGGCTATGGCCATACCCGCGCAGCCCGCGACGGACTGCAGATAAGCCCCGCCGACGCTGAAGCTTTGTTGCGCGAATACGATTTGCCGCCGGTCGAGCGCGCGATTCTCGCCAGCGTTCATGCGCCTCTCAATCAGAACGAATTTGACGCGCTTGTATCGTTCGCCTTCAATTTGGGCGCGGGCGCTTTCATGCAATCCGAAACGCGCTCCAAGCTGAATTCAGGTGAACGATTGGCCGCCGCGGAGGCGATGACGGCCTGGCGCAAGGCCCGCGTTGGCGGGCGGTTGATGGTTGTCGACGCCCTGGTGCGCCGCCGCGCCGCTGAACGGGCGCTGTTCCTCGAATCGCCGTCGGGGCCTGCAGCCGCGCCGTCTGCGCTTTTGCGCCCTCAGCTCGACGTCGCCGCCTCGATCATGATCCCTCGGGAAACGCCGGTTGCGGTCGATCTCGACGATGACGACGAAGAGACCGGCGACTTGTTTGATCCCGACCGGGTCCTCCCGCTGGATGCGCCCGAGGTCGCGAAACAGCGCGAAACGGCGCCCGAAGCGGCCGCGCGCAAAGTTGACGAGCGTTTGCGCCGCGAGATCGGCGCGCCGCCGGCCATGCCTGAGACCGCTAAGCCTAGCGCGCCAGGGGCTGAAGACATTGCGCGGGCTGTATCGTCGCTCGCCGCGCGCCAGGAGACGAAAGCGCCCAAAACCTCTCAAACCTCTTCGGACAAGCCCTCCGTCGTCGACGATCTTGAACCGGTTAATATCGCCGACGAGGATATTGCGCGCGCCATTGAAGCGCATGAGCGGCTGAACGGGGAGCACAAGTCAGCCGACATGTCTGTCTGGGGGCCGTTTGCGGCCCTGGCTGGGCTTGGGGCCGTTTTGGTCGTTTGGGGCGTGGCTAAGATGGCGGGGCTCGTTGGCTCCGGCCGCACGGCGTCAAGCGAGATGGAGGTCTTTTCCGGCCCGATTCTCGTTTTGGCGGGCCTGCTTCTGGCGGGGGTGATGTCCTATTACATGGTTCAGGCGCTGGACGGTCGAGACGAGTGATTGCCCCCTGGGGCGAAAAGCCTTAGGTCGACGGCATGATCCCGAACACATATCCCACGCTGAACTTCGATTTGGGCGAAACCGCCGACATGCTGCGCGATAGCGTGCAAAGTTTCGCCGCCGACCATATCGCGCCGCTTGCGGCTGAGATCGACCGAACGGACGTCTTTCCGCGGCATCTGCTGCCGAAAATGGGCGAGCTTGGTTTGCTTGGCGTCACGGTTGAAGAGGAGTGGGGCGGCTCCGGTCTCGGCTATCTCGAACACGTTGTGGCGATGGAGGAGATTTCCCGGGCGAGCGCTTCGGTCGGCCTGTCCTATGGCGCGCACTCCAATCTGTGCGTCAACCAATTGCGCCGTTGGGGAACCGAGGACCAGAAACGCCGCTACCTCGAAAAACTCGTCACCGGCGAGCATCTCGGCGCCTTGGCCATGAGCGAGAGTGGGGCCGGCTCCGACGTCGTCTCCATGAAGCTGCGGGCAGACAAGAGAGGCGATCGCTATGTGCTGAACGGCACGAAGATGTGGATCACCAACAGCCCCGACGCCGACACGCTGATCGTCTACGCCAAGACAGAGCCCGAGAAGAAATCACGCGGCATCACGGCCTTCCTGATCGAGCGAGGGTTCAA
>CAZQZC010000216.1:3257-3650 GCA_964597685.1 uncultured Hyphomonadaceae bacterium | reverse complement strand
CGTCGTCATAGCCGAACACCGGCAGCATGCGAACGATCTCAATCCCCGGCGCATCAAGGGGAACCAGGATCTGGCTCTGTTGCTTGTGGCGCTCGACGCTGAAATCGGTCTTGCCCATCACGATGGCGACTTTGCACCGCCGATCGCCGACGCCCGACGACCACCATTTCCGGCCGTTGATGACGTAGTCGTCGCCGTCGCGCTCGATCCGAGTCTCGATGTTGGTCGCATCGGAGGATGCGACCGCCGGTTCGGTCATGAGAAAGGCGGATCGGATCTCACCCGCCATGAGGGGTTTCAGCCATTGCTCTTTCTGGGCGTCGGACCCGTAGCGGTCGAGCACTACCATATTGCCGGAGTCCGGCGCGGAGCAGTAAAAAACCTCAGACGCCC
>CAZQZC010000216.1:0-3247 GCA_964597685.1 uncultured Hyphomonadaceae bacterium | reverse complement strand
CCCAGCCGACGCGCCCCATCAGCTCCGCGAGTGCGGCGTATTCAAGATTGGTGAGGCCTGCGCCGTGATATTCGTCGGTGTCGTGCTCCGACGGCGGCAGGAACATGTTCCAAAGTCCAGCGGCCTTCGCGACCTGCTTCTTCTCTTCCAGGATCGGCGGAATCGACCAGCGGTCTTCGGCGTTTTCATGCTGCTCATCATAAGTGCCAGCGTTCGGGAACACGTGCTCTTGCATGAACGCGTCGACGCGTTCGATCCAGTCCTTCGCCTTGGGTGAAAAATCGAAATGCATGGCGGCCGCTCCCTTGGATTTTATCCTGCTTGCGAAAGCTTAGTCGGCGGGCGGCGATGCGCCTAGCCTCGACGTTGCGTCAATTGCGCCTGCGGTTCGGAATCGCTCTAGGGATTCGCCGATGACTGCTCTGTCCGCCCTGCTCATTCTGGCGACGACCCTGGCGACATCGACCCTGTCGGGCGTGTTCGGCATGGCGGGCGGATTGGTCTTGATGGGCGTGCTCGCGGCGCTGACCCCTGTGGCGACTGCGATGATCCTGCATGGCGCCATACAGATGGCGGCTAATGGCTGGCGGGCGTTTCTGCTGAGGGAGCATATCGATTGGGCTGTCTTTCGCATTTACGCGGCTGGCTCCGTGCTCGCTGTCCTTCTCTTATTTGCGATCGCCTGGCGGCCGGACCGGACGGCTCTGTTTCTCCTCCTGGGGCTGACGCCGATGCTCGTCTGGCTGCCGAAACAGAGATTGGACCTCGACATCCAGCGCCCGACGCAAGCCTTCGCAGCGGGGGTGGCCGTCCAAGGCTTGAACACTGTCGCCGGAGTGGCCGGTCCTCTGCTCGACCTCTTTTTCGTTCGCATCTATAAGACGCGGCAAGAGATCGTGGCCACCAAAGCGGTCACCCAAGTCCTCGCCCACGTTGTGAAGATCGCGTTCTGGAGCGCGCCCGTGATCCTAGCGGCGGAGCAAGACGTTCTGCCGCCGATCTGGCTGATCGCAGCAGCCATACCGTTCGCCTTTCTCGGCACTTGGCTCGGCGGCCTGCTCCTGGCGCGTATGACCGAAATCGACTTCAAGCGCTGGATGAAGCGGTTGGTCACCGTCATCGGCCTCGTCTATCTGGCGCGGGCGGCGGGGATTTACTGATCAACCCGGTCTCGCCGCGCCCGGAAAAACGACCGAAGCAGATCGCCCGCCGCCTCGGCCCGGCTGACGTCTTGCACCACTTTTGGCCGCCAATGGCAGGTGCGCTGCTCAAAGAAGCGCGGCCCGTTGACCACGGCGCCGCCTTTCATGTCTTCGGCGGCGAAGACGAGCTTGCCGATGCGCGCAAGGCTGATTGCGCCGGCGCACATGACGCAGGGCTCGAGCGTGACATGGAGCTCCAAACCCGTGAGGCGGTAATTGCCGCGCTTGCGCGCCGCCGCGCGGATCGCAACGATCTCGGCATGGGCGGTCGGGTCGTGAGCGGCGATCGGTCGGTTGTGCGCTTCGCCGACAATTTCTCCGGTCTCGGGATCGACGATCACGGCGCCCACCGGCACCTCGCCCTCTTCGGCCGCGGCATGGGCGAGAGCGAGGGCGCGATCCATCGGCTGAAGCGCCTTCACCGCGCAATATCTCCGTCGCCGGCGAGGAAGTCCTGCATTGATGTGTACGCGCTGTCGGTTTTGAGCACGTCGTGAAATGCGCGCTGTTCGGCCTTCAGCCCCGCATCCATTGATACATCAGCCGCCGATCGAACAAGGCGCTTCGCGGCCGCCAAGCCCTCCGCCCCTTTCGTCGTGAACTCCTCGGCGATGTCTAGGCTGCGGCGCATCACGTCGAGGGCGATTTCATGGACAAGCCCGATCTCCACGGCCTCTCCCGCGCCGACCACGGCGCCGCGCAGGATGAATTCCAGCGCCGCCGCCTCCCCGATCAGCCGCGGCAGCCGCTGCGTGCCGCCGCCGCCCGGGAAGATGCCGACGCGGGTTTCGGGCAAGCCGATCTCGTGGACGCTGGTATCCGCCACGCGGATGTCGCAGGCGAGCGCCAATTCGAATCCGCCACCCATGCAGGTTCCATTGATCGCGGCGATTACCGGCTTCGGCGCAGCGGCGATGGCCGCGCAAAGGGCGACGAACGGGCCCGTCTCGAACGCCTCGGGACCAATCGAGCCGGCGCGAACAGCGTCGGCGGCCTCGACGATCTCCGCCACATCATAGTGCCGAATGAAGACGTCCTTGGTCCCTGTGAAAATGACCGACCGGATCGCGGGATCCTCGACTGCTATGCGCAGGGCCTCGCCCAGCAAGCGGCATCCCTCGGCGGTCAGATATCCGCGCGGCGGATTGTCGAAGCGGATGATCCGGGCAGACCCGGATGTCTCTGCGGTCACGCGCGCCATGGCGCCCCTCCCGTTCTATAGGACCCGATGCTACACCGCCGGCTCGCGAAATCGAGGCCCCTCCCATGCGCATCATCTCCGGACGATTCAAAGGCCGCCCGCTCGCCGCCCCAAAGGGTCGCGGCACGCGGCCCACGTCCGACCGGGCGCGAGAGGCGGTGTTCAATGTGCTCGCGCACGCCGACTGGGCCCCGAACCTCGATGGCGCGAGGGTGATCGATTGCTTCGCCGGTTCCGGCGCCTTGGGGTTCGAGGCGCTGTCGCGGGGCGCGGCGTTCTGCCTTTTCGTTGAGACCGATGCGGCCGCCCGAGGCGCGATCCGCGAAACGATCGACGCCTTCGCCCTGTTTGGGGAGACGCGCTTGCATCGGCGCTCGGCCACCGACCTCGGGGCCAAGCCCGCGGGCGTTGGTCCGCCGTTCAACCTCGCCTGTCTCGACCCCCCTTACCATCAAGGCCTCGCAGACCTGAGCCTCGCCTGCCTCAACGCCGGCGACTGGCTCGCATCTGGAGCCGTGGCGATGGTGGAAACGGCGGCTGACGAAAAATTGGATGCGCCAGGGTGGAGCGTTCTGGACACACGGGAATACGGCGCGGCGAAGGTGAGGTTTTTGCGCAGGGCGCCGGAATGACCCCCTCCCCAGCGCCAGGCAAAGCGTGCAATCGACCCCTTTGGCGTAGACGTCCCCGTTTGAGATCAATCGCCACATATTCGCTCCCGACCCCATCGCACCGCATATGAATGGCCCGGAGACGTCGTAGGTCGAATAGCGATTGCCGTGAAAGGGCCGTCAAACGCCGAACAGGGCCTCGCTCCCCTCGCGCAACGCTGCGCCGCCTTCGG
>CAZQZC010000215.1:0-3674 GCA_964597685.1 uncultured Hyphomonadaceae bacterium | reverse complement strand
CGGCTGTAGCCTTCGGCATAGAGCGAAAAGAGATCCATGGGGTCGCGTCCTTTCTGTCACCCTCCTTCTCGCCGGTCAGATATCAGCCCATCGTCTGCCGGGATGGTGATAGCCTACCATACATGGGGGTGCATTGCGTTGAGTTTTAGGCATTGACTCCAGGACTTTGCGCAGCCCGCCCGGGTTTTAGGCGCCGCTGGCGTGAGCGCTCGCACGCCGCAAATCGGCGCGTTGAAACGGCATTTCAGACGTGCTGACGCGACCGCGCCACACCTGCAAAAAGATTTGTGACAAGCGGTGTGAGCTCTAGCCCCCGGTGTTTCGGAAACGTCGCGATTGCGCGCGCATCAGCGCCCGCCCCATGGGCTCCGGCAGGACCTTCGAGAGCGTCGCAAGGCCTTTGTTCACTGCGCCTGGCACGACAACGGGCTGGCCACGGGTGACAGCTTCAATACCCGCCGCGACCACCGGTTCTGCGTCCATCCACATCCAATCCGGCATGTCGTCGGTCTGACCGCGGGTCCCGTTGACGTCATGGAACTCCGACCACGTGAAGCCGGGACATAACGCCGCGCAATGGATGTTGCGCCCCGCCGCCTTGGCCTCCGCGTTCACGCTTTCAGAGAATTTGATCATCGCCGCTTTGACGGGCGCATAGAGCGTATGCCCGTTGGAGCCCGGCGTGTAGCCCGCCAGCGACGCCACATTGATGATGCGTCCGTAATCGCGCTCCGCCATGCCGGGCAAAGTCTTGTGCACCAATTCGCAAGGCGCGGTGAACAGAACTCTGATGAAGTCCGCCTGATCCGCCCACGAGGTGTTAAAGTACGTGCCCGGCAAGCCGTAGCCCGCATTGTTGACCACGCCGTCTAGCGACCGGCCGGCGTCGCGGATCTCCGTCAGGATTGCATCGACGGAATCCGCCGTCGCCAGGTCTTGGGCGATCACCAGCGTGGCGACGTTGTATTTGTCTTCCAGCTCGCGAGCGAGGGTTTCCAGCCGGTCCGCGCGGCGCGCCGTCAAGGCGACGTCCCAGCCGCGCTCGGCATAGGCGCGGGCGAACTCGGCTCCGATTCCCGCTGATGCTCCGGTGATTAAGGTCAGGCGGCGAGCCATTTTGTTTATCTCCAGCTTCGCCGCCCGACCTCCATACGCACTGACCGCGATCGTCGCGGCCCGGCCTGACATGCCCTCAACTGCAAGGCGCATGCCACGATTTTTCGCCGTTTTGGGCCCGGGCGGGCGTCAAAATCGATCAATAGCCGGTCTTGTGTCCGATTTTCAAATCACCAGGCTGTCGCAATACGGGACTCAGCCCTCCAGGAGCCCCAAGCTGGCGGCGAGCCAGGCCGCGACCCGCGACCGCGCCTTGCTCATGTCTTCGCCTGTTCGGCTATCGACCAGGCTGGACGAGCCATGCACGCCGTCGTCGACGATCAGGGTGGTGGCGCCGGCGCGGGTCAACAGATCGTCCAGCTTGCGCGCTTGGCGCGCCTCGCGATCGGGCCATACGGCGAGGCCTGGATCCTCAACGCCAGGAAGCCCGACCTTCGCGCCGCACCGGTCTAATTGCCCGCCCGTCGCGGTGGAGAAAGCCGCCACGGCGTCGACTTTGTCGGCGTGGTCGGCCGCAGCCCGCCAAACCAGCGATGCGGAATAGCTCGACCCCCAAATCACGAGCGGCGCGCCGGCCGCGGCTTCGTGGGCGTAAGCGAGCCCGGCTTCAACGTCCGGATAAGCGTCGCAGAACCCGTCGGGACCCTTGGCGGCTTTGGCGGTGCGGTTCTCAGACCCGAACCGACCGCCGCCGGAGCGCTGATCCCACGCGATCGCGCGATAGCCAAGCCCGTTCAGCCATTCAGCGATTTCAGAGTACTCGCCGCGCCCGTTCGCGCCAGCCTGGTGAAACAGGGATATCAGGGGCGCGCTGTCGGGCAGGTCGGCGAAATAGGCCTCGCCGTAGACGGTCACGCCGTCTGCAGCCTTAATTGTCACGGTCTCGGCGTGGGCGGCGCCGGCGAACAGCGCGGCGGCGAGGATGGGGGTCAGGCGCATGTGGAACTCCTTTGGAAGTCCTTTTAAGCGCTTGAACGGCTCAGCGCGCCCCAGCTCACGGAGATTTGGCCTAGGCCGCGGCGGCCTTCGCGGCGCGTTTGCGCTCATGGGGGTCGAGGTAGACCTTGCGGAGACGGATGCTCTCCGGCGTCACCTCGACAAGCTCGTCGTCCTGGATGTAGGCGAGCGCGCGTTCCAGCGTCATCTGCAGCGGCGGGGTCAGGCGCACCGCCTCGTCCGACCCTGAGGCGCGGACATTCGTCAGCTTCTTGCCCTTCAGGACATTCACTTCGAGGTCGTTGTCCCGATTGTGCTCGCCCACGATCATGCCGCCATACACCTTGTCGCCCGGATGGATCATCATCGGGCCGCGGTCTTCCAGGTTCCACAGGGCGAAGGCGACGGCCTCGCCCTTGTCCATGGCGATCAGGACGCCGGTGTGCCGACCCTGGATCTTGCCCTTGTGGGGGGCGTAATCGTGGAAGACGCGGTTCATGATCGCCGTGCCGCGGGTGTCTGACAGAAGCTCGCCCTGGTAGCCGATCAGACCGCGCGTCGGGGCATGGAAGACCAGCCGCGTGCGCCCGGCGCCCGACGGCTTCATCTCCAGCATCTCGGCCTTGCGCTCGGACAATTTCTGCACGACCGCGCCGGAATGCTCGTCGTCGACATCGATGACGACTTCTTCGATCGGTTCGAGCCGGCCGCCGGATTCATCCTCTTTCATGACGACTTGCGGCCGCGACACGCCCAGCTCGAAGCCTTCGCGCCGCATCGTCTCGATAAGCACCGCCAGCTGCAGCTCGCCCCGGCCAGAAACGGTGAAGGCTTCCGCCTCCGTCGAACGCTCGACCTTCAGCGCAACGTTCCCCTCGGCCTCTTTCAGAAGCCGATCCCAGATCATGCGGGACGTCACTTTGGAGCCTTCCGTGCCCGCCAGCGGGCTGTCGTTGACCCGGAACGTCATGGAGAGCGTCGGCGGGTCGATCGGCTGAGCCTCCATAGGCTCGGAGACGGACGGGTCGCAGAATGTGTCCGCCACATTGGCCTTGGTCAGGCCTGCAAGCGAGACGATGTCGCCGGCGACCCCTTCGTCGATCGGCGTGCGTTCCAGGCCGCGGAAGGCGAGCACTTTTGAAACGCGCCCTTGTTCCAGAAGGTCGCCGTCGCGGGTCAGCACCTTGACCTGCTGGTTCGGCTTCACGCTGGCAGACCGGACCCGGCCCGTCAGAATGCGGCCCAGGAAGGGGTCCGAGGAAATGGTGGTCGCCAGCAGGCGGAACGCCCCCTCCTCCACCGCCGGCTCGGGCACGTGACGGATGACCATGTCGAACAGGGCGGCCATATCGTCGGTCGGCTTTTCATAATCTTCTGACATCCAGCCATTCTTGGCCGAGCCGTAGAGGATCGGGAAATCGAGCTGGTCGTCGTCGGCGTCGAGGCTGGCGAAGAGGTCGAAAACCTCGTTGATGACCTCGTCGGGCCGGCTTTCGGGCTTGTCGATCTTGTTGACCGCCACAATCGGGCGCAGGCCGACCTTCAGCGCCTTGCCCACGACGAACTTGGTCTGGGGCATCGGACCTTCGGCGGCGTCGACCAGGACGATGGCGCCGTCCACC
>CAZQZC010000214.1:0-3816 GCA_964597685.1 uncultured Hyphomonadaceae bacterium | reverse complement strand
GGCCCCGACCCAAGATCCCGCCGCTCAATACGGCAAAATAATTGAGTCTGGACCCCAACAGGGAGGCCGCCCCCATGCCGCGCGTGAACGATTCTCGCATCGCCCCACCCTCGGCCTCTCCGACGGGCGCATTCCAGGTCTCCGCCGGCGTCGCCGCCTTACGCGCAGCCCCAGCGCCTGACGCCGAAATGACCAGTCAGGCGCTGCACGGACAGACGCTGCGCCTCTATGAGGAGCGCGACGGCTTCGGCCTCGTGCGTATGGACTTCGACGGATATGTCGGCTGGGCCGATATGGCGGCGCTTTCGGCGCCGGTTGTCGCGCCAACCCATAGAGTGACCGCGGCCCGGACCTATGTGTTTTCAGAGCCGGACCTGAAATCCGCGCCCCGTTTCCTGGTCAGTCTCAACGGTCTGGTCGCGGCCGAGGGCGCGGACGGCGCGTTCACGCGTTGCGCCCGAGCGGGTTGGGTCTTCACGGGTCATCTCGCGCCAATCGACGCGGTGGGATCAGACCCCGCCGCCATCGCACTCCATTATCTCGGCGCGCCCTATCTCTGGGGCGGTAAGGAGAGTCTGGGGCTCGATTGCACGGGCTTGACCCAAATGGCGTATGCGGCGTGCGGGCTCATTCTGCCGCGCGATAGCGACATGCAATTCGCGTGGCCCGGCCGCATGATTGACGATTGGCAGCAACCCGGCGCGTTGCAGAGGAACGATATCGTCTTCTGGAAGGGGCATTGCGGGCTGATGCTCGACGCCGAAACGCTCTTGCATTCCAACGCCCACCATATGGCCTGCGCGCAGGAGCCGCTTAGGGGCGCGATCGACCGTATCGCACGGCTCTACGGAGAGCCGATTGGCGCGAAACGCATAGACCTCTCCGCCGACAGATTGGTCGATCGTCCAGATTGGCTTTGCGGGGCGGACGCCGCCTATTCGCCGTCGTCGTCCGCGGCGGTGTCCTCTTCAGACTGAGCCGGCGCGTCATCGGGCCGCCGGAACGCATAGACGTCCGGATCGCCGACTAAGAGCGTGTCAGCTGTCGCGGACACGTCCTCAACCGCGTCTTCAGCCGTTTCAATCAGGTCGGAGAAGTCTCTTTCGGCCGCCGGCGCATCGGCTGATGCGGGCGTGACCTCAAGGGACGCTTCGTCCGTTTCATCCCCGCCCCCGGCCGGAAGCGGCGCGGGAAAATCCGGTGCATTCGGCGTGAAGGACGCGAGGTAGGCGATGGTCGCGGCGCGCTCGTCGTCGCGGCGAAGGCCCGCAAACGCCATGGAGGTGCCCCGCGCATAGCTCGACGGGTTTTCAAGCCAGGCGTTGAGCGCGTCGTAGCTCCAATCTCCACCAACGCCGCTTAGTGCGTTCGAGTATCCGAAACCCGCCTTGGACGCCTTGGCGGCGCCGACAATGGCGTGGAGATTCGGGCCGGTGCCGTTCGCCCCGCCTTGGTCGATGGAGTGGCAGGTTGCGCACTTGCCCTTGAAGGCGCGCTCTCCGCGCGACACGTCGGCGCTGGCGAGCAGAAGTCCGAGATCGAAAACCGGCTCCGCGTCGTCGCTTGCGGCCTGCTCCTCCACGGGGATGAAATAGGCGTAGCGTTCAGCAAAAATCTCGTTCAGCGACTTCTCTTCCTCATGGTGACCGTGGTGACCGCCGCCGTGGCCGAACGCAATCGCTGACAATTGATGAAGTCCGAACAGGATCAGGGCGGTCGCAAGTAGCGCCCCGAGGATCTTGTTCATGCCGAGTTCGCCCATTGGTCCCGAATCCCTGTCGCCTTGAATTTAAGCCGCGCTTCTCGCACGCCGCCTAGTCTCTGACAATAATATCGACGGCGTCGGATCGCTGCATGCGGCGGTCGCGGCGTTCCGCCGCACGCGCAAGTTCACGGCAGAGGTGCGAACCGCAGAGCGTCGGCCAAATGCTCGACGAACAGCTTCGACTTGCCCTTGAGGCGGCCGTTTGTCCAAACGGCGTTGATCGCTAGCGGCGGCGCGGACCATTCTGGCAGCACGCGCACGAGCCGACCCGCCTCCGCATGGGGCCGCGCAACCCAATCCGGCACGAGAATAACGCCCAAGCCGTCGACCGCCGCCTCAGCCAACACTTCGCCGGACGACGCAACGAAACGGCTCTCTCTCTTGATTTCCACGGTCTGCTCGCCATTGACGAACGTCCACGGGCCAGACGAATTCCCCTGGCGGAACCCGATCAGATCGTGCCCGCTCAGATCGTCCGGATGCTTGGGCGCGTCTCGGGAGGATAGGTAAACCGGCGACGCCCAAGCGCCGCGACGGGCCTCTCCAATCCGTTTCGCCATCAGACTGGAATCGGTCAGCACGCCAAGGCGGAAGGCCAGGTCCACCCCCTCCCCCACCAAATCCGTAACCGCATCGTCAAGCAGCATATCGATGCGGATGTGCGGATATAGCTTCAGGAAACTGGAGACCGCAGGCGTGATCACCAACCGACCCAGGGAATGGGTCGTACTCATGCGCAGCAACCCGACCGGCTCATGCTCCAGACCGCGCGCCTCAGCTTCGGCGTCGTCGAACTCCGAAAGGATGGCGCGAGCGCGCTCATAGAACCTCTGCCCAGCTTCAGTCAGCGACAGCGATCGCGTGGTGCGGTGAAACAGTTCCGCGCCCAGTCGGTGCTCCAGGTCTTGAATGCGCCGTGACACGGTTGGCTGGCCGATCGTCAGATCGTTGGCCGCCCGGGAAAAGCTTCCCGCATCGGCGACCCGCAAAAACAGGCGCATGGCGTCGATCCGGTCCATAGTCTCCTCCGCCATGCGGACTTTGCATAAGGCTTATGATGTTGGCGCAAGGCTCGCGACCGCAAGGGGGCGTTGCGAATTCCGCGTTATGGCCGCCTGATCCGGCTAAACCGGCGCCCATCATAGTAAATCAAGTATTTACACATTGAACTAAAGTTATATTCAATTTATTCTATACAATAATTCATAATTGCAAGCCTTTTTATTGCCTGATTTTGATGCGATAACTTGTCGCACTGAAGGCTAGCTTTGCTGGACTTCGCCAGAGCTGCAACCGCTCCCGCGAGCGACGTTCCGCTTCGGCGTCTACCTTTGTGGTACACTGACTCCCAGACTTCGCCTCGCGCTCAAAGCGCGAGGCGCTTTTCTTTCGGTCGCACGTCACAACCGATTGACTCGATGTGAACACAAAGTCGGCTGAATTTCGCCCGTCGAGCGCCCACATGTACAGCCAACGGCGATACGTCGCCACTTTGAGGGGTTGCCCATGAATACAACGTCGATAATCGCTTGCGCAGCCGTCTCAGCTTTTGGAGCGGCGTCGGCCGCGGCCCAGGGTTGGGAAGCCTCAGCCGGCTACACCTTTTTCGACGGCGACGGCGTCGACTTCAGCACAATCACATTGCGGGCGACCTATTTCGCCAATGAGAATTTCGGCCTCGAAGCCGAGGGCATTTTCGGCTTGGACGATGACGACCTCTCCGAACTCGATGCATTTGGCACTGATTTCGACGCGGAACTTGATTTCGGCTTCGGTGGCTTTGGCGTCGCCCGGTTTCCCTTGAACGATCGCTTTGGCGTGTTCGCGCGCGGCGGGTTCCAGGCGATCCGAATCTCCATTGAAGGCGAAGACTTCGTCGACGGCTTGCTCGGCTCGGTCGCTGAGAGTGATCTTGATGTCGGCTTCGCCGCCGGCGGCGGCATCACCTATTCCCTCAACGAGCGCAATTTACTGCGCATCGGCTACACCCGCACCGGCGTCACGGATGCGAACCAGTACGGCATTTCGTACGTTCGCCGTTTCTAGAGCCC
>CAZQZC010000213.1:0-3855 GCA_964597685.1 uncultured Hyphomonadaceae bacterium | reverse complement strand
CGAACACAACATCAGGACGGGCTGGATCCTCGGCGATCCTGCGGAAGAGGCGCGCCGGCGCGTCGCTCATATGAAGTCCGGTCGAACGCACGCCTATGAGCGGCGCAACCCCGACGGGCGGTTTCTTCGGATCAATGGCAACACCATGCCCGGCGGCGGATATGTTTCGACCTTCACCGACATCACGGAAGACAAGGCTCGTGAGCGGGCGTTGATCGACGCCAAACGGAGGCTCGAAGAGCGCGTGCGCGAGCGGACCAGCGAACTTGAGGCCATGGCGACCGATCTCGACGCCTCGCGGCGCGAGGCGGAGGGCGCGAACGCTTCGAAAACGCGTTTCTTGGCCGCTGCGAGCCATGACTTGCTGCAGCCGTTGAACGCCGCGCGGCTTTTCCTCGATGCGGTCCGCCCGGAATGTGAACGCGACGCCGTGCTGGTGTCGAAAGCCGATCGAGCGATCCAATCCGCCGATGACCTCTTGAAGGGCTTGCTGGACATCTCCAAGCTCGACCACAGCGGAGCAGCCGCCGATCCGGGCGCGCTGCCGCTTGGGCCCCTTTTCGAAGACCTCGCCGATGAAGCCGAACCCATGGCGGCCCGCGCCGGTCTGACTTTGCGGGTCGCGCCGACAAGCCTGTCGGCGCTCGCTGATGCTGATTTCCTTCAAAGCATCCTGCGCAACTTCCTTTCCAATGCCCGTCGCTACACCAAATCAGGCGGCGTGCTGATCGGGGCCCGGCGTCGTGGGGACCGGGTGCGGATCGAAGTCTGGGACACCGGCCCGGGTGTGCCTGAAGACCAGCAAGCCCGGCTGTTTGAGGAGTTTCAACGACTGCAGGACGCCGACAATCTGGGCGTACGCGGCGCCGGGCTCGGACTGTCGGTCGCCCGCCGAATGGCGACGCTGATGGGCGCCGAAATCGGACTGCGCTCCTGGCCGGCCCGGGGAAGCGTGTTCCATGTGACGGTTCCGCGGGCCGACGCTTTCACCGCGCCGGCGCACAAGGCGCGCCCAGGTCTGGCGCCCCAAGGACCAGCGGTCGGCGCGCTGCGAGTTTTGTGCGTCGACGATGAACCGACCATTCTCGAGGCGATGGAGGCGGCGCTCGTAAGTTGGGGATGCGAAGTGTCGACCGCGTCGACGCCTGACGAGGCGGCGCGGGCCGTCGAAGCCGGCGTGGACGCATTGATCGCGGATCTTCAATTGGCCGACGGAAAGAGCGGGCTGGAGGTGGTGCGAGCCCTTTCAGCCCGACTGCAGGGGCCTCGGCTGACCGCCATTCTGACCGCCCACGCGGATGCCGAAACGGAGGCGGCGGCCCACGCTTTGGGCGCGCCCGTGTTACGCAAGCCTGTAGACCCCGACGCGCTGCGGCGCTTTCTCGCCGAGGGCGCGGGTCAGGCGGCGGGCGGTTCCCCAAGCGACGTCGCGGCTTTGTAAACCAGCAAAGCCTGGGTGCGGTTGTTCGCACCGAGTTTTCGGAAGATCGCCGTCATATGCGCTTTCACCGTCGCTTCCGAAATCCCCATCTCGAAAGCGATCTGTTTGTTCAGAAGCCCGGCGGCTAAGCCCGAGAGCACCCGGGTCTGGGCCGGCGTCAAGGTCGACAGGCGCTCCGCGACCTCGTCGTTCGCCGGCCGCGCCGCTTCGGGGAACCATGTTTCGCCGCGCAGCGCGGTCGAAAGCGCGGCGCTCAATTGCGCCATGGTCAGGCTTTTCGGAAGATAGCCCGCCGCGCCGAGCGCCTTTGCCTTGGCGTAGGCCTCCGGCGTTTCAGTCGCTGAAACCACGTAAACCGGCGCGCCGTCGAGCTCCGGCCCGATCCGAGCCAGTCCGTCAAAATCGCGGGCGTCCGACAGATTGAGATCGAGCAGAACCAGATGCGCCGGCGCGCTCCGCAGCGTCTCGGACGCCTCGCCGATCGATCCGGCGTGACGCGTGACGACACCGTCGGGGCAGGCCTGGGCCAACGCCGTTTCGAGCGCCTCTCGAAAAAGAGGATGGTCGTCGATGATCAAGACGTCCGGCCGTTCGACCATCCGCGTCTCCTCCCTTTGGCTCCGGCCGCGCATGCGTGCGCGCAGCTCTGAAGTCTGCGATTGCAGGATACGGACCTTCGCCGTCATGTCGAGTGGCGCTTCGACGTTCGTCGTAGTCCCAATGGCTAATAGCGGTTGCGCCGTCGTCTCCGGATACTGGCTTCACAAAAGCATCCGGGGAGGATCCACAATCATGGCGGAAGGATTGACGCGCGCATTGCTAGCGGGCGCAGCGTTGGCTGCGCCGATGACATGCCAAGCTACGGCGCAAACCGACGACCGCGCGGCCCTCGAGGCGCGGATTGAAGCGCTGGAGGAGGCCATCGCGGACTTGCGCGCGGAGCTCGAAAGCGACCACGAGGAGATTCTCCGCATCGAGGAGATGGCCGAGAAGAACACCGAGGAGATCGTTTCCGTGAACGCGCTGACCATGCCGCGGGCCGCGGGGTTTCGGGTGGGAGACACGACGATCAGTCTCGGCGGCTTTGTCGATCTAGACGCGCATTTCACGCACCTGACGGATGGCGCGATCGACTCGGGATCGATCGCACGCGACATTTTCATACCCGGCGCGACGCCCGTGGGCGGCGACAGCACGACGACGGCGGATTTCACCGCCCAATCCAGCCGATTCTACTTTTCCGGCTCCCGCGAGGTCGGCGGCAAGGAGGTCACCGGCTACATCGAACTGGACTTCCTCGGCAGCCTCCAGGGCAACGACCGGGTGACCAGCTCCTTCGCGCCACGCCTGCGCCGCGCCTATGTCGATTATGGCGGGACGTGGCGGGTGGGGCAGGAATGGTCGACCTTCCAGAACACCTCCGCCATTCCCGAAAGCGCGAGCTTCCTCGTCCTCTCCGACGGGCAGGCCTTCGTCCGCCAGCCGCTGGTGCGCTACACCAATGGCAACTTCCAGTTCGCCGTGGAGAACGGCGACACGACGATCACCGATCCCTTCGGCGGCGGCAGCATCGAAGCCGACAGCAATTTCGTGCCCGATGTCATCGCCCGCTATAATGTGAGCGGGGATTTCGGGAACATCTCGATCGCCGGGATCGCCCGCCAATTGCGCTTCGAGGCCGGCGGCGAGCAGGAGCAGACCTTCGGTTATGGTGGGAATATCGCCGGCCGGGTGAAGGTCGGGTCGCGCGACGACATCCGATTCAATATCGTCGGCGGCGAAGGTCTTGGCCGTTATGTCGGCCTCAACGAGGTGGACGGCGCCGTGCTTGATCCGATCACGGGCGAGCTGGAGGCCATCCCGGTCTATGGCGGCTTCCTGGCCTATCGCCATTTCTTCGGAGAAACCCTGCGCGGAAACATCGGCTGGTCTGGGCTGTTCACCGACAATCCCGACACGGTGCCCGGCGGCGAGACGCAATGGAGCCAGTCGGCTTACGCCGCCGTGCTCTGGGACGTGGCGCCCCGTTTCACGGTCGGCGGCGAGGTGCTTGTGGGACGTCGTCGGCTGGAGAATGGCGACGACGGCGATATCGGCAGGGTCACGCTCTCGACCCGGTACTCGTTTTAGAGAAAGGACAAGGCGATGGACGGCGATCATACAACACTGAAGGATGAACCTATCCACCCTGTGCCAGCGCGCTTCCCAGGACCGGCGACGCTCGAAGCCTCCGCTTATCGGGAGATGTATGCGCGGTCGATCTCTGATCCGGAGGGGTTTTGGGGTCAGATGGGGCGGCGTTTGGACTGGATGACGCCGTATACGGAGGTCAAGGATGTCTCTTGGGACAAGGACGACCTGCACATTCGCTGGTTCTCTGACGGGGTTCTGAACGTCTCGGCCAATTGCATTGA
>CAZQZC010000212.1:0-3886 GCA_964597685.1 uncultured Hyphomonadaceae bacterium | reverse complement strand
CGATCGAGCCCCTGGCCACGGGCCATCTGGATGAGATGATCGTGATGATGTCGGCGCTGGAATCCGGCGGTCACGCCTACCGGACGCCGGCGGGCCTGTTCTTCGAAGTCGGCACGGACGCCGGTTACGGCAAGTTGTCGCGCCGGCCGCGGGACGAACAAATCGCCGGCGCGCGTGTACAAGTATCCGACGAAAAGCGCGATCCTGCAGATTTCGCGCTTTGGAAGGCGGCCAAGCCCGGCGAGCCGGAGGATGCGATCTACGACAGTCCCTGGGGGCCTGGTCGGCCGGGCTGGCACATCGAATGCTCCGCCATGGCGAAGACCCATCTGGGCGAGACGATCGACATCCATGGCGGCGGCGTCGACCTGCAATTCCCCCACCATGAGAACGAAATCGCCCAGTCCGAATGCGCCAACGGCGCGCCGTTCGCGCGGTTTTGGCTGCACAACGGTTTCCTGGACATGGGTGGGGAGAAGATGTCGAAATCGCTGGGCAATGTGGTCCTGCTCAACGATTTGAAGCAGGACTGGCCGGGCGAGGCGATCCGTTACGCCCTCCTCTCGGCGCATTATCGCGCGCCGCTCAGCTGGTCGGACGATCTGCTCGCGCAATCGAAGACGACGCTCAACCGGCTTTACGGCGCCCTGCGGCGCGTTTGGGACGCCGACGGAGCCGAGCCGCGCGACCTGGGCGTGTGCGACGCGCTCGACGACGACCTCAATACGCCGGAAGCTTTTGCGGAACTCGCCAGGCTCGCGGGCGAGGCCAACAGCGCGGCCGATCGCAGCGATATGGCGGCCATGGCGCAGGCGCGCGCCGATCTCTTGGCTGCAGGCGATCTTCTCGGATTGCTGCAATCCAGTCCCGAGGCGTGGGAACAGGGCGGCGACGACGCCGACCGCGCCCGCATCGACGCTCTGGTCGCGGCCCGCAGGGCGGCCCGCGCCGCAAAGGAATGGGCTGAGGCCGACCGCATTCGCGACGCGCTCGCCGCGGAGGGCGTTGAGATTATGGACGGGCCGGAGGGGTCGACGTGGCGGCGGATCTAGGCTCGAGACCCAAAGTCCGCAATCTCCGCACTCTTCTGGAATCGCTTTGCGAGCAGACAGACGGCGAAACGGTCACCGTGGAGGATTTGCTTCAAGCCGTGGGCCGGCGATCCTATGGGCCGATCCTGCTGCTGCTCGGCTTTGTCTCCATCAGCCCGCTGACCATTGTGCCGGGCGCCAATTGGCTGGTCGCCTTGGTGATCCTCGTGGTCGCCGCGCAGATCATTCTCGGGCGTTCGTATCCCTGGGTGCCGAGACGCGCGCTCGACTTTTCATTTCAGCGCAAATTCCTGGTTCAGGGGGTGGAGGCGAGCGCAAAAACGGCCGACATCGTCGACCGCTTCGTGAAGCCGCGCTTCATCTTCCTGACGGAGCCGCCCTTCGTCCAATTGGTTGCGCTGGTCTGCGTCGCGGCCGCGCTGATCACCTTTCCCCTCGGCCTTGTGCCGTTTGGTCCGGTCCTGCCGGGCTTCACTGTGCTTTTGTTCGGCCTCGGGCTCACTGCACGGGACGGGATCGTTCTGATGCTCGCAGGCGGCGCGCTGGCGGGTGCGGTCTTGATCTTGTTGCGCCTATTTGGCTGAGCGTCGCGCCGCGTCACTTGATCCCTGACCGAATTCGACCGATCTAAGTCCGATGTTTGGAGAGCTGTACCATAATCGCGTGCTCGAACTCGCCGCCGACATTCCACATGTCGGCGCGTTGCCGAACGCCGAAGCTTCCGTCGAGAAGGTGTCGCGCGTCTGCGGGTCGACCGTCCGGGTTGATGTACGGCTTGATGAGGCGGGCGAGCGGGTCGCCGCCATCGCCGTCGATCCCAAGGCTTGCGCGTTGGGCCAAGCGGCCACGGCGATCCTGGCGCAAAACGCGATCGGCGCCTCGGTGGACGAGATCCGCGCCGCCCGCGATGCGCTGCGGGCGATGCTGAAGGACGGCGCCCCGCCGCCGGGCGGCCGCTTCTGGGAGCTGCGCCACCTCGCAGCCGTGCGCGATTATCCGCCCCGCCACGTCTCGACGATGCTGGCCTTCGAGGCGGCGCTTGAAGCCATTGAAACGGCGCGAACTAATCGGGCTGCGCCCGTCGCGACGCCGCGGGCCGCAGCCAATTCACGCCCTGCGATTGCGGGCCCTTCGTCTTAACCTTATCACTCGTCGCTGAAGACTCGATCAGGAGCGGCCCATGCCCGGCCTCCGCCGACGCGCAGCATACATTGCGCTCAAAGCCTATAAGACGGCCTTGAGCCCGCTGTTCTACATGTTCGGCGCGCGCTGCCGCCATGCGCCGACATGCTCGGAATACGCCGCGGAAGCCGTCGCACGGCACGGCGTTTGGCCAGGCGGCTGGATGGCGCTCGCCAGGCTGTGCCGGTGCCGTCCGGGCGGGTCGAGCGGTTGGGACCCTGTTCCCACCGAACGCCTGCGCGCACCCGTCTGGGCGCCTTGGGCCTATGGCGACTGGAGGTCGGGCGAACGCCCGGCCCCGAAGACCTGAAAGACTGGATCCCCATGATTAACGTCACGCTGCCAGACGGCGCGAAACGCGAACTTGAAGACGGTGCAAGCCCGCTCGCCGTCGCCGAGAGCATATCGAAGAGCCTCGCTAAAAAGGCGCTCGCCGCCAAAGTCGATGGTGAGATGTGGGACCTCTTGCGCCCGCTGGAGGGCGACGCGAACGTCGCCATCATCACGGACAAGGACCCCGAGGGCTTGGAGCTCATCCGCCACGACGCCGCCCACGTCCTCGCCCAGGCCGTTCAAGAGCTGTTCCCCGGCGTCCAGGTGACGATCGGCCCGACGGTCGACGACGGATTCTATTACGACTTCGCCCGCGACGACCCCTTCTCCACGGAGGATTTCGAGAAGATCGAAGCCAAAATGGCCGAGATCATCGACGCCGACTACCCGATCGTCCGGGAGGTCTGGGACAAGGACCACGCGATCAAGACGTTCAAGTCGATCGGCGAGGACTACAAAGCCCAGATCATCGACGACATCATTCCGCCCGGCGAGGCGATCACGGTGTATCGCCAGGGCGAGTGGTTCGATCTCTGCCGCGGTCCGCACCTGCCGTCCACGGGCAAGTTGCCCAAAGCCTTCAAGCTGATGAAGCTGGCGGGCGCCTATTGGCGCGGAGATCACCGCAACGAAATGCTGCAGCGGATCTACGGCACGGCGTGGGCGAATGAGAAGGATCTCAAAGCCCACCTGACGCGCCTCGAGGAGGCCGAGAAGCGCGATCACCGCCGGCTCGGCCAACAACTCAGTCTGTTCCATTTCCAGGAGGAGGCCCAGGGCCAGGCCTTCTGGCACCCAAAGGGCTATGTCCTCTACCGGGCGCTAGAGGATTATATGCGCCGGCGGCAGATCGAAGGCGGTTATCGCGAAATCAAAACGCCGCAGCTGATGGATCGGAAATTCTGGGAGCAATCCGGCCACTGGGACAAGTATCGCGAGAACATGTTCATCTCCTCCATCGAAGAAGAGGACAAGACGCTCGCGGTGAAGCCGATGAATTGCCCGTGTCATGTGCAGGTTTTCAGCCAGGGCCAGAAATCCTACCGCGATCTGCCGAAATTGCTCTACCACATCCAATGGAAATTCCGTGATGAGATCCGGCCCCGCTTCGGCGTCATGCGGGGACGCGAGTTCTTGATGAAGGACGCTTATTCCTTCGACATCGACAAGGCCGGCGCGCGGACGTCCTACAATCGCATGTTCGTCGCTTATCTGCGGACCTTCGCCCGCATGGGGCTTAAGGCGGTTCCGCTGGCCGCCGACCCCGGACCCATCGGCGGCGACATGAGCCATGAATTCGCCGTCTTGGCGGAGACGGG
>CAZQZC010000211.1:0-3901 GCA_964597685.1 uncultured Hyphomonadaceae bacterium | reverse complement strand
GCTCGGTGTCGCCAGCCCATCGGATTGATGCGCCGAACGTCCGGTTTGTCAGCCGGATTCAAGGTTCGACCTGCTGGTGAACCGCGCCGGCGTGCAGCGCGGTTTCAGCGGGCAGGCGGAACAATCTTCGAGATTGCGATAACGCACAAGTTCGGGATCAGGGCTGCGGTTCGGGCGCTTCTTCGCCTGGGTCAGGTACTTCCGGGCCGGGCGCCTGTAGCGATCCTGCCCGGGCTCGAAGACAAAATCCTGGACAGTGAACTGGCCGCGGGTCGCCCCGCCGGATGTGTCGCTCTTGGGCACGACCGGCGAGATGGGACGGCCTTCGCACGCCAGGATCTGGTCGCGGCTGTAGTAGCCCCGGTCGACCAGCACAGTGAGCGACGCATGTCCGCTGGCCGCCTGCGCAGCCTCCCCAATGGCGACCAGTTGCGCCCGGTCGGTGCTGAATTCTAATGCCAGCCTATGCATCCATTCGAGACAAACCAAAAAATATCGGGTGAGCGCTGAGCGGAGGGGAACCCAGCGGTGTGAACTGATGGCCCCTGTTTGGTGACGTCGCTTACGACCTTGCAAGGGCCGGCGCGGGTCATTTGGCTTGCGGTGTTTCCCAATGGTGCGCCGCGAAATCCAGGTGATCTCGAGAGGGGGCGCTGGCGCACGCGACACGCCCCGCACGCGAACGACCGGCGAACAAAAGTGTCCCACAATTTTGTAACGGATCGTGAAGTGGGACACTTTCTCGATTCAACGCTCTGAATTTATTGGAGTTCGCTTTTGTTATGGTGCCCGGGGGCGGATTTGAACCACCGACACGCGGATTTTCAATCCGCTGCTCTACCCCTGAGCTACCCGGGCCGACCATAGGGGAAGCGGGGGTTTAGCGCCGCCTCGCGCGCCTGTCTACTGCTCATCTGACGCGAAGCTCGGGGCGCCCTCAGCATCCTTTGCCGGACGGCCAGGGATGGCGTATCCCCCCTTCAACCAGCGCGAAAGGTCGACATCTGCGCACCGCTTGGAGCAAAACGGTCGGTACTCCGGGTCCGGCGGCGCGGCTTCACAAACGGGGCACGGCGTTTTCGTCATCCTGCGTCTCATCCTCGGCTCAAAAGCGTTCGGTCGCCCTCGGTGCGGTCGACTCGGATCCGAGAGTTTAAAGGTGGATCAAGGTCAGAGCTATGAGGCAACCAGATTTGGAACAAGCTTTGCGGCAATCTTAGACGGAAAAACTGGCCGCGGTTGGCGCGCGCTTCCCGCTCCGCCTCGCGTAAACTGTTTATCAGGCGCGTCTCGGGCGTCGGTCGGCCGCATTCGTCGAACATGACATCGGCGAGGGGAGCTTCCCGCCATTCGACCGACGCTTCCATGAGACCGAACGGCGAGGGCCGAAGCGCGCGCGCCTTGCGTCTGGAGACTGTTCGCCACGTCATTAGAAAGTCATCTCGAATCTCGACGCCACGCGCGCCGCGAGCTGACCCAACGCAATCCAAAACAACGAGCCCGCCAATCCGCTTCAGGGCCAAGAGGCGCGCACTTTCACGCGCGGCGTCTCGATTAAGCTTAAGCGCGCGATCGGCGGCTTTACCGCCTTCAACTCGGCCCGCCGTATCGATATCGATGGCCGTCAGCGCAGGCCCGCGCGTGAAGGTCAAGCGGCCGCCGCCCGGAAGCGCGGCGAAGGGCGACAAGGCCATGTCGAACACCGCATCGACCTCGTCGTGCTCTGCATCGTCAGAATTCACGGGCGGCAAGTCATCACCCGGCAACGCCCGACGCCACCGTTCGAAAGCGTTGAGTTCATTAATGGCGGTGTGGTCTGCCGCTGGGGCGACGCGGGCGCATTTCCCCCGGCGCGCCTCGGCGTTGACGCGAACTCTCAGACGCCGCCCTTCCGTCATCGTTGCTCCGGATTTGAGCGGCATGAAAGCTTCTTCGCAGGTCTCAAGCTCCAAGAAGGCGCCGCCTTGATCTGTCGCAATCGCGCGCACGACGCCTTTGAGGGTCTCACCCCATAGAGCTCTATTGGGGCCGATCGTTCGGTGCACGAACACGGCGTAAGCCCTGCCCTCTCCATCGAAGGCTGCCGCGCGAACCTCTCCGGGAGAGTCGCGTCGAAGAATCGCGCCAGGCTGAACCATTGAAATGATGTTCAGAATACGTGCTGCGGGGTCAATACAGCTTAAAATTTCTACATGTCGCCGGATCTCATGGAACAAGCCCTCGCGCGCGGTATAAGCGGCGCGATAGCCCTGGGGGTTAAGGGCGCGCACATCGAGGGAAAACTGAAATGCGATTTGGGATTCACACGATTTGGGGCTTCAGCTTGGCGCTTGCAGCCTGCGGCGAAGTCGTGCTGCCTGGCGGTCAGTCCGAAGAAGCGACGCAGACTGAAACGCCCAGCGCTGAACAAGCTGATACGACCGCGATCTCCGAGGCTCCGCCCGCGCGTGCGCCGCGTTCGCTAACGGCGGATGTCGTGTTCAAGGCGATTGGGCCTGACGCACCCAGATTCGCCAAACCTCAGGCCTACGAAACTGGACGCGCTGAGGGAGAACGCCCGCCAGCGCGCATATTCAATGGCTTCATCGAAGACGCGCGGCCCGGCGGACGCACGCAAGGCATTCGCTTCGATGTGGGTTCGGACTGGGAAACGCGGGCGAGTGGCAAACGCATCCGCGTGTCCTTCTTGGCGAAATCGTCGAGCGGCGGACCAGATACGTTTTCAGCCGCATACAGCACGCACAAGGATGGCTCGAGCGGGTGGCGAGAGCTGGCGATCGACGGCGACTATAAAATCGTATCGTTCAATTATCGCGTGCCTGAGGTGACTGAAGCTGGCGAGGAGATCGTCAGCATTCTCCCTGATCCAACCAATGACGGGTCAGGCGTGATCATCCGGGAAATTGGTTTGAGCGTGCTCGAAGAGTCTTAAAGTTTCAGCTCAATGGAAATCGCGGCTCCTAGGGATGACACGCACATTCCTAGGATGCCGCTGTAGCGGCCCGCGCCGCTCCGGCACAGGCCGCAGCACCTCGTCGGCCCGATCGAGCGCCTGTTTCAAAGGATCGCGCCGGGCGTCTTCAGACAGGCGTTCCAAATCAGGAGTCCGGTCTATTAAACGATCAGCGACGATGTGCGTTACATTATCAGCTGATTGCACGCGCCCGCACACATGGAGAATCCGCGCGCCCATCACAACGGGCCGAAAACGCTCCAAAACCCGGGGCCAGACAACGAGATTGGCAATCCCGGCCTCATCTTCGAGGGTGATAAACACCACCCCGCTAGCCGACCCTGGTTTTTGGCGGACTAAGACAATTCCAGCCGTCATGACGGGCGCGCCGTTCGGCAGAGCGGTCGCTTCCTGTGTCGTTAAGAGACCCAAGGCGCGGTAGCGTGCGCGAAGGAACGCCAAAGGATGCCCCTTTAAGGACAAGCGCGTGGTCTGATAATCCTGCACGACATGCTCCGAATAATGCGTCGTCGGCAAGCTTGTATCCGCCTCATCGCCCTGCTCGGCTTCATCAGCGGCTGCGAACAGCGGCAGCGCCTTGCTGGGCGCATCGCCGCGCACCGCCCAAAGCGCCTGACGACGGTCAAGCCCCATGGATCGGAACCCGTCAGCCGCGGCGAGCGCTTCAAGACTTCCCCTCGCTAGTCCAGCGCGACGGCGGATCGCGGCCGGATCAGAATATCCTTTCCCGCGCATGCGTACGATCGCCTCAGCGTCGTCTTCCCCCAGGCTATCGACCTGACGAAACCCCAGCCTCAACGCCCAGCCGGCCTCATCCGAAGACGGCTCCAACGTATTGTCCCACTCCGATAAATTCACATCCACGGGACGCACCTCGACCCCATGGTCGCGAGCATCGCGTGCGCTCTGCGCCGGCGCATAGAAGCC
>CAZQZC010000210.1:1719-3959 GCA_964597685.1 uncultured Hyphomonadaceae bacterium | reverse complement strand
GATGACCGCCGGAGGCGCGGTCCTACAGCCCCAACTCCCCCTCGCGCAGCATCTTCACCTCGTCCCGCAGCCGCGCCGCCTCCTCGAATTCCAGATCCGCGGCGGCCTCGCGCATGCGCTTCTCCAGGTCCGCGATGGCCGCTTGCAGGTTGTGGCCTGTTTCGCCGGCCAAGGGAAGGGCCGGGGCCTCTTCGACGCCCTTGCGGCGGCGGGATTTGCCGCCCTTCAGCTGGGTCGACTTGCCGCCCGGCTTCTCGCCCAGATCGGCCAGGATGTCGGCCACGGCGCGCTTGATCGTGGTGGGCGTGATGCCGTGGGCTTCGTTGTGGGCGATCTGTTTCGCGCGCCGCCGCTCGGTCTCGTCCATGGCGCGCTGCATGGAGCCGGTCACCTTGTCGGCGTAGAGCACGACCCGGGCCTCGGCGTTGCGGGCGGCGCGGCCGATCGTCTGCACCAGCGAGGTCTCCGAGCGCAGGAAACCCTCCTTGTCCGCATCCAGGATGCCGACAAAGCCGCATTCGGGGATGTCCAGCCCCTCGCGCAGGAGGTTGATGCCCACCAGAACGTCGAACACGCCGAGGCGCAGATCGCGGATGATCTCGATGCGCTCCACAGTGTCGATGTCGGAGTGCATATAGCGCACTTTCACGCCATGCTCGGCCAAGTATTCGGTCAAGTCTTCGGCCATCTTTTTTGTCAATGTGGTGATGAGGGCGCGATAACCTTTCTCCGCCGTCGCTTTCACTTCCGCCATGACATCGTCGACTTGGTTGGCCCCGTCGGTTGAGACGGGCCGCACCTCCACGGGCGGGTCGATCAGGCCCGTGGGGCGGATCACCTGCTCGACAAAGACGCCGCCGGTCTGCTCCAGCTCCCAGCTGCTTGGGGTTGCAGAGACATGGATCGTCTGCGGCCGCATGGCGGACCATTCCTCGAAGCGGAGCGGGCGATTGTCTGTGGAGGAGGGCAGGCGGACGCCGTATTCGCTGAGCGTGTACTTCCTGTTGTAGTCGCCGCGGAACATGCCGCCGAGCTGCGGCACGGTTTGGTGGCTTTCGTCGACGAAAACGAGAGCATTTTCAGGGATGTACTCAAACATAGTCGGCGGCGGCTCGCCGGGTTTCCGTCCCGTGAGGTAGCGGGAATAATTCTCAATCCCGTTGCAGGATCCCGTGGCGGCGAGCATTTCGAGGTCGAATTGGCAACGCTGCTCCAGCCGCTGCGCTTCGAGGAGCTTGCCATGCTGACGGAACCAGTCGAGCCGCTGGCGAAGCTCATCCTTGATTGAATCGATCGCCTGATTCAGCGTGGGCCGCGGGGTGACGTAATGCGAGTTGGCGTAGAATTTCACCGCGGGCAGATCGGCGATGGTTTTTCCAGTTAGAGGGTCAAATTCACGAATAGATTCAAGGTCTTCCCCGAAGAATGACAGCTTCCAGGCGCGGTCTTCGTAATGGGCTGGAAAGACGTCCAGCACGTCCCCTTTCAGCCTGAAGGTGCCGCGCCCGAACCCGGCGTCGTTGCGGGAATATTGCAGGTCAACCAGCTTCTTCGCCACCTCCCGCGGGTCCATCCGGTCGCCAGCTTCGAGGGTGAAGGTCATGGCCGTATAGGTTTCGACCGAGCCGATGCCGTAAATGCAAGAGACGGACGCTACAATAATCACATCATCGCGTTCAAGAATTGCGCGCGTCGCGGAATGGCGCATCCGGTCTATCGCTTCGTTGATGGAGCTCTCTTTTTCAATGTAGAGATCGGAGCGAGGGACGTAAGCTTCGGGCTGGTAGTAATCATAGTATGACACAAAATATTCGACGGAGTTTTCCGGAAAGAAGCTCTTAAACTCGCCATAGAGTTGGGCCGCCAGCGTCTTGTTGGGCGCCAGGATCAGCGCAGGCCGCTGCACGGCCTCGATCACCTTCGCCATCGTAAAGGTCTTGCCCGTGCCGGTGGCGCCCAGAAGCACCTGGTCGCGCTCGTCGGCCTCGATACCGGCCACAAGCTCGGCGATCGCCTGAGGTTGGTCGCCGGCAGGGGCGTACTCGCTGTGAACCCGGAAACGCTTGCCGCCTTCGAGCTTCACCCAGTTTCGGTCGGGCCGGTGCGGCGTCCATTCCGACGAAGGCAGCCCGCCAATCGCGTCGATCGCCGGCCCGGTCAGCGGTTGCAGCGGCGCTTCTGAGAATCCCTTTGGCATGACCGGAAAGATGGGGCGGCGGGCGCCCGGTGTCCAGCAGCGT
>CAZQZC010000210.1:0-1619 GCA_964597685.1 uncultured Hyphomonadaceae bacterium | reverse complement strand
GCGTCCTAGCCGCGCGGCGATGAGAAGGGCGCTTCGGGCCGAGCCCGCATCAATGGCGGACGCCAGCCCCTATCGGGATCGGCGCGTCCGTCCTCGTAAGCGTCGACCAATCGAAAGGCGAGCCAGAGGCCGAGCGTTCCGAAGAGGACGCCGCCTGCGGCTTGTCCGATCAAGACCCCTGGTGCGCCGAACAAAGACGCCCCGCCAATGGCGAAGGGGGCGACGCCCAACGTGTTCCGTCCCCAGTTCAGCAGTGTGGACCAAAGAGGGCGGCGTAGATTGTTGAACGCCGCATTGGAGATGAAGAGCGCGCCGTTGAAAAAGAAGAGCGGAGCCACTGCGGCTGCGAACCAAAAAACCAATTGTTCGCCGTCGTCGGCGAGACTGAACTGAGCGGCGACGAGGCGGTTCACCGTCAGCAGCACGATCCAGATGCCTAGCGTGTAGAGAGCGGCGAAGGTGACGGCCCGGCGTATCGCCTCGCGCACGCGATCATAGGAACCGGCGCCGAAGTTCTGACCGATGATCGGGCCGACAGCGCCGGACAGGGCGAAAATCACGCAGAACGCCAAAGGCGTCAGGCGACCGACAACGGCGTAGCCTGCTACTGCGGCGTCGCCGAACGGCGCCATGGCGCGGGTGACGATGCTGTTGCCGATCGGTGTCGCGACATTGGTCAGAACCGCCGGTCCTGCGAGCGCCAGGATCGGGCGGAGATCTGTGCGAAATCGGTCAAGCCGAAACGGCGCGAAGCCGCCATAATGACGGATCACAGGATACATAGCGGTCGCCGCCATGGCGAACCTGGACGCGACGGAGGCGAGGGCCGCACCATCAAGGCCCAGCCCCAACCCAAAAATGAAGATCGGATCGAGAACCGCATTTGTGGCGCCCGCCGATAACGTGACGATCATCGCGCGGCGTGCGTCGCCATGGGCGCGTAACAGCCCCGAACTCATCATTCCGAGCGTTGAAATGGGCATCGCGAGAACGACGATGCGCATATAGCGAACAGCGTAATCCTTCGTTTCGCCGCCGGCCCCCAGGGCTTCCACCAGGACTGGAGCGGCCGCGTAAACCGCTGTCGCCAGGATCACGCTGACGCCTACGCCGAGTGCGATCGCGCTGGTGGCGATGCTTCGGGCGTCGGCGGCGTCGCCGCGGCCGATCCGCTGGGCGGCGAGCGCGCCCAGCGCGATGGTCAGCCCAAGCGTGACGGAAAACGTGAAAAAGAGCAGCGTTCCGGCGAAGCCAACGGCTGCGGCGAGCGCTGACTCGCCAAGAAGCGAAATGAAGAACAAGTCGACGAAGTCGACCAGAAAGATCGAGACCAGCCCAACGCTGGACGACAGCGACATGACCACGACATGGCGCATAAGGTCGCCGCTGAGGAATTTCGCCGGTTGTCCCGCCACATGCTGCCCCTGTTTGAAGAGCGCGCCCAGCTGGCCGGGGCGGCAGCCCGCCGTTGTAAATTAGGGGCTTGCAGCCGATTGCAAGCGCAAACTCTCGCGGCGCCTCCTAGAGCCCTTTCATCCGAATTTGAGCCGCCTGAGCACTGGCCTTTTGCGCCAGGGCGGCGTCGCAATCCTCCCGGCATGCGCGCATCGCCCTGCGGT
>CAZQZC010000209.1:0-3961 GCA_964597685.1 uncultured Hyphomonadaceae bacterium | reverse complement strand
TGGCGCTTGGCGATCAGCGGCCGGGCGATGCTCGTGCCCAGCAGGTAGACCCCTTCGTAGAGCGCATTGGCCCGGAACATGGGGAAGACGTAATCCCGCACGAAATCCTCGCGCAGATCGTCGATGAAGATGTTCTCGGGCTTAATCCCCAGCTGAAGCGCCTTGTCCCGCGCCGGCCCCAGCTCCTCGCCCTGGCCGAGGTCTGCGGTGAAGGTGACGACCTCGCAGCCGAACTCGGTCTGCAGCCATTTCAGGATGATCGAGGTGTCGAGCCCTCCTGAATAGGCGAGGACGACTTTCTTCGGCGGGGCGGTGCTCATGGGCGGACTTCCAGGGTCGGGGCTTCGAACAAGCCGAAGCCCCTAGACCGCCGCGCGCCGCCGCGCAATCGCGCCGGATGCGCTCAGCCGTAGACGGCTTCTTTTTTGAAATGCTTGGTCAGCAGGTAGTAAACGACGGCGCGATGCTTGGCGCGGGTGGACTTGCCGTATTGCTCGATGGCGGCGGCAATGCCCTCGTCCAGTTTGGGGCTGTCGGCGAGGCCGAGCTTTTTCATCAGGAAGCTCTGTTTCACCCGCTCCAGCTCCGACGGATCGCTGGCGGCGATGGTGGAGGCGTCGCGGTTATAGATCGACGGGCCGCAGCCAATGGTGACCTTTTTCAGAAGGTCCATGTCCGGCGTGACGCCGCACTTCTCTTTCAGATCGGCGGCGTACTTCTCGATCAGTTCGTCGCGTTTGGACATGTGGGCTCCCCTTTTGGCGCATGCTTTATGTCTAGCGCAATCATGTCGTGCGCTTTGGGTGAACCGGACATTAACGGGAATTCAGAATGCGCAGCCCTTAATCGCCCAAAGCCTCCCGCGCCGCGTCCCCATATCCCTCTTCGGTCGGAACGAATTTGCGCGTCGCGAGCGTCCAATGGTGGCCGTAAGGGTCGACGACGTGGGCGAAACGGTCGCCCCAGAACATCGTCTCGGGCGCCATCTTGCCCTCGCACCCGGCGGCGACCGCGCGTTCATAGAGCGCGTCGCAATCGGGGGTGTAGAGGTGGATCGTCACCGGAGACCCGCCGAGCTTCAGGGGCTCGTCGTTGCCCCATTCGTCGGTGGCGTCGACCAGCATGATCATCGCCCCGTCAATGGAGATGCGGGCGTGCATGAGCACGTCCTCCTTGCCGGGCATGGGCATGCGCATTTCATCTTTCGCGCCGAGGGCTTTGACGTAGAAATCGATCGCGTTGCTGCAGCCCTTCACGGCGAGGTGGGGCGTCACGGCGGTAAAGCCCTCGGGGATGGGGGTGATGTCGGTCATGGGCGTCCTCCCTGGTGCGGCGCCCAGGCTATATCAGAACAGCGCCGGCCGCAGCATCGGCGCCGGACGTCCGCGTCCGCGCCACAATTCGGCGCTTCCCTCTAAGCCGACGCAGTTCTGGGAGGACGCAATGCGCAAATTTCTGATGATCGCCGCGGCCGTCGCCGCCCCCTTGGCCGCAATCGCCCACGCGCCGCCGCCGGCGGGCGGAGACGCGGTGCATTCCTACATCCTCTTGGACCGCACGGGCTCGATGGAGACGATCTGGGACGAAGCCCTCGGTTCGGTGAACGCTTATGCGGCAAGCATCGGCGAGGTCGAGGCCGGCGACGATCCTGATCTGGAGACCAAGATCACCCTCGCCGTCTTCGACGCCCAAGACGGCATGCACTTCGATGTGCTGCGCACGGGCGTGGACGCGACGGAGTGGACGCAGGTGACCGACGACGAGGCGCATCCCCGCGGCATGACGCCCCTGTTCGACGCCATTGGCCGCATGGTGTCCCTGGCCGAGGCCGACGCGCCGGAGAAAGCCGTCATCGTGGTCATGACCGACGGCGAAGAGAATTCGTCGCGCGAAATGGACAAGAAGGCCGCCCGCGCCGCCCTGAACCGTGTCGAAGCGCGTGGATGGGAAGTGGTGTTTCTTGGAGCCGAGTTTGCGAATTTCTCAGACGCGGAAGCCGTCGGCGTGGCCTCTTCGAAATCGATCGCGATCGGCCAGGGCGCGTTCTCCCAATCCATGGAGCGGCTGGCCAAGAAGAGCCGCGATTACGGCCAAGGCGAGTCCGACGACATTGTCTTCGATGAAGAGGACCGTGCGGTCGCCAAGGAAGAGGACGTCAAGCGTCGCAAGGACCGGTGAACCGGCCCGGCGTTTGCATCGTATCAGGTTTGTAGAGTGCGCTTAGAGTGACGCGGGCCTGGCTTCGACAGCCAGGCCCGTCGTTCTTTCGCCGCCAGCCCATCAAGCCACGAAGTGCGGCCCTTCGTTCCGGTCCGATGCGCCGCGCCAGGCGATGTAGGAATAGATGACGCACGCCACGCTTGCGACGCCGATCGAGATCGACAGCGGCAATATCGCCCAAATCCCATTGAGCGCGAACGCGGAGATCAGGCCCACGAGCCCCGATAAAATGAACAGCTTGCCGGCCAGGCGGTGGGTCTTCTCCCAGGTCGTCGCGCTGGTCAGCGTCCAGGGCGTGCGGACGCCGAGGAAAAAGCTCTGGCGGGTTTTCGGCAGGTAATTCCCGAGGACGACCACCATCAGACTGGCGCCTGCGATCACGAACCGGGCGAAGTCGAAACCAAGGTCGGTCTCGCCGCCGGCGCCGCGCACGAAAATGACGGCCATCCCGCCGGTGACAGCCGTCATGAGCGCGACCACCGACAGCCAAGTCGCAAGATAAGCGCGCGACGAGCGGCGCAATCCGGTCTTGAACGGGTCGATCATCGGCGCAATGGCGAAGACGATAGACGCTGCTGCGATCACCGCCGGGAACATGAAGATCAGGAACAGCGCTTCGGCGCGCGTCCCGTAGCGATCGGCTTCGCCGGAAATGTCCCAGTGAACCGGGATCTCGCCGGTCGCCGGCAGCTGCCAGGCGGCCCAGGCCCCGATGGCGAGCATCATGAGCAATGCAACGCCAGTCCAAACCAAACCCGTCTTGATCATTCCGCAGCCTCCTCAAGGTCGTCGTCGCCGCGGTCGGTGCGAAGGAGGTTCAGGAGGGCGGCGGCGGCGTCCTCCAGAACGCTGGAATTGGCGCGATAGAGGATCGAGTTTCCGACCCGCTCCGCGCTTATGAGCTCGGAATCCTTCAGGACGTTGAGGTGACGCGTAATTGTCGGCCACGCCGAGTCGAACACCTCGGCGATCTCCCCGGACGTCTTCGGCCCTTCCCGCAACAGCGACATAATTCGCCGGCGCGCCGGATGGGCCAGCGCTTTGAACACGTCGTTGCTCATATCGCTAATTAGTCACTTCGCTAAGATTAATCAAGTCCGTCGCGCGCGATTCGCGCCTCCTCCAGCGCGGCCATAAAGGCGTCTGGACGGGCCATGGGCGGAAACTCGAGACATTGATCGCCGCGGCCATGGACCGTCACAACGCCGAATCCCAAGAGCTGGCCGATGAAGGATTCGTGGAGTTTGACCGTCTCGATCGCTTCAAGCGACAGGCTGTCGACGTCGATATTGAACAGGCCGCGTTTCAACAGCACCCGCCGGCTCGTGACGGCGAATTCCGTTGTCGCAATGCGCACCATCATGCCGACGAAGAGAAAGACGCCAACGATGACGACGCCGAGAATGATCAAGGCGGCCCATGCGAGCGCGTGGGAAAACCAGTGGAACCGCCCCTGAAAGACGACGGCCTCGTGCTCAGCCAGTCTATTGCGGAAATACGTCATGTCCCCTCCTCCAGCCCTGGAATGGCGCGCTTGAGATAGCCAAACCTGGCGGTCTCCTGTATGCGCTCGCGCAAATCCTCCCCCAAGCCCATTGAGAGCCCGAGCGCCATGTCCGAACCGACGCGTCTGCGCAACATCGCCATCATCGCCCACGTCGACCACGGCAAGACGACGCTCGTCGACTGCCTCCTGAAGCAATCAGGCGTTTTCCGCGAAAATGAGGCGACCTCGGATCGC
>CAZQZC010000208.1:334-4075 GCA_964597685.1 uncultured Hyphomonadaceae bacterium | reverse complement strand
GAGGCCTCCGCCTCCACCGCCGCCGATGCCGAGGGCGCCGCCCTCCGACCGCTGCAGCAGGATGACGCCAATCATGACAAGACAAGCGAGAATGTGGACGACAAGAATAACGGTTTGCATGCGACGGTTTAGTCCGGAGAGGTGAAACGGGGGCAATAGGCCGAATACGAGCCGAGGCCAAGCCCGGCCGCGCACGCGACACGCGACAGGTTCAAGCCGCCGCTGCGCAAATAGAGAGGAAGGAGTCCGCCTTCAAGCTGGCCCCGCCAATCAGACCGCCGTCGACATTGGGCACGCTCAAGATCTCCGCCGCATTGGCGGGAGCCATAGAGCCTCCATAGAGAAGAGGCGTCTCGCGCGCCGTTGCATCGCCAGTCCGTTCTGACAGCTTTAAACGAATGCTGTCATGCATTTCAGCGATTTCGTCCAACGTCGGCGTCCGTCCGCTCCCGATCGCCCAGATCGGCTCGTAGGCGATGACGACGCGTCGACCCGCTGCATCTTGAGGGACAGACGTGGCGATCTGGTTCGCAACACTTTGCACCGCCTGGCCTGACGCGCGCTCTTCAGACGTTTCGCCGACACAGATGATGGGCGTCACACCGGCCCGAAACGCTGCGGTCGCTTTCGCGGCCACAAGCGCGTTTGTCTCGCCATGATCCGCCCTGCGTTCCGAGTGTCCGACGATGACATGGGACGCCCCGCAATCGGCCAGCATCTCCGCCGAAACGTCGCCGGTATGCGCGCCGTGCGCATCAAAGTGGCAATCCTGACCGCCGATCGTCAGCCGGCTGTCTTTGGCGACGCTCGCCAAACCGGCGATGAGCGTAAAAGGCGGACAGATCAGCGTGTCGAAAGTATCTGGCAGGGGCGCGAGGCCGTTGATGATCGCGCGCGCCTCCGCCAGGGCGTCGCGCAATCCATTCATCTTCCAATTTCCAGCGATCAGCCGCTGCGCCATGTCGTCCCCGCCTTGCAACTCAACGGCCGCCCGCGTAGCAAGCGGCGTTCCGAGTGACAAGAAAACGACAAGGCGACGTCCATGCTCTCCCCCCTGCGGCGGCTTTTGCGATCGAAACTGTCGGCCGTCCTGTTCGGCCTGGTTATTCTTGCGATGGCGGTCTGGGGCGTGGAGGATGTTTTCTCCGCTAATCTCGGCTCTGACCTCATTCGCGCCGGCGACCGCCGGATCAGCCCGTTGGAGCTGAGCTCCAAGTTCGACCGCCTAGTCGACGATGCGCGGGAATCGTCGGGCCAACCGCTGACTCGTGCGGAAGCGATTGAAAACGGCGCGCTGGAGCAATTGATCGCCCGGGAATCCGCCCGAGCGGCGTTTGTCGGCTACGCCATGGACCTCAATGCGGACGGAGACGAAGAGGCTGTGCTCGACCAGATCCGCGCCTCAGATATTTTCATCGATCCTGCAACGGGTGCGTTCAGCCTCCAGCGCTATGATACGATCCTGCAAAGCAACGGTCTGACGCGCGACCTGTTCCGCCGTGACGTCGCTGATAACTTGGCGATCGATTATCTGCGCGGCGCTGTTGTGTCCGCGGTCAAGACGCCGAACACGCTCGCCCGCCTGCAAGCCGCGCTGGATGGCGAGCGCCGGCGGGCGGCTTGGTTTGTTTTGTCGGAAGACACTCTGCCTGAGGCTGAGCCGCCGACCGAAGATGAATTGCGCGCTTTCTACGATGAACGCATAGAGGCATTCGTCGAACCGGAACGACGGCGCTTGAGCCTGATCTCCGTGTCGGCGGCCGATTATGAACACGCCGCTGAGGTGTCGGACGCCGATATTGAGGCCTTCTATGAAGCGTTTAAAACGAGCCGCTACGCGGCGCCGCCAACACGAACCTGGGTAGAGGCGTCGTTCGCCGGTGAAGCGGGCGCCCGCTCGGCGCTCGGATTGCTCGCTGGCGGAGGCGATCCGGCGAGCCTCGCCGACGCCGCGGCCCTCAATGCCCGCACGGCGGCTGAGAGCGACATCTCCGACCCCCTGTTTGCCGAAGCGCTGTTCGGCCCGGCGGCCCAGCCGGGCGCTGTGTTCGGTCCTTATGAGCGCGATGGGGGCTTTCTGGTCGCACGACTTGAAACCATCAATCCCGGCGAGCCGCAGCCGCTCGCCGACGTCGCCGAGGAGATCCGCGCCGTTTTAGCTGGCGAGGCGGCCGAGAGCGCCTATTTGGACGCCGTCGCGAGATTGCCGGACCTCATCGGCGCTGGCGCGACGCTCCAGGAGATCGCCAGCGAATTGGGCGCGCCGCTGTTCATACTGCCCGCGATCGATTCCCGCGGCGTCACAGCCCGCGGCGCCCTGCTCCGCCAAGTCGCCGCGACGGACGGCGCGCTGGAGGCCGCGTTCACGCTGCCGGTCGGCGCCGCTTCGACCCCGATAGACGGTCCCGTCGGCACGATGGTCCTCGCCGTCGACGAGGTGGTCGATCCCCGCACGCCGGATTTTGACGAGATCAGAGACCGGGTCGAACAAGGCTTCATCTTCATTCGCGATTCCGACGCGCTCGGCGCGGCGGTTGAAGCGGCCCGCTCAGCGATTGAGGGCGGCGGGTCGACCCTTGAAGCTGAGGCCGCAAAGGTTGGCGCGACCGTCCAACGCACCCAGCAGCCCCTCACGCGGACATCGCAAGATTTCGCAGGCCTGCCGCGTTCTGCTGTGGGCGCAGTCTTCTCCGCCCGTGAGGGCGACATCGCGACAACGCCTGGACCCGGCCCGGGCGAGACGACAATCGTCCTGATCGAGAGCGTTGAGGCGCTCAGCCCCGCGGAACTCACCGCCGCAGAACTGGCCGCCTCGGTCCGGTTGGCGCCGGAACTCGAGAACGATCTGTTCGCCGCCTTCCAGACCGACATCGTCGGCGCCGTCGAGGTGGATACGAACGAGGCGGGAATCACGGCCTATCGAAACAGCTTGATCGCCCCGCAATGACCCGCGACCGGCTGATTGTCCGGCGACGGATCGGAGACATTGAAACACCCGTCGGTGCGGCGTTGAAACTCGGCCCGGATGAGCCGGGCGCGTTCATCTTCGAGTCAATTCTCGGCGGCGAGCGTCTGGGGCGGTACTCCTTTATCGGTCTCGATCCGGACATTTGGCTCCGTGTCGCAGATGGCCGCGCGGAGACGGCGAGCCGGTCGGACTTTTCAGACGCGGTCGTGTTCGACGGCGATCCTATCGCCGCGCTGAAAGCCTTCGCCGAAGCCGGACGCGCCGAAGCGCCCGAGGATCTGCCGCCGATGGCGTCCGGCGTTTTCGGGTATGTCGGCTACGACATGATCCGTTATGTGGAGCCGGTCGAGATCTCCGCGCCGGACCATCTGAGGGCGCCCGAAGCGCTGCTCGCCCGGCCGCGCGTGGTGATCATCTTCGACCATCTCTATCAGCAAATCCTCTTGGTCGCGCGGACGGCGCCGGGCGGCGAGGCCGAGGCCGAAGCGCGTCTCGACCGGATCGAGCGCCGCCTCGACGGACCGACGCCCATGGCGCCCCAGGGACGCGAAGCCCCGCCACTGGACTTCGTCTCGAACACGACGAAGGGCCGCTATTTCGACATCGTCGAAACAGCACGCGACTACATCAAGGCGGGCGACATCTTTCAGGTCGTGCCCAGCCAACGGTTCTCCGCTCCCTTTCCGCTGCGCTCCATTTCTCTGTACAGGGCGCTTCGGCGGCTGAACCCGTCGGCCTTCATGTTCCATATGAGCTTTGGCGACTTGCGGCTT
>CAZQZC010000208.1:0-324 GCA_964597685.1 uncultured Hyphomonadaceae bacterium | reverse complement strand
GAGCCCGGAGATCCTGGTCCGCGTGCGCGACGGGCGCGTCGCCATCCGCCCCATCGCCGGCACCCGCCCCCGCTCGGGCGACGCGGCGGAGGATGCGCGCCGCGCCCAAAGCCTGCTCGACGACGACAAGGAGATGGCCGAGCATTTGATGCTCCTGGACCTTGGCCGAAACGATGTCGGCCGGGTCGCGGCCTATGGCTCGGTCGAGGTGACGGAGAGCTTCATCGTCGAGCGCTATTCCCATGTCATGCACATCGTCTCCCACGTGGATGGCGACCTCCGCGAGGGGCTGGACGCCGTGGACGCCCTGTTCGCGGGCTTCCC
>CAZQZC010000207.1:0-4086 GCA_964597685.1 uncultured Hyphomonadaceae bacterium | reverse complement strand
GACGTCGCCGCAATCGGCGCAGACGCCGCAGATCAGATTTCCGCTCTCCTCACCGCCGAGGCTCGTTTGAAACGGGCGACGTTCAGCACGGACCGCGCATTGTATGACGCCTTCGAGGAAATCTCCGGTCGCCGGCCGGACGCCGCGCGCGCCCATCTCGACACGATGCGCGGCCTGGTGAGCGATCGTCTTCTGGCCGATCCTGGCCTTACGCTAAACGACGCCCAAGCGGACGCTCTCGCAAACCTTGTCATCGATGCGACGGAGCGCTTTCGTCATCCGCTGTTGATAGATCTGGACGACAGCACCTTCCCCCATCGGATCGCCGCTATCGTCAGGGCGCTTTTGGCCGGGCGTGAGGCGATTTAGGCTGCCGGCGATATGGACAAGGGGAAAACACAGATGACGCTGGAAACGCTCGCCGCCATTATGAATATCATCGCATCGCTCGCCGTCGTTGCGACGCTTGGGTTCCTCGCCTTTCAGATTAGCCACAATAGCCGGATGATGCGCATGTCGGCGGCGCAAACGGGCGCGGAGCTTTTTACCGCCAATCTCGGGCGGGTAATTGAATCGGCGGACCTCGCCGCGATCCTCGCGAGAGAGGATTACTCCGACCTCAGCGACGCCGACCTCTTGCGCCTCCGCAACTTCCTTGCGGCGAGCTTTCGTCACCACGAAGTGCTGCACGCCCACCAGCGCTGCGGCGTCTATGAAGAAGAATTGTGGCATGGCTCCGAGGCGCGATTGCGCACCCAATTGGAGGATTCCGACGTCCGGGAATGGTGGGAGGGCTCGCGTCCCTTCTACGCCAAGAGCTTCGCCGACTATGTCGACGGGGTGATCGCGGAGCTAACGAGCGTCAACCGTCGCGCCGTCACGCGGGCTTAGGCGGGGCGAGCGGTCGAACACCGGCGAGAACACCTAGCGCGGCTGCCTGCATGGCCAGGCTCATCGCGGCAAGCGCCGGCAAGCCCAAGTCAACGATCGGCGCGAAGGCCGCCGTGCCGAGGGCGGACGCGCCAAGGATCATTAGGATCATGAGCGATGCGGCCCGGTCGTCATCGCCGGCGCCGGCGATGATCGCTCGTAAGAAACCAGGCGGTCCGCGCAGGCCCAAGCCAGCGTTCATCGGCGCGAACAAAGCGGCGAGCAGCCAGAAATCCCGCAAGCCCGAAAGCGCGAAGGCGAGCAATCCCGCCGCCGAGACCGCCGCCAGCGTCGAGCCGGTCCAGATGATCCGCTCCGCACCGAAGCGGTGGACGAGGAAGCCCGACAGATTGGTCACGACGATAAAGCAGGAGACGCCGACCACCTGCATACGGATGAAGTCGCCGACGCTCCCGTCCATCGTGCGTACAATCACCGCCGGCGCGCCGAAGACCAATACTAGCAGCCCGCCGAGCACCAAGGCCTGGGTCGTCGCGTAGCGCAAATAGACCGGCGAACGCAGAAGCCGGCGATAGCCGCCCTCAGGCGGCGTTGCCGCTGCATCGGGAATGGCCCGACCCGAGGCGAGAACTGCGAGGCAGAGCAAAGCTGCGATGACCGCCATCACGTCGAACGACAGGCTCCATCCGCCAATCGACAACAACCAGAGACCAACAATCGGCGCGAGCGCCGGGGCAAGGCTTTCCAGGCTGCCGAGCAGGCCAAGCGCCTTGGTGGCTCCGGTTTCGGAGAACATGGCGCGGATGGCCCCGGGGCCGAAGGTCGCCACCGCCGATGAGGTCAGGCCCTGAAAGAACCGCAACGTTATCAGAGTTTCGATGTTCGGCGCGCTTGCGCAGAGCCAGGACGAGAGCGCCAGGAGCGCCATGGCGGCGGCCAACGTCCGGCGTCGTCCGAAGCGCGGCCCCGCTGCGCCGAAAACCAGGAGACCCGCCGCGATCCCGAAGGAATAGGAGGCGATCACGAGCTGAGCCGTCCCCTCTCCGCCGCCGAGCGCGTCGGGCAAGGTCGGCACAGCCGGCAAGACAAGGTCGATCCCCGCCAAACTCAGCACCGCGCCCGACACGAACAGGGCGCAGATCAGGGCTTTCTGGGCGAAGGGCAGATCCCGGCTCATGGCGCGGGCTGTATCAAATCCCAGCGGTTTCCGAACGGGTCTTCGAAGACCGCGACCTTGCCATAGGGCTCGTTGCGCGGCGTTTCGAGGAAGCGGACGCCCGTCTTGAGGAAGGCGGCGTAGTCGCGGTCGAAATCGTCGGTTTCCAGGAAGAAGGCGACCCGGCCTCCGGTTTGATTCCCGATCGCCGCCTCCTGCGCCGGCCCGTCAGCCCTGGCGAGGAGCAGCGCGGTTTCCGCCCCCGCCCCTGCCGGGGCCTCTGTCGGTTTCAATCGATCCCCCGGATCGATTGATCCGGCTGGCGCCGGACCACCTCTAGAGGGCGCGACCCTCACCCAGCGTTTCGTCTCGCTGAGGCGCGTGTCTTCCAGCAGGTCGAAACCCAACGCGCCGACATAGAAGGCGATGGCGGAATCGTAGTCGGAGACGACGAGGGTGACGGCGGAGAGGCGACTGCGTTCGGACATAGCCGTTTCCCACTAGAAACGGCCGGTTTAAGCCGCAAACCACGCAGTATAGGCGACGCCCGCCATGACGAAGGGGGAAATCGTATACCGGACAACGTGACGGGGTTCCCAGAACCGACCGTCCGGCAGTCTGCCAAACGCCCACGACCATTTCATAAGCCGCGCGATGACGGTTGCGAGGCCGAACAGGGAAGCGAACGCCGCAAACCAGATGGAGTAATGCAGATCCATCGGCCTCAAGCCGCCTCTTCCGCACTGACGAACGGATCATAATTCAAGATTGGCGCGAGCCAGCGTTCCGCGGTGCGCAGGTCCCAGCCTTTCCGCTTGGCGTAGTCCGCCACCTGGTCGCGTTCGATGCGGCCGACGGCGAAATAGGCGCTTTCGGCGTGGCCGAAATACAAACCTGAGACGCTTGCGGCGGGCGTCATGGCGAAGCTGGTCGTCAGCGACACGCCGATGCGGGCTTCGGCCTCGAGCATTTTGAAGAGCGTCTCTTTCTCCGTGTGGTCGGGCTGGGCCGGATAGCCGGGCGCGGGGCGGATGCCGGAATATTTCTCAGCGATCAACTCGTCGTTCGACAGCGCCTCGTCCGCCGCATAGCCCCAGAGGTCGGTGCGCACCCGGGCGTGCATGTATTCCGCCATCGCCTCGGCGAAGCGGTCGGCCAGCGCCTTGACCATGATGGCGGAATAATCGTCGCCCTTCCCTTCGAAGTCCTTGGCGATCGCCTCGGCCTCGGCGCCGGCCGTGACGCAGAACGCGCCGACATGGTCGCCATCGCCGTCGGACACGAAGTCAGACAGGGCGAAATTGGCCTTCCCATTATCTTTCACCATTTGCTGGCGGAGCGTGTGCAGACGCTCGCCGCCGGCAAGCGAAATGTCGTCGCCAACGCGCGTCGCCGGCCAGAACCCGACCACCGCGCGCGGCTTGAACCATTGTTCGCCGATCACGCGCTGCATCATCGCCTGGGTGTCGGCCCAGAGGCTGGTCGCCGCCTCGCCGACCACCTCGTCCTCCAGGATCGCCGGGAAACGTCCCGCCAGATCCCAGCTCGCGAAGTAAGGCGTCCAATCGATGTACCGGGCCAGATCCGCGAGATCGATGTCCTCGAAGGTCTGGGCGCCGGTGAAGCTCGGCGCAGGCGGCGTCGGCGCCTCCGGCTTGAAGGCCAGTTTGCGGGCTTCGTTGATCGGTAAGCGCGGCTTGGGCGGGCCGTTTTTGCGGCTGTCGCGCAAGCGTTGATAGCGGGCTTGGGTGAGATCCCAGAAGCCCTGGCGCTCAGTGTCGGAGATCAGCGCGCCGACGACACCGACGGCGCGGCTGGCGTCGGACACGTGCACGACGGGCGCCTTCGAATAGGCAGGATCAATCTTCACCGCAGTGTGGGCCGGCGACGTCGTCGCGCCGCCGATGAGGAGCGGCAGCTCCAACCCGCGGCGCTGCATTTCGGCGGCCACATAGACCATCTCGTCCAGGCTGGGCGTGATCAGGCCCGAGAGGCCGATCATGTCGACGCCGTGCTTTTCGGCCTCCTCCAGGATCGTC
>CAZQZC010000206.1:0-4094 GCA_964597685.1 uncultured Hyphomonadaceae bacterium | reverse complement strand
GAACCTGGGAATGGCGGTACCAAAAACCGCTGCCTTACCACTTGGCGACGCCCCAGCAGCGAGCGGGTCACATAGCGCCGGCCATGTGGACTGGCAACACCTCTTTCTGTTGCACGCCGGAGGCGGAGCCGTTATATGCGCCGCCTGGCCGGAACATAGCTCAGCCTGGTAGAGCACCGTCTTCGGGAGGCGGGGGTCGGAGGTTCGAATCCTCCTGTTCCGACCATTCACGCGCAAGTCGCGGCGGCGCTCTCTCCGGATCTAATTTTAAGCGTCGTCAAATTTTTGTTTGCGCCTCGACCCCTTATCATTTATCGATAAATAGAAGCTAGGTCAATCTGGAGATCTTAAGTGAAGACGTTTTTACTGTCGCTGGCAGGCGCGTTCGTCGCCCTTGTCGTGTTTTTTACGTTCGCCTTTTTGGCGATCGGCGGAATCGTGTCTGCAGCTGGGCAGAAGCCGCCTCAAGCGAATAATCTGGTCCTGACCTTCGATCTGCGATCTGAGTTGACCGACCAAGCTCCGAAGTCTGGCTTTGCGGCGTTTTCTGATCGGCCCGGCTTTGTCGACATTCTGACGAAGCTGGACGCCGCTGCAGGCGACCCGACGGTCAAGGGCGTCTTCATTAGAGGTGGCGAATTGGGATACGCGGCGTCTCGAGCCGAGGAATTGCGCGCGGCTTTTCGCAAGCTTCGCGACGAAGGAAAGTTTGTTATCGCACACTCCCAGGGCAGCTTTTCCACAAGCCCATCAGGGTTTCGCGCGATCAGCGCCGCCGACGAAATCTGGATGCAAGCGGGTACGGACTTGAACGCTACGGGCGTCGCGCTCGAGACCTTGTTTATGAAGGACCTGCTCGACAATTTGTCGATCACTGCAGACATCGAAGCGCTTTATGAATTCAAGAACGCGCCGAACACGTTCCAGCAAGTCGACTATACTGAGCCGCATCGCGAAGCGACAACCGCGCTCGCGGAGTCCATTTGGGAGAACTCCCTCGTCGATATCGCGGAAGACCGCGGCATGACCGTGGCGAATTTGCGCCGCACGCTTGTCGCAGGTCCGCATAGCGCCACCGAAGCGCAAGCCGCCGGCTTGATCGACACGCTTGGCTGGCCAGAGGAAGCTCTCGAGGCGGCGCTTGAGCGGGCCGACGGCGCCACGGCCCTGGCAATCTCGAAGTATCAACCGCCGCGCGTACCGGGCGGATCGCCGATTATCGCCATTGTGGGCGGCGAAGGCGCGATTGTGACGGGCGGAAACAGCGACGATTTGTTTTCTAACGGCGGCATTATCGCGTCAGATCCGCTCGCCGCCTCTATTTTGCGCGCGGGTCGCGACGATCGGGTCAAGGCCATCGTCTTTCGGGTGGACAGCCCAGGCGGATCGCCGACAGCGTCTGATCAAATCTGGCGCGCGGTTGAACGGGTCCAGGACATGGGCAAGCCCGTCGTGGTCAGCATGGGGTCGCTGGCCGCATCCGGGGGCTATTACGTCTCCGCGGGCGCTGATCACATCGTCGCTAATCGGACAACATTGACGGGATCCATCGGGATCTTCGGCGGGAAGTACGCCCTCGCCGAGGGATTGGAGCGGATCGGCGTCAATGCGTCCACAGTTTCCGTGGGCGGAGAGTTCGCCGCCGCCTACGGCTTGGAACGCTTCACGCAGTCGCAGCGCGCCGAACTTATTGAGTCCTTGGAGCGGGGCTACGATCGGTTCACGGGAATCGTGGCGGAAGGACGCGGCATGACCCAAGACGAAGTGCACGAGGTTGCCCGTGGCCGGGTCTGGTCGGGCATTGACGCCATGGATCAAGGCTAGGTCGACAGCCTTGGCGGAGATATCGACGCCGTCGCCGTCGCGCGGGACCTGGCTGAAATCGATGCGGACGCAACTGTCCGGCTCCTGCCTTTCCCAAAACCGAAGACGGGCATCGAGGCGTTGGAAGGCTTGTTCCAAGTGTCGGAGTCAACCGCACGGGCGGCGGCCGTCTTGGGCGCGCTCGCCGACGACGACCGGCTCGAAGCGCTTGTTCAGCAGAGTCGCGCTCTACAGACGCCCGAACCCAAAGCGTTCAGCCCGATCCTGATCGAACGCTAAGGCGATCTATCGCGTTTCGAATCAAACCGGCGGCGCCATCAGCGTCGCCGGTTTTTCTTTGCGAGATACCTCGCCTCCAAAAAAGTGAGCGAATAATCACTTGCATCCATTCTGTCAGCCTGCTATATGTCCGACATAGTCAGGAGCATGGCATGACCGCAGACGTCGAGAAACGCGCGCGAGCCCGAAATGCGCGCCCCAAGATAGAGCGCGCCGCACTCAAATTGTTCGTTAATGAAGGCGTCAATGCGGCGACGACACGTGAAATCGCCGAAGCCGCGGGCGTCTCTGAGGGCGCCCTTTATCGCCACTACAAAGGCAAGGACGAACTCGCTCGCGCCTTATTCATGGAGACCCACGACAGGCTCGCCCACATGGTCGTAGAGGCCGCGGCGGGCGCAGGCGGGCTGGAAGACAAGGTCCGCGCGATCGTAACCGCCTATTGTAATTTGGCTGACGAGGACTGGCTGCTCTTTTCTTTCCACCTCGTCTCCATCGACAAATTTATCTCCCACGACACCAAGCGGCCAGACGACCCCGTCAGTGTCACGGAGACGATCATAAAGGCCTTGATCGACTTGGGTGAAATCCCTGATGGAGACCCCGAATTGCTGGCGGCGATGTGCCTCGGCGTCGTACTGCAAGCTGGTCAGAACAAGATCTACGGCCGCCTTCCCGGTCCGTTCAGCGTGCATATCGATGAGTTCACCCGGGCCATCGTCGCCATTCTAAGGCGCAAATAACCCTCCCACCGCACAGGAGACATCCACATGCGTTCGGTGCTCTTCACCGGCGTCTACTACGCCGTGTCCGCAATCTACGTCCTCGCCGCCCTGCCCTTCCTCGCTTGGCCGAGCCGAGGGCCGGCGACTGCAATCATCCGCTCCTATACGCGCGCAATTCGTCGGGCCCTTCACTGGATCGCGGGCGTGCGAACAGAGGCGCGCGGCCAGGAGCGCCTGCCCGACGGCGCCTTCATTGTCGCCGCAAAGCACCAAAGCTGGGGCGATGGGTTCATGGTTTACCCGGAAATCGACAATCTCGCCTTCGTCACCGGCGATCATTTGGAGCGCTTTCCTCTCGTTGGCGGGATTTTGCGCAAACTCGGCGCGATTGTCATCGACACATGCGGCGGCGGCCATCGCAAAGCCGCATCTCTGGCCAAAGGCATGGCCCGCGCCAAGGCCGAAGGCCGGCGTGTTTTGATCTACCCGGAAGGCCACTTGGCGCCTGTCGGATACAAGTTCCGCTACAAGCCGGGCGTTTGGCACATGTACAACGCCATGAACGCCCCAGTGGTGCCGGTGGCGACAAATCTCGGCGTCTTCTGGCAGCAGGAGGAGATGAAAAAAACGCCCGGCCGCGCCATCGTCGAGTTCCTTGAGCCCATTCCGCCCGGCCTCGATAAAGACGACTTTCTGAAGCGCTTGGAATCTGCAGTGGAGACGCGGACCGCTGAACTGGTCGCCGACGCCCGGAGCGCCGACAGCACACCAGCGATCCTCTTGCCAGACCCCGTCAAAGGCCAGATCGCGCAACCCGCTCCCGCGCCAGCGACCTGAACAACGCTCAGTCAGCCCGGATCAAGACTTGACCCATCTCCTCGCCCAGGCGTTGAGATGGGTCAAATGCTCGCCAAGCTCTAATGTGGACATCGCCGCAGGTTGGATACAGCCTAAAATGACAAGCCGATATCCGAGCATGGCAGCCCAATGAGCGCGCTTTACGACAAGATCGGGGTTGGCTACGCGGACCGCCGCCAACCGGACCCGAGAATCGCCCAGACGATCCTCCGAGCGCTCGGCGACGCTTTGTCTGTTGTGAACATCGGCGCCGGCGCAGGATCTTACGAACCTGCGGACCGACATGTCGTTGCGCTTGAGCCGTCAGCCGAGATGATCGCCCAACGCCCAGCCGGCGCGGCAGTAGCCTGCCAGGGCGTGGCGGAAGCCTTGCCGTTCGCAGATGACCAGTTCGACGCCGCAATGGCG
>CAZQZC010000205.1:0-4200 GCA_964597685.1 uncultured Hyphomonadaceae bacterium | reverse complement strand
GTCATCTGCAACCCTCTGAGAATGTGCAGCCGCTCCGTCGGGTCGGTGATCTGCTCGGCGAGCTCGATGAGCGCTGTCGCGAACTGGATCTCGTTGCGTGTGAGCGGCTCCAGCTCGTCGTCGTCAATGGCCGCGCATGCGAACGCCAGATACGCCCCCGGCGGCGTTCGATAGAGCCGCCCATATTGGCACAGCTGCGCCGGCGTCGGCTCGCGCTCTCCACTCTCGTGTTTTGCGATGGTCGTGCGGTGGCCAAGTCCCATGAACAGGGCGGCCTGGGCCTGGGAGAGGTCGGCGACGACGCGGCCGGCTTTGAGCATGCGGCCGATGCGGCGTCTGATGCAGCGGTTTTCGGGTGTCGGCGGTTCGGATCGTTTCGGCATCGCGCCTGTCCTATCTGTTGAGAAAGCATGAAGCCGCACAGCTCATGCGTGCAGATGATCGGCGCACGATTAACCTATTGTAATCCAGCAAAACCGGCCAGTAAGGAAAACGATTTAGATAGAGATCATGGAGATTGAAGAGAAGTTTCGGATATTTGTCTTCAATTTTTCTTCATTCTTATTTTGTGTGACCTGAATTTTCCGGCAGAAATTCCTATCCGACGCGGGCCATGGGCGCCAATTGATTGATGCACGCCCGCGGGTTTGAGAGAATTCCTATGGCATCTCGTTCACCCAAAGCCGGCGCTCATGTGCAGGAGATAATGCTCGGCACAGCGCCGAGGGCTGCAGCTGAGGCGCCTACCGGTTCTCCAGGTAACGAAAACGTGAAAGTGGCGTATCGGCGCTGGGGGGTGACGTTACGCCTCTTAAGCAAAACGATGAGAAGAATGCAGATCTCCTCCAAGAAATGACATGTAATTATGGTGAAAGATAAAATATGATGTTGTTGGTGACGTATTGTCGGCAGTGAGCCATTGCGCCACCTCAATACAACATCTCTTCCTCGTTGTGCTCAGCGAACATTTGAACTTGAGTTCTTCCAGCGGCGAGCGTCGCCGTCTTCGCGACATGGAGGAACTCAGTGCATCCACCCCACCTATCACTGCGCCGTGAGCAGGCGATGCAGAGGGCGGCCTTCGGGCTGCTCGCGCTATCGGCGCTTGCGTGCGCGGCGGCTCCCGCGCTCGCCGGCGCGGACGCCACTTTCGACACGGCGGTGACCACGGTCGCCGGCTACATCAACGGCTCGGCCGGCAAGCTCGCCGCGCTCACAAGCCTCGCCTACGGCGTGGTGCGCATGGCGACCTCCGGCTGGTCCCTCGGACATGTGGGCGTGCCCATCGCCGTCGGCGTCGCCGCCGGCATCGGCGGGCCGATCGTCCAGTCGTCCGTGACCGCCGTCATCTAATTGTTTGTTTGAGAAAAGGAGCGAGGCCGGAACGCTGATGTGATCGAGCACGCGCATGGGTCCAGGGCATGGCGGAAGGGACCCGCGCAATCGACCGCGTACGGCCTCACGCGATCCATGGCGACGAGCGACCGATACCGCATCCCTGCGACTCTGGACGAGCCGGAAAAGCTCGCCTTCTGGACCGTGGACGAGTTCGTCGTTCTCATCGGCGGGTTCATGGCCGGCATCCTTCTGGGGCGCTTCGTGCCGGGCATTCTCGCCGGGTTCGCCGGCGTCTATGCGCTGAAGAAATTCAAGCGCGGCGAGAGCCTGAACCTCGTGCGCTACGCCCTCTACTGGATCGCGCCGTCGGGGCTCTTCTCCTTCAAGCGCACGCTCGCCTCCTACAAGCGCGACCTCGTGGGGTAGCCGGGGATGGAGGCCCAGATCTCATATGCGCGCCTGAAGACGACCCTGCGCCAGCGCAACATGCTGGCCCTCTTCGCGCTCATCCTGGCGCTGGCGGTGCTGCTCCTCAGCTATCTCGCCACGACGCGCGAGACGCGGGTGATCCTGATGCCGACGCTGCTCGCCGAGACGACCCTGTCGTCAACCGCGCCGAGCCCGGAATATCTCGAGCAGGTCACGCGGGACATCACCGGGCTCTTTCTCAACCGACACCCGCACAACCTCTCCTACTTCCGCGACAACATTCTGCGTCTGGCGCACCCGTCGACTCACGGGGAGATCGAGGCCGCGCTGATGCAGACCGAGCGGCGGCTGATCGCGACCAAGACGTCGACCGTCTTCTATCCCTCGGAAATCTATGTCGATCCCGCCGGCCTCTATTCGGAGATCCGCGGCGAGTTGCACACCTATCTCGGGCCCGACCGGGTGTCGAAAGAGGAGGTGGTCTACGCGGCCAAATGGCGTTTCGAGGCGATGCGCCTGTGGCTCGACGACTTCTATCCCATCGATCCGGACGACGCGGTGGCGCCGACAGCCCCCATCACCCAATCCGACGAGGAGAGAGAGCCATGAGGCGTCTCATCCACGCCGCAGGCGCGGTCGTAGCCGTGCTGGCGCTGGCCGCTGCGGCCCAAGCCGAGCAGCTGATCGACGCCCGCGACGGCGGGGTGGTCAGCGGGTTCGTCAGCGCTTCGGGCATCACCCGCCTGACCTTCGCCGGCGACGCCGCCGCCTCGGTGCAGATGGCGCAGGGCGGGGGCGGTCCGGGCTTCTCGATCCAGCATGAGCCGGCGACCGGCGATCTCTATCTGACGCTCGAACGCGACCCGAGACATGGCGAGCGGCCGGGCGCGGCGAGCTTCTTCGTCACCACGCGGGCGGGCTTCACCTACCAGATCGAGCTCGCGGCGCGCGACACGCCCTCGACCCAGATCGAGATCCGCAACCCCGATATCGCCCGCCGACGGGCCGAGCGGGCCGCGGCGGAGGCGCCGCTGGAAGCGCGGATCGTCGAGCTGACGCGGGCGATGTGGACCGGCGAGGTGTCCGACGGCTTCACCCTTCACCGCCCTCTGCAGCGCGAGCGCGCGGCCGGGAGCCTGCGCCTCACGGTACGAGCGCTTCATGAGGGCCCGGACCTCACCGGGCGTGTTCTCACGGTGCGCAATCCCTCGCGTGGGACCGTCCCCGTCGATGAGAGCGCGTTCATGGCTCCGGGCGTCCTGGCGGTGACGATCAAAGGTCCGCGGAGCCTTGGTCCCCGCGAGAGCCTCACCGTGCTGGTCGTCGACCGGGCGGCGGCGACCTCCGGCGGAGGGCTGGGCCGGTGAGCGTGGAGAACCAGAAGCGCCGGACCGCCCAGCGTATCGGCCTTGCTCTCGCCGCAGCGGCGGGCGTCGCCGCCGGCGCGGTGTGGGTGTTCTCCGGCGAGCGGACCGACAATCAGTCCCGCGCGGAGGATCTGCGCCGCCGCCGGGCCATGACCGACGTGATCAACCCGCCCGGCATGGCCGACGACTTTCTCTCCGAGACCGGCACGCGGCTGTCGGCGGTCGAGGGCGCGATCAGCCGGCTGGAGGAATCGAACCGCCGCATCGCCGAAGCCCTGCGCTCGCGCGAGATGGACCTCGCCGCGGCGCGTGCGGACCTGCAGCAGACCCGCGACTCCGCCAACGCCGCGCTCACCGACATGGCCGGCCGCGTCGTCGCGGCCGAGGCCGGCGCGAGCGCTGGTGCTCCCGCATTCCCCGAAACCGCCCCGACATCGCCGGTCCCCCCGAGTTCCGCCCCCGGCGATCCCTTCGGGCGGCGGGGCGTCGCCGATTCTCCCCTGGTGACGCCCCAACCTCCTTCCATCATGGTCGAGCCTGATCCGCGCAGCGTCCAGATCCTCACTTTCGAGCCGGCGGCGGCGCGGGTGGAGACGGGCGTGCTGGAGCCGGCGGTGTTCCACACCGGCCGCGGCGACTATGTGCCGCCCAACGCCTACGCCGAGGCGCACGTGCTGGTCGGCGTCGACATGTCGACCGGCGTGCGGCTTTCGGCCGACCCCAAGCCGGTGCTCTTGCGGATCACCGGCCCCGCCTTCTCCGTGCTCGAGGAGGGCCAACGCCTCGGCGTCGAACTCACCGGGTGCCTGGTGAACGGGGCGGCCCATGCCGAGCTCTCCAGCGATCGGGTCTATGTGAAGCTCCAGAAGATCACCTGCGAGCGGGGCGGCGGCGAGATCGCCGAGAGCCCGGTGGAGGGCTATGTCGCCCAGCTGGGCAAGGTCGGCGTGCGCGGGCGGGTCGTCAGCCGGGAAGGCGACATCGTCTCCAAAGCGCTGGTCGCCGGCGTGATCGGCGGCTTCGGCCGGGGCGTCTCGCGCAATACCGATCAGGTGTTCAGCGGCGT
>CAZQZC010000204.1:0-4238 GCA_964597685.1 uncultured Hyphomonadaceae bacterium | reverse complement strand
CGCTCCCCCTCGGTGGTGGATTTGTTCGGTGCGGCCGCAACTGGGTTTGTGGGCCCGATCGGACAGCTCTTCGCCTGTAACGGCATTTTCCAAGCCGAAGGCACCGATTTGCGGGTCCCAAGCTGCGAAGCGTTTGCCGATAGCGTAAACGCACAGAACTTGCCGGGCGTTCCGACACTTGACCTTGCAGTCTTGGCAGGCTTGCTTCCAGGACCGTCGGTAACGCCGGCCGCTGTGCTTCCTAACCCCGCTATTCTTAACGAGACGTCCAACAATTGGACGATCGGTCTCGTTCTGGAAGCGGACAATTGGATCGACAGCAAGTGGGTTGACAGCCTCACACTGTCGGCGGACTGGGTGTCGTTGAATCTCGAAGATGAGATCGACGGATCGTTCTTGACCGCGGACGGTTGCTTTGACTCGCCAGGCTTCCCGAATACGGTGATCGGGACGGCGTCGGCTTGTGAAAATGTGATCCTGTCAGTTCCGGATCCAGACGACACGTCTTCATTCATTATTCCGACAGTCAATCCGATCACTGGCAACCCTGTCCCGGCAATTGCGGGTCCAGGGACTCCGTCTCTCGGGCAGGAGCTCTTTACGCTCGCCTTTTTGATCGGAGAGGGCACCAACGCGGGCGGTCAGCGCCTTAGTGCTCTGAACATCAACGTCGACTACCGGATGAGCTTGGATAAGGCCCTGTCAGGCCGGTCGTTCCTTAAGAACATCGATCTGGGTGATCTGTTTTTTAACGGAAATGTTTACTACCTGAACCGGTTCCAGACAACGCCGACGAGCGGTGATTTCAGCTCGGATATCATTACAGAACTCCAGGGCCAGCCTGGCTTCGCACCTGTGGAAACCCGGCTCACGGCGACGCATCGGATTGATCGGTTTTCTCACACAATCCAGTGGTTCCACACCCGTCCAACAATCGACGACGTGCAAGAAACCGCGATTGCGGACCAAAATACGGCGTTCACAAATCCGGCGATTAACATCTTCAACTATAATGTGAGCTACCAGATCAGCGACAAGCTGACCGGCCGCATTGTGGTGAACAATTTGCTGGATCGCTTTGCGGAGCCTGAGATTGGTACCACGGGCATCGGCCGCAGCTTTGTGGCGTCTTTCAATTACCGCTTCTAAGTTCCGCGGGACATGAACGAACGAAAGGCCGGGGCCACACCGCCCCGGCCTTTCTCTTTTTTGCGAAGCGCGAAGCCAGCGAATCTCGCGTCTTATTCAAAATGCTGAGGTGGCCATCGACGCAATATAGCCTGGCGAGGCGATTCCAGTTCGAAAGGGTGGTGCTGCGAGTGCGGCGCCGCGCTAAAAAGTTCCCCCTCAAACAACCGTCGCCCTCAACGCCGCGCGCCACCCTCGCAACAGCGCGCCGCGGCGCTCATCGTCCAGGCTTGGGGTGAATCGGGTCGCGTTCTGCTCCGCGCCGAGAGCCTCCAACCGCCCCCATCCAAGCTCTGCGGCGGCGAGTTTGGCCGCGCCGAGCGCCGTCATTTCGGTGTAGGCCGGCCGCTCGACCGTCACGTCGCAGATATCGGCGACGAATTGCATCAGCCAATCATTGGCCGCCATCCCGCCATCGACCTTCAAGACCGACACTGCGGCGTTGTCGGCGGCGAAGGCGTCGAGCAAATCCCGCGTCTGATACGCCACGGCTTCGAGCCCCGCCCGCACGATGTGCGCCGCGCGGACTCCGCGAGTAAGCCCTGTGATCACCCCCCTCGCCTCGGCGTTCCAATGGGGCGCGCCGAGACCGGTGAAGGCTGGCGCGAAATACACCCCCCCATTATCGGGCAGGCCGGCGGCCATCGCCTCCGTGTCGGCGGCCTCGGACACAAGGCCCAGCTCGTCGCGCAGCCATTTCACCACCGTGCCGGCGTTGAAGATCGATCCTTCAAGCGCGAAAGCCCCGCGACCGGCCGTCTCGTAACCGACCGTGCCGAGTAGCCGATGGGCTGAGCGCGGGCGATCGCCCCCGGTGTTGGCGACCAAGAACGCCCCGGTTCCATAGGTGATCTTCGCCGCACCCGGGGTCAAACATCCCTGCCCCACCAGCGCGGCCTGCTGGTCGCCGATCGCGGAAAGGATCGGTATGGCGCGACCGAACACCTTCGGGTCGGTCTCGGCGAACGCGCCGCCGCTGGGGCGCACGTCCGGCAACAGCGCGCGCGGAACATCGAACAGGTCGAGCATGTCCGCGCTCCACGCGCCCGCCGCCCCTAAGCCCAAGCGATAGAGCGATGTGCGCGAGGCGTTGGTCACATCGGTGACGTGGGCCCGCCCGCCGGTCAGCCGGGACATCAGAAATGAATCGACGGTGCCGAAGGCGAGATCGCCAGCCTGCGCGCGTTCTCGAGCGCCCTGCGTGTTGTCGAGCAGCCAGGCGATTTTGGTGGCCGAGAAATAGGGGTCCAACAACAATCCGGTTTCGTCGTGAACCGCTTGCTCGCCGCCAGTGGCTCGCAAGCGCTCGCACATGCCGGCGGTTCGGCGGTCCTGCCATACGATCGCTGGGGCTATGGGCGCGCTCGTCGCACGATCCCAAATAATCGTTGTTTCCCGCTGGTTCGTCACGCCGATCGCTGCGACCTGCTCCACCCCGCCGATTTGCGCGATAGCAGCGCGACAGACGGAGCATGTCTGCGCCCAAATCGCGTCAGCGTCCTGCTCGACCCAGCCGTCGGCGGGAAACGAGAGGTCGATTTCAGCCTGGGCGACGGCGACTTGGCGAAGGGTGCGGTCGAAGATCATCGCCCGTGTCGATGTCGTGCCCTCGTCGATCACGAGAATGAAGTCACCCGTCATGGCCGTCGCCCCTCTGCGTTTTCGTCGGATCCTAATTGGCCCGAACCGCAAGCGACAGCAATGTTGGGAAGTCAGTCGGCGGGATCCCAGAGTAGACTTTTCAATTACGCTATACTCGATTTTAATTTCAACGTGTCACACTTAATACATGGATATAGCTCTAAGGCTTGCCGGGATGCTTCGTATCGACGGACCTGCGAAATACCCGGTTTTATTGGGCGCAGCGGTTGTGTCGATGCTCGGCTACAAACTCGCGGCGCCGGCCAAAGGCCTGCCCATCGTCGGCGCCGAATACATGGCGACGTCCAAGGCGTTCCGACCGTTTAGCAAGTCTCAATTGACGAGCACGTTGTTCGATCGTCGCATTCGCGTAGGCGAACGCCAAGGCTTGTCCGAATTCTACGTTCAAAAGGGCGACAAGGTGGTCTTCGACTATCTGTTCCAAACCGAGTGCGGCAGCTTATCGGTGTCCGTTGACTTTGCCGGCGCGCTGAAACGCCTCCCCAATCGCACTGATTACCGCCAGCGCGTTAGGGAATCCGGCCAAGGTCGGTTTTCATTCACGATGCCTGAGAGCGGCGTCTATCGCGTTATCACCCGTGGACGCGGTCCAGCGCAATGCGGATCGATATGGGCGCTCAGTTGGAAAGTGTCCGACGGGGACGTCTGAGACAGGACGGCGCCGAACGCCTTAACGACCGCCGATCGCCCGGTGCGGACCGCGGTCGCCAAACCACCACAACGTCGCCGCTGTCGCCGCGAACGTCGCCGTCTCGGTGATCGCGGCGCGCCCCGCTTCGTCGGCGCCGAGAAAGATCGCACCCGCAATCACCCACAGGAGCAGTGTCAAAGCCGGTCGCGTGAGCCCCCGCACGGCGGAAACCCAGGCGTATGACCCGTCGATGGCGGCGTCGGCGTCCATGGACGCTTTCAGACCGGCCCAGCTGCCGCTCGTGTCAGCCAGTCGAATCTCGCCCTCTGTCGCTTCACGCTTTGCGCGCATGTCGAGTTCGCGCAAGCCGGCCTCATGGTCCCAGCGGGCGCGCTCCTGCTTGTGCTCCTGACGGCGCTCGAAAAAAGACGCCACACGCCCAAGGGCGGTGCCGAACAGGCCGAATACTCCGCCGCTTGCCGCGCTGGCGGCGAGCCCGACGAGATCTGACATAGGGGGCCTCCTTCAAAGACGCCCCTACCCTGCCCTGGCGCGGCCGGGTGTCGGATAAACGCTTGGTCAGACCGCCTGAATCCGCTTCGCGAAATCGGTGAGATCTGTAATAGCGGCAACGTATTCACGCTCTAATTGGGTGACGTAGTCGGCGGTGGATAGGCGTTGTCTTACAGCGCCGATGCCTTGGCCGCAGCCCCAGATATCCTTCCAGGCCTTCGAGGCCTGATTCCCGCCGGAGCCG
>CAZQZC010000203.1:0-4301 GCA_964597685.1 uncultured Hyphomonadaceae bacterium | reverse complement strand
CACGGTGACCCGGCACTATCGCAACCACCAGAAAGGCGAAGCGACCTCCACGAACTCGATCGCGTCAATCTATGCCTGGACGCGCGGCCTCGCCCATCGCGGCCGCTTGGACGGCACGCCTGAGGTGACCAAGTTCGCCGAGACGCTGGAAGCCACGATCATCAGTACGGTCGAGGGCGGCCAGATGACCAAGGACCTCGCCCTCCTCGTCGGCCCCGACCAGGAATGGCTCACCACCGAGGGCTTCCTCGAGGCCGTCGCAGACAATTTCGAGAACGCGATGGCGGCGGGCTAAGGCCCGCGCGAAACCGGCGGACCGGCGGCGGCCTCGCCCGCCGCCGATTGTCGTCAAAGGATATCGCGTGACGTCCTTCAAGATTCGCCGCGCCGGGCCCGAAGATTCCGAAGCCTTGGCCCATATCGGCGTGGCGACGTTCGTTGAGACCTACACCGAAGTCATCGTCGGCTCGGCCATGGTCGCCCATTGCACACGCCAGCATTCCAGGCGCGTTTATGACGGCTTTCTCGCCGCTGACGATACGGCGTGCTGGCTGGCCGAATACACGCCGACTGACGCGCCGGTCGGATATGCCGTCCTCTGTCCGCCAGACTTGCCGCTTGAGACGTCTTCGAGCGATCTCGAGCTCAAGCGGATTTATGTCCTGTCGCGCCGCCATGGATCCGGAATTGGCCAGGCTTTGATGGTCGCCGTTCAAGATGCGTCGCGTGACGCCGGCGCCCGCCGCCTTCTATTGGGGACATATGAAGGCAATCGCCGCGCGGTCGCCTTTTACCGCCGGTTTGGGTTCGAGCAGATTGGCGTACGAAAATTCGATGTCGGCGGCGTCGTCTACGACGACATCGTGATGGCGTGCGCCTTGTGAGACCATGTCTCCGCGTGAGCTGAGCCGAAGGGGTGTGGTCAGCCCGAACGTGAGCGCGCCGCTTCGATGTGAAGCGCAACGTCCTGGCCCCAGCTGATTTCGAGGTGGTGGCCGTCAGGGTCCTTGATGAAGGCCCAATAGCCCGCCGGCGGGCCGTGGTCCTCGGGGCCGATAAATTCGGATGAAAGGGCTCTAGGTCGTGCCCGCGCTTTTCGCCCATGTGGCGCAAATGGCGATGGTCCCGGCCCCGCACAAGGCGCCGCTTTGCAAGCGGGCGTGGCCCCGTCGCGGACTATGCGCGCAGCGATGCGCGCACGGCCTCCAACGCGGCCTCGGCTTTATCTCCGTCCGGGCCGCCGGCTTGGGCCATATCGGGCCGGCCGCCGCCCCCCTTGCCGCCGACGGCCGCACTCGCGACACGGACAAGATCCACCGCCGAGAAGCGTTCAACCAGATCGTCGGTCACGCCGATCGAGATCGCGGCCTTGCCGTCCGCAACCCCGACGAACATGGCGACGCCAGATCCCAAATCGGCCTTGGCGGCGTCGACCAATCCGCGCAAATCCTTGCCTCCCACGCCCTCGGCGATCCGCGCAATCAGCTTGACGCCGCCGATGTCCTCCGGCGCCGCCGGACCGCCGCCGCCCGCGCCGCCCAGGGCGATCGTCTTCTTGGCGTCTGCGAGCGCGCGCTCAAGGTTGCGTCGCTCCTCGACCAGGCCCGCGACCCGTTGAGGAAGATCCTTCAAGGGCGTCTTCAAACGCTCCGCCAGGTCGACGGCGATCTGGCCGCGGCCCTTGAGAAAGGCGAGCGCTTCCGCGCCCGTCGCCGCCTCGATACGACGGACCCCGGCCGACACGCCGCTTTCTGATACAATGGACAGAAGTCCGATATCGCCCGTTCGCGCCACATGGGTGCCGCCGCACAATTCGACAGAATAGGGAGTATCAGCGTCGGCGAGGCCGCGGCCCATTGTGAGAACGCGGACTTCATCGCCATACTTTTCACCGAACAAGGCGAGCGCCCCGGCTTCGATCGCCTTGTCCGGCGCCATCATTTGCGTGTCGACGGCGGTGTTCTGGCGGATCACCGCGTTAACCTGATCTTCGATGGCTTCGATCTCCGCGGGGCTCACCGGTTGGGCGTGCGAAAAATCGAAGCGAAGTCGATCCTCTTCAACCAGCGAGCCGCGTTGCGCCACATGCGGACCCAGGACGTCGCGCAATGCAGCGTGCAGCAAATGGGTTGCGGAATGATTCGCGCGGATGCGCGTGCGGCGGCCGGCGTCGACGTGCAATTCAGCCATGTCGCCAACCTGGATGGACCCCTCGATCACCTCGCCGATATGGACGAATACCGCGCCGGCGCGTTTTTGAACGTCGCGAACGAGCACGCGCGCGCCCGACGCAAACCGAATCTCGCCCCGGTCGCCGGCTTGACCCCCGCTCTCGGCATAGAACGGCGTGGCTTCGAACACCAATTCGATCGCGCCATCGCCGGCCTCCTCAACGCGCCGACCGTCCTGAACGATGGCGGCGATCAAGCTCTCGCCCCGAACGCCTGGAGCGTCATAGCCTGTGAAGCGGGTCGGTCCGACTGCGCCGGCGATATCGAACCAGATTTCATCGCTTCCGGCGTCGCCCGACCCCTGCCAGGCCTCCCGAGATCCGGCCTTCTGCCGCGCCATTGCGGTTTCGAATCCCGCCTCGTCGACTTCCAATCCACGCGCCCTCAGAATGTCCTGGGTCAAGTCGAGCGGAAATCCATAAGTGTCATAGAGCTTGAAAGCGGTTTCGCCGGGCAACATTCCCGCTTCGCCGAGGGGCGCCGCGGCCTCGTCCAGCAAGGCCAACCCGCGTCCGAGCGTCTTTTGGAACCGCGCCTCCTCCTGCTCCAGGGCGCTTTCGATAGCCGGGCGGGCGCGGATGAGGTCGGGATAGGCCGCCCCCATTTCGGACGCCAACGCGTCCACAAGGCGATGCATGACCGGCTCTCGCGCCCCCAGCATGTGGCCGTGGCGCATGGCCCGGCGCATGATTCGGCGCAGCACGTAGCCGCGCCCTTCATTCGACGGCGTGACCCCGTCGGCCATGAGGAAGGCGCTCGCCCGTAAATGATCTGCGATGACGCGAAACGACGCCAAAGCGTCGCCCGACGCATGCGTGGCGTACACCTCCTCCGCTGCAGCGATCAGCGCTCGAAAGAGGTCGATGTCGTAATTGTTGTGAACGCCTTGAAGCACGGCTGCGATGCGTTCGAGGCCCATTCCCGTATCGATGGAGGGGCGGGGCAGATGTGTCCGGGCGCCGTTTGCGGTCTGGTCGAATTGCATGAAGACCAGATTCCAAATTTCGACAAATCGGTCGCCGTCTTCGTCGGGGCTTCCTGGCGGTCCGCCAGGAATGTCGGCGCCGTGATCGTAAAAGATCTCAGAGCACGGGCCGCAGGGGCCGATGTCGCCCATCGACCAAAAATTGTCCGAGGTGGCGATGGGAATGATCTTGTCGTCTGCAAATCCGGAGATTTTTCTCCAAAGCGCGGCCGCTTCCTCGTCGTCGGCGTAGACAGTGACGAGCAATTTCTCAGGGGGGAGCGCAAGGTCCTTCGAGATAAACTCCCAGGCGAACGCGATGGCAACCTCTATGAAATAATCGCCGAACGAGAAATTCCCCAGCAATTCGAAAAACGTGTGGTGGCGCGCAGTATAGCCTACATTGTCGAGGTCGCTATGCTTGCCGCCGGCGCGGACGCACTTTTGAGACGACGCCGCTCGCCTTGAGTGCGGTGTTTCCAACCCTGTGAAGATATTTTTGAATGGAACCATTCCCGCATTGACGAAGAGCAGGGTCGGATCATTGTCCGGCACGAGGGGCGCTGAGGGGCTGCGGACATGATTGTGCGTTTCGAAAAACGACAAAAAGGCCTCGCGCAGGTCGTTGACGCCGGTCATGGAAGACACTCTCCGCAATTGCAGCGCGGTCTCAGGAAGCTCTCAGAGCCGCGCATTGCTGCAAATTCGGGCGATATAACGGGCGTGACGCGTTGCGCCAAGCCGATCAGGCCTCTTGCGCGGTTTGATCGTCGGTATCGTTGGCCAGCAGATCGTCGGCGATAACGCCGGCGTTCCGTCTGACAGCTTCCTCAATCTGGTCGGCTATGGCGGGATTGTCTTTTAGAAACTGACGCGTTTTTTCGCGCCCCTGGCCAATGCGGTCGCCATTGTAGGAATACCAGGATCCCGATTTGTCGACAATGTCCGCTTTAACGCCGAGATCGATCAATTCGCCGGTTTTGGAAATGCCTTCGCCGTAAATGATGTCGAACTCGACCTGGCGAAACGGCGGCGCGACCTTGTTCTTCACCACCTTGGCCCGGGTCTGATTGCCGATGACCTCGTCGCGGTCTTTGATCTGTCCG
>CAZQZC010000202.1:0-4324 GCA_964597685.1 uncultured Hyphomonadaceae bacterium | reverse complement strand
CACCGGCCTCCTCGACGGAGATCTCGTCGATGGCGTGCATCGACATTATCACATTCGCAAGGTCGACGCCGCTCTGGTCGGGCTTCACACGGACCTTCACATTATAATCGATGACCCGTTTGACGGGGACGAGCACCTTCATGACTTGGCTCCAATTTGATGTCGCGGCGACGGCGCGCTGAGGCGATCCGTAAGGCAGGATCTACCAATTTGGCGTATTGTCTAGCGGGTATAAGCGCGGTTGGCTTGGGTCAAGTTGACGTTTGCGTAAGCGGCACTTTGTCTCAAGCCGCCCCATGGGCCCCGACGGTCCATCCGCGCTGGCTCAGGTGCGCTTCAGCGAAGGCGAGCGGGGTTTCTTCCAGCGGCGTCGCCAAGGTGTCGTTCCACCGATTGAGGAAACCGAACACCGAGACGATAGCGACGATCTCCGCGATCTCCGCCTCGCTGAAATGGTCTTTCAGCGCCCCGAAATGAGCGTCTTTCGCCTGGTTTGGAACCGATCCTGCGGCTTGGGCGAGGCTCAGCGCCGCGCGCTCCGCCTCAGTGAACAGATCGCTGGTCTCGTAGGACCACAGCGCTTCGATCTTCGCGGCCGAAACGCCGGAATGCTCTGCGCCTTCGGCCGTGTGCGCCTGACAATACCTGCAGCCCGCCGCCGCGCTAGCGACATGCGCGATCATCTGGCGCAAACCGCGGTCGATCGTCGCCCCCGGGCCCATAACCGGCGCCATGAGCGCCATGAACCCCCGCACGATGGCGGGATTGTGCGCCATAATGCGCACGGAGTTTGGAACGAAGCCCATGGCCGCCTTCAGCATGGCGAATTCCGCTTCAAGCTCCGCCTGTTTCGCCTCCGGCGCTTGCCGCAATCTGCCCATAATCCTCGCTCCCATTTCTGTTTGGGGCAGGATCCCCTCCACGACCGCCCCGTCAATTCTCAATTGGGTGAGGGCGATTGCCAAGTCAGTCAACTTCAATTAGCATTGTTGCTAATTAAGGGGAAAGGACGCACCATGAAACAGGGATTGTTTTGGGCTTTGGCGGCGGTCTTGCTCTCAGCCTGCGGCCAACGCGATGCCACGGAGACACAACAGGCGACGTCGATTGAAGCAGCTTCGGCTGCAGCGACGCCCAGTTTCGTCGGCGATTGGTCCGGCGATTTAGAAACCCCTGCGGGCGTTGAGCTTCCCCTTGTTTTGCATATTTCCCAGGAGACCGAAGGCGGCGGCTACGCTGTGACGCTGGACAGTCCAAGCCAGGGCGCCTTCGGTATCGAGGGCGAGAACGCGCGTGTCGAGGACGGCGCGTTTAAGGCCTCGTTCCAGAGCATCGGGGCTGAAGTGGCGCTAGAGCCAGATGATGAGAATTTGTCCGGGAACTTCGTTCAAGGATTGGCCATGCCGCTCATTCTTCAGCGCAGCGAGGCGGGTGACGCCGTCGTGCCGAAGCGTCCGCAGGAAGACGTTATGGCGCGTGACTATGTTATCGAGACGGTCTTACTCCCGGGTGGCGCAGAGGGCGTTACGCTTGCCGGCGAGTTCACGCGCCCGCACGGCGACGGCGTCTTTCCTGCGCTGGTCCTCATTTCCGGTTCGGGTCCGCAGGATCGGAACGAGGAATTGCTCGACCACAAACCATTTCTGGTCCTGTCAGACTATCTAACCCGGTCCGGCTACGCTGTTTTGCGCTACGACGACCGAGGCGTGGGCGAAAGTAGCGGCGACTTCGAAGCGGCCACGTCGGCCGACTTTGCAGAAGACGCCGCCGCCGCTTTGGCTTGGCTGCGGGATCGGGCGGACGTCGATGGGTCGCGATCCGGCTACCTGGGGCATTCCGAGGGAGGGTTGATCGCGCCCCTGGCCGCGGCCGACGAACGCCCGGACTTCATGGTTCTGCTGGCCGGACCGACGCAACCCCTCGGCGACGTGATCGTGCTCCAGGGACGTGAGATTGGCGCGGCCAGCGGCGTGCCGGAAGCGGTCCTGGACTTGCAGACAGCGCAGCTTACGCGCGTCCTCGAGATCTTGGACGAGGCGTCGCCTGACGCGCGGGAGGCTCGATTGAGGGCTTATCTGGCTTCCCAAGACTTGCCTGATGCGCAGGTCGAAGCACAAACGAAGCAGTTCGCGTCACCCTGGATGAATTGGGTTGCAGACTATGATCCGGTCCCGGCGCTGGCTGAATACGACGGACCGGTGCTCGCCCTCTACGGGGAGAAAGATCTTCAGGTGTCTGCCGCAGCGAACGCCCCAGCAATGGAGGGCGCGCTAACCCATGGCGGGTCGCGAACGGAGACCCTCGCAGGGCTGAATCATCTGTTTCAACCCGCTGAAACCGGTGCACCCGCGGAATACTTCAATATCGAAGTCACGTTCGATGAAGGCGCGATGAAACTGATTGTCGAATGGCTCGACGGACTGAACGGCTAGCGGTTCGCTCCCGGAATCCACTTAATATCGCTTTCGCCATTGCGGTTGGCCCGTCGGGCGGCGACGAACAGCCAATCTGACAGGCGATTGATGTAAGCGAGCGCCGGGGGCGACACTGCGCCCGCCTGCGCGTCCGCCAGTTCGGCGACGGCCCGTTCCGCCCGGCGCGCAGTCGTTCGGGCGAGGTGCAAGGCTGCGGCGAGCGCCGATCCGCCCGGCAAGACGAAGGAGTCGAGCGGCGGGATCTGCAGATTCATCTCGTCGATTTCGGTTTCCAGCCGAGCGACCTGCGTTTCCGAGACGCGCAAAGGCTCCCACCCAAGGTCCTTCCCTGAATCCGGCGTCGCGAGATCGGCGCCGAGGTCAAACAAGTCATTCTGGATGCGGTTCAGGCCCTGGGCCAGGGTGCGGTCGCCTTCGATCTCGAGGGTTGCGATGCCAATAACCGCGTTGGTCTCGTCGACCGCGCCATAGGCGGCGACGCGCAAATCCCATTTCGCAACCTTCTCGCCCGTGGCGAGCCGCGTGGCGCCGCCGTCTCCGGCGCGGGTATAGATCTTATCGAGCTTCACCATGTGCGCCTCAGCCTCCGAAATTGATCGCGCCGGCGAGCACGCCCAGCGCAACGAGGAACAGGATGGCGACGAATTGCAGCCCGACGCGCATGCGCATCAATCGGTTCGAGCGTGAAACACGGGCTTCGTCTTGGCGCACCAGATTGGTGACGCCGAGGACGAGAACAACCATGACGCCGGCCAGCGCGGCATAGAAGCCGTAGGTGAGAAATTGTTGCATATCGGGCCTCTCTGACCTGGGATTCTGGCACGAAGCCGATGCGCTGTCATGGCGCGCTTCGACGCACGACGGTGAAAAAGTCGCCAAGTGTGATCGTCAGCACAGACCGCGCCTATTCGGCGATCTACGAAGACTGCGGGCGAACAAAAAACTGGAGTCATCGCGATGTCCGCTGGGCTGGTCGCGGAATCAATATCCGGGTCGTCGGCTGGCGAAGTCGAGATCCATGGACGCGTCCCTCAAGAACGCGTCGGCTACGTGATTCATGACTTCTACGATCTCGGCGCCAAGCGCGTCGATTTCGAATTGGACGGCGCGACCCACTGCCGGATCGTCGCCGTGTTCGCAACAGAGCGCCACTTAGCGGCGGGGCGGCGGGCCTGATCCTGCCGTCCCGCCGTTCTTTTTGGCGGATCACATTTTTTCCCAAAGCTCTCTGGGGCTCGGCTGGCCGTCTTCAACGCGTCCTCAAGGCGGTCGCGCCGACGATGCGTGGGTTTGGCTCAACCGCGACGATTGGGCGGCGACTTTCGGAATTCACAATTTCATCCACAGGGCCGCGCCCCGGTTCGCCCCGTCGGCAGGGGCTTCCACAGCCTGTCGTTCACATCCTGTTTCTTGCGTTAGGATCTTGTTAACACAAAAATTCTTGCACCAGAACAAAAACAGAATATGAATGACGCTCAAGAACGGAGCAGGAACATGTGTCAACACGTCAGATTTCGCGGACTATCGGGCCGGGCGGCGTCGTTCACGCGCGTCTTTCCCAGCGATCCTTGGGCGCGCGCGCCGGGTGTCGCGGTGTTCGCCGCGCCGGACACCTATGGCTGGCGTGTGATCAAAGTGGTTGAGGTGACCGGCCGGCCGCACGATGTCCGGCCGATCTGGGCGCTCGCGGATGCCGAGCGGTTTGGCGCTGAAACGGTTTTCCTCACCCTTGAAATGGATTCCGATGCGCGCAAGGCGCTGGTCGCCGACCTGGAAGCGGGGCTCAGTCCCGTCTGTATCGAGCAGGAGTCGCGCTTCGCCCTTGCGGCGTGAGGTTTAGAGCCCTTTCATCTGAATTTGGGTCGGCTGACGGCCTCTGGCGTTCGTGC
>CAZQZC010000201.1:0-4427 GCA_964597685.1 uncultured Hyphomonadaceae bacterium | reverse complement strand
CACAAGCAAGGCGCAGGCGCAGCGGCCGGGGCGAAGCCCCGAACAGAAGCGAGCACACAAAAAGACTCCCCCCCCCCGATCAGACGCGAGCAGACTAAAGCCACAACCCCTAATCCCCGACTGAGAAGCTCTCCGCCCGTCGTCCGCGGACGCCGTCATAATGGCTGGCGATGAGGGCGAGGTCCGCTTCGTAATCGCCGGACGGGGTGAGAACGCCGCTGAGCGTTGCGGTCTTGGCCCCGTAATCCAGCACGCTGATGATGATCGGCGCGTCGGCGGCTTCGGCGATGCGGTAGAAGCCGGTGCGCCACCGCGTGACGCTGGAGCGGGTGCCCTCCGGCGCGACGGCGAGGATCATGCCGTCGGCCTGGCGCAGCGCCTGGGCCGATTGCTCGACAAGATCGCGCCCGCCCGATCGGTCGACCGGAACAAGCCCCGCGCGCAGCATCAGCGGGCCAAGCGCGCCCTTCGCCAGGGACGCCTTGCCCATCCAGCGCAGCTTGACCCGGTAATGGCCGGCCACCGCCAGCATGTTCAGCCCGTCCCAATTGGAGGTGTGCGGCGCGGCCAGCAGCACGGCCGTCCCGATACCCGGCCAGTCGCCCTGGACGCGCCAGCCCGCCAGGCGCAAATAGGCGCGGCTGATCCAGCGCACAATCTCGGAGCCAACGCCGCGATAGGCGGCGGGCCGGGCGGTGGTCCGATCAAGGACGATGTGGCGGACGGTCTGATCCGTCATGGACGCCTTTCAAGGCTTGCGCGAACGCGCCGGAGGATCAAAGCACGCCTATCGGCGGCCGAACAGCTTTTCGATATCGGCGAGCTTTAGCTCGACATAGGTCGGGCGGCCGTGATTGCATTGGCCGGAATGGGGCGTGGCCTCCATCTGGCGCAGAAGGGCGTTCATCTCCGGCCCCGTCAAACGCCGTCCGGAGCGGACGGAGCCGCGACACGCCATGTCGCCCATCACCGCCTCGAACCGCTCCTTCAGGGCGAGGCCGGCATCATATTCGGCGAGATCGTCGGCGAGGTCCTGCAGAAGGCCTGCGGTGTCCATGTCGCCGAAGAGGGCCGGCGTCGCCCGCACGCAGACGGCGCTTGCGCCGAAGGGTTCGATCTCCAGGCCGAACTCGGCGAGCTCCTCGGCCCGCGCCAGCACGCGCGCGGCGTCCTCGTCGGACAATTCGACGATGTCGGGGATCAAAAGCGCCTGACGCTTCACCCCGCCTTCGGCCATTTGACGTTTCATGTCCTCGTAGACCAACCGCTCATGGGCGGCGTGCTGGTCGACGATGACGATGCCGTCGGCCGTCTGGGCGACGATATAGGTCTCGTGGACCTGGGCCCGCGCCGCGCCGAGCGGGAAGTCGGCGGCCTCCGCTGCGGGCGGGTCCGGTTCGATGCGGGCGGCGGGCGCTGGATCGGCGGCGTAGGTGGGCGCGCGACGCTCGGCGAAGCCCGGGCGGGGGGTGTAGTCGCCCTGAAGAGGCGGGCGGGGCGGGGCGTCTGACGGGGCCGGCGAGGCCGACCAGAGCGAGGCGGTGTCGGGCTCCGCGCGCGCCTTGCCGAGGGCGTAGCCCGCCACACTCGTCGACGCGCGATGCCCCGCCGCGGCGAGCCCATGGCGCAGCGCCCCGATCAACAGGCCGCGCACATTGCCCGAATCCCGGAACCGCACCTCGGTCTTCGCCGGATGGACGTTGACGTCGACCATTTCGGGATCGAGGTCGACGAACAGGGCGGCCATGGGATGGCGGTCGCGGGCGAGAAAGTCCTGATACGCCGCACGGATCACGCCGACGAGCAGGCGATCCTTCACGGGGCGTCCGTTGACGAACAGATATTGCGCCGTCGACGCGCCGCGATTGAGGGTTGGCAGGCCAGCGAACCCGGAGACGCGCACGCCGTCGCGCTCGGCGTCGATGGCGATCGCATTCTCCTTGAAGGCGCGCCCCATGATGGCGCCGAGGCGGGCGAGCCGCGCGGTGTCGAGGTCGCCCGCTTCGGCGGCATATCGGAATACCGATCGTCCATTGCTTTCGAGCGAAACGCCGACGTCGGCCCGCGCCATCGCCAGGCGGCGCAAGGCGTCGGAGACCGCGCTCGTCTCCGAGCGCTCGGACTTCATGAATTTGAGTCTGGCGGGTGTTGCGTGGAACAGGTCGCGCACTTCGATCCGCGCGCCTGTGTGTCCCCGTCCGGTCCAAGCGGCCGGTTTGGGGCCTTCGATTCGGCCGGCCTCGACGAACACCTCTGCGGCGTCCTCGCCGGACGCTTTCGCCGTCAGACTCATGCGGGACACGCTGGCGATGGAGGGCAGGGCTTCGCCGCGAAAGCCCATCGTGTGGATGTTCAGAAGATCGATCCGCCCGGCTTCGTCGGCGTTCAGTTTGGAGGTGGCGTGGCGCTCAAGCGCGACCAGCATGTCGTCGGCCGCCATGCCGCAGCCGTCGTCTTCGACCAGGATCCGCTTCAAGCCGCCGCCTTCGATGGAGACCGCAATCCGATGGGCGCCGGCGTCGAGGGCGTTCTCGACCAGCTCCTTTACGGCCGCCGCCGGCCGCTCGACCACTTCGCCGGCGGCGATGCGGTTGACCGCGTCTGGGGGAAGTTTTCGGATAACGGGCCGCAGGGGCGCGTGCGCAGAATCAGCCATTCGGCCAGTTTACCCCGGACTGGGCCGGGGTCGAAAGTCGGGTTCGAGCCTGGCGAAGGTTTATGTGCCCGGCAGCTTGATCCGGGGGCCGCCGGATTGTTCGATCGTCACGTCGCCGTCGCCCGTGGCGCTGTCGGGAATGGGCTCCCCGCTGTCGGTGTAGCTGAGCACCTGATCACTGAAGCGGCGGTTCTTGCGAAGCACGCCGGCCTCCTCATAATCGACCTGCGTGCGAACGACGGGGCTGACCGCCGTGGCGCCGGCGCGTGCAATGAGGACGCGTTCGGCCGCGCTGGCGGTGGTGCCGATCTCTTGGCCGAAGGTGATGGCCTGGTCGGTGCGATCCTGGGACACCTCGGACGGTAAGATCGTTCCGGGGCGCGGCGGGCGCAGATTGTATTCCGGCGGCACCTCAAGCGGCGCCTTGGTGACAACGCGGAATTCATCCGGCGCGCGCGGCGCCCCGCCGAGACAGGCCGACAGACTTGTCGCGGAGACGCCTGTTACGAGCAAAATCAATGACTTTTTCATAACCCAATCCTCGTCCATCAGCGCGATTTGTCTACACCGCTTGGCAGTTCGTCGCCAGGCTGCTTCGAATTACGTGACAGCAAGAATTGATCCAGGAACAGCAAGGCCGCGCCCACAGTGATGGCGGCGTCGGCGATATTGAACACCCAGACGAAGTAAATGTCTGAGAAATTCAGGAAATCGACGACCGCCCCGAACCGCGCCCGATCGATCATGTTACCCAATGCGCCGCCGACGACCATGGCGAGCGAGATCGCCGTCAAACGCCGCTCAGCGCGGAGCAGCCAGACCAGAAAGCCGAGCGCAATCAACCCGGTGATGGCGAAAAGGACCCAGCGCATGATCCCTTCCGATTGCAGAGCGCCGAAGCTCATGCCGCGGTTCCAGACCATGGACAGGTCCATGATCGGCGATATCTCGAACCCGCCGCAGGGCTGCGACCCGTCAAGACAGCCAAGCGCGTTGAAGCGCGGCTCGTTCAGGACCATCCACTTCGTGACCTGGTCGGCGACGATGATCAGGGGCGCGGCGACAAGGGCCAAGCCGAGGCGCAGGGCGAGGGACACGCGCTCACCCATGGGCCGCATCCCATGCGCGCACGGCGGCGGCGTCGCGCGGTGTGATGTCCGGATAATCGGCGTCGGCGGCCCCCGGGTCGAAATACTTCCAGGACCGGGCGCATTTCACGCCTTCCGCCTTCGCTGGGACCACCGTCACGCCCTCGACATCATCGAGCCCGAACGATCCGCCCGGCCCGTCGCCAGGGATCAGCGTCGCGTCTGACGTGATGAAAATGTCGGCCGCGTCTTCGCCGTTGAAGGCGGCGATCAGCGCCTCGTCCTTGATGTAAACCTCTGGCGCGGCCTCCAGCGAGGCGCCGATCCGCTTCTCCCGACGCTCCACCTCCAACGCGCCGGTGACGACCCGGCGAACCCGAAAGATCTTCGCCCAACGTTCGGCGAGATCCTCATCGCGCCACTCGGCTGGCGTGTTTGGGAATTGGAGAAGGTGCACGCTGTCGACCCCTTCGGCGAAGCGGGACATCAGGAACGCCTCTTCGGTGGTGAACGGCATCACCGGCGCCAGCCAGCAGAGCAGGCGTTGCAGCACGTCCTCCATCACGGTGCGGCAGGCGCGCCGGCGCGGTTCGTCAAGCGCGTCGCAATAGAGGCTGTCCTTGCGGATGTCGAAATAGACGGCCGAGAGATCCACGGCGCAGAAATTCAACAGCGCCGCCATG
>CAZQZC010000200.1:0-4437 GCA_964597685.1 uncultured Hyphomonadaceae bacterium | reverse complement strand
CGGATCCATCCTCGTCCAGGGCGCAAACGCCGACGACTTCACAGAGGCGGATTTCATCTTCGCTTAGGGAATGGCGAAAAGTAAAATGGGCGGTTCTATCGAACCGCCCATTCGCTAATCTCTGGATTTGACGAGCGTCACTCAGTCACCGGGTTTCCGTCTGTATCCAACTCAACGATCGGATAGCCAAGCGCCTCCAGGCCTGGCATCACGGCGTCGCGGTCGCCAACCACGACAATGACAAGGTCGTCGGAGGCCAGGTGCTTGGTCGCGAGGGCGTCAATCTCTTCCTTCGTAATCCCGGCGAGGATCGCGTTCTGCGCATCGACGAAGTCGTCAGACAAATTGTAGCGCTGAATCTCGGCCAGGAAGCCAAGTTTCTGCCGCGGTGTCTCGTAATTGCGCGCGTCCGATTGGCCGATCGCGTTCTTTGTGAAGGCCAATTCGTCCTCGGAGATGCCGCGTTCAGCGTAGGCGTCGATCTCTTTCATGAACTCAATGATCGACGCGTCCGTCGCATTCGTGCGCACGCCGCCCTGGGCAGTGTACTCGCCCCGGGTTTCGGTTCCGCGGAAGAACGACCGGGCGCCGTATGTGTAGCCCTTGTCTTCGCGCAGATTGATGTTGATCCGGCTGTTAAACGCGCCGCCGAGCGCGAAATTCGCCAGCGTTGCGCGGTGAAACTCGCCCGTCGCATCATAGGGCAGGGCGCGCTTGCCGATCCGGATCTCGGATTGAGCGGCGGACGGTTTGTGGACGAAGTAGAGCGTGGTGCCTTCGATCTCTGGGGCTGGGCCCGGCTCCGGCGCGACGACAGGCGTCGCCGCCCAATCCGCGAAGACGCCGAGTTGGCTCACGAGATCAGTTTGCGGTAAATCGCTGACGGCCACGATGCTGGCGATCGAAGCGGAGTAATTGTCCGCGTAGAACGCTTTGACGTTGTCCAGCGTAATGGCCGAGACTGTCTCGGTCAGACCTAAGTCGCGATAGGCGAAATTGTTGTCGCGGCCAAATAAGAGGAGGTCGTAGACCACGTCGGCGGTCGCCGACGCATTCGTCTTCGATTGCTCAATGCCTTGGAGCGTTTGCGCTTTCAGGCGATTAAAGTCGGCTTCTGCGAAGGCGGGTTTGAACAGTTTTTCGGCGGCGACTTCGAGCGTCTCGCTGAGATTTTCAGTCAAGCTGCGCACCGTCACGGTGACGAATTCGTCGCCGGAATTCACATCTATCGAAGACCCGAGCTTATCGAGCCGGTTCGATAGTTCCTCGTTGGTCGACTCTGTCGTCGCCTCGTCGAGCATGGCCGCGGTCAAGCCGGCGAGGCCAAGTTGATCGAGCGTTTCGAGGCTTTGCCCGGCGCGGATGCGGATCTGAACGGCCGACGTTGGCGTCTCGTCGTTGACGGCGCCGAGAACATCGACGCCGTTGCTGAGTTCCGCGCGCCAGATCTGCGGCAACGTGATCGACGGATTGTCGCCCGACGGCGGCTGGACGCTGCGGTCGAACGTGTCGACGGCGGGGCGCAATTCGAGCGCGGATTCTTCGGTCGACGTCGGGATCGTGCGTTCGTAGCGATCCCACGTGTCCGGCGCAGCGATCGTCTCCGGCTCGCCCTTTCGCACGATGCTCATGATCACGGCGGGCTTGTCTTTGATGTAGGCCTCATAGACCCGCAGCACGTCCTCCTTTGTGACGTTCTCATAGCGGGCGATTTCATCGCGAATGTAATTCGGATTGCCCGTGAATGTTTCGAAGGCTGCAAGCTGGCTGACCTTGCCGCGCACGCTCTCGAGCCCGAAAACGAGGTCGGACACGATGCCGACCTTCACCCGGGTCAGATCGTCGTCCTGGACGCCGCGGGTCTCGAACTCGACAAGGCTGTCGCGCATCGTCTGCTCAAGGTCGGCCAAAGTCTGGCCAGAGGCCGGGTTCGGCAGGGCGAAAAGCGTGAAGCTGCAATGAATTTCCCGGCAGCCGTGACCGGCGTTCGCTTGGACGGCTTTCCCGTCGCGAACGAGGTTCTTGTACAGGAGGGACGTACGGCCCCCGCCCATGATCGATTGCAGCACGTCGAGCGGCGCTTCATCCGGGTGGCGCGCATGGACCGTCGGCCAGGCCATGTAAACCAGCGGAAGCGCGACATTGTCTTCAAGAGAGATGTAGCGGTCGGCGTCGAGGCTGACAGGCAGCACTTCGGGATCTTCGACCTCCGGTCCGCGGGGGATGGAGCCGAAATACTTCGCAACCCATTCCAGCGTTTGCTGTCGGTCGAGATCGCCGCCGATCGTGATGACGGCGTTGTTCGGTCCGTACCAGCGCAGGAAAAACTTCTTCAGATCATCCAAATCGGCGCGGTTCAGGTCTTCGATGTATCCGATCGTGCTCCAGGAATAGGGATGCCCCTCTGGATACATCGCTTCGCCGACGCGTTCGAACAGAAGGCCGTAGGGCGCGTTATCCACGCGCTGGCCGCGCTCGTTCTTCACCGTTTCACGCTGGACCTCGAATTTCTCCTGGGTCACGGCGTCGAGCAGAAAACCCATCCGATCGGCTTCCAGCCAGATCATCTTCTCGAGCTGGTTCGCCGGCACCGTTTCGAAGTAATTGGTGCGGTCGGAATTGGTGGTGCCGTTCAGCGTGCCGCCGGATTCCGAAACAATCTTGAAGTGCTCCTCGTCGGCGACGTTTTCCGAGCCCTGGAACATCATGTGTTCGAAGAAGTGGGCGAAGCCCGATTTGCCGATGTCCTCCCGCCCGGAGCCGACATGGTAAGTCACGTCAACGTGAACCAGCGGGTCGGACCGGTCCTCGTGGAGCACTACTGTGAGGCCATTGGGCAATTGGTACTTCTCATAGGGGATCACGATGGCGTCGCCGATCCGCTCAACCTTCTCCACCAGGACGATCCCGCCAGGCAGTTCAGGGGTGGCCGTAGCGGTGGTTTCGATTGTAGCGGCGGCGGAAGTCGCTTCTGGCGCGATCGCAGTGTTTTGCTGGCAAGCGGCCAGGACGAGGGCAAGCGCGGTCGAGGCGGCGAAAATCTTCTTCATTGTGGCGCGGACTCCCAATTTCTTTTCGCGTTAACTAAGATTGACGGCATAAAAACGAAATCGGCGCGCGTGACAAGACAACGTCCGAGGGGTTTGGTCTACTCGGCGGCCTCGAAGCGCGCCTTGCGATTGATGCGCTCTCCATCGAGCGGATCGCCATCGCCTGCGAACATGGCGCGCAGATCCACGGAGCTGCGTTCATTCAGATCGTCGTAATGGCGGTCGATCCAGCCATCCGCGGCCAGACGGCCCCGGTCGAACAGCATGTTCAGGAAATCCGCTTCGGCGTTCAACTTCGACGACGCGCCAAGGGAGGCTAAAGCCGCTTCGTCGCCGATCATGTGGGTGAGCACCCGGCGATAGCCTGTCCCGTCCAAGCGCCCGTCGTCCATTAGGCGAGTCACGAAATCCACGGCTCGAAGCTCCCGCATCAGCGACGCGTTGAAGGTGATCTCGTTGAGGCGATCGACGATGTCGCGCGCCGTGCGCGGCGCTCCTGGTCGGGTGACCGGGATGATCTGGACGATGACGACGTCGTCGCTCTCTGAATGGTCGAACAGCGGCCAAAGCGGCGGATTGCCCATATAACCGCCGTCCCAATAGGGCTTGCCTTCGATCCAAACGGCCTTGAACAAGAGGGGCAGGCACGCTGACGCCATGATGTGATCGACGGTCAGCTCCGTCTGATCGAACACCTTCGCGCGCCCTGTTTCCACATCCGTCGCAGAGATAAACAGCTTGGTCTCCGCGCACGCGCAAACAGCGTCGAAATCGACCATCTCCTCGACGATGTCGCGCAATGGGTTGATGTCGAGCGGATTGAGGTCGTAGGGGCTCGCAACACGCGAGAGCATGTCGAAGAATACGAATCCCGGCGATTGATCCAAGCTCCAACCGCCTAGCCATTTCTGGAAGACCGTTCGCTGGATGGGACTATGGCGCGCTGAATCGCCGACGCGGTTCCAGAACCGCTTTAAATGGGCGCGGGCTTCATCGCGGCCGCCCCGAGCCAAGCCTTCGGCGAGGACGGCGGCGTTCATCGCGCCTGCGCTCGCCCCGGTGATGGAGTCGATCTCGAGACGCGGGTCTTCCAGGATCCGATCAAGCACGCCCCATGTGAAGGCGCCGTGCGCGCCCCCGCCTTGGAGCGCGAGATTGATCCGTTTCGTGTGTCTGCCGCCGCCGTCCGCCAAATCGCTCTCCGCTATTGCGCCGTCCATCCGCCGTCGACCGGCAGGGCGGCTCCATTGATCGAAGCCCCGGCCTCGGTCGTCAAAAACACGGCGAGCGCGCCGAGCTGTTCCACGGTGACGAATTCCTTGGTGGGCTGCGCCGCCAGCAACACGTCGCGCTTCACCTCCTCCTCGGTGATCCCGCGCGCTTTGGC
>CAZQZC010000199.1:0-4442 GCA_964597685.1 uncultured Hyphomonadaceae bacterium | reverse complement strand
TCCCCATTGATCCGAGCCGCCCATCTGTAGTCGACAGCCAAAGCGGCGGAAAAGTTCCAGAAAGTCGTAGGACTGGAGCAGCAGATAATTGAATTCGAGAAATGTATAGGGCTGCTCGCTCGCCAATCTGCGGGCGACCGTATCCTGCTTCACCATCGTATTGATCGTGAAGTGCCGGCCGACATCACGCAGGACGTCGATATAACCGAGTGCGTCAAGCCAGTCGGAATTGTCGACCATTAGAGCTTCGGACGACGTGTCGCCAAACGTCAGGAACGGATCGAAAGCCTTTCGAATGCCCGCGATGTTTTGGGCGATGTCGGCTTCTGTGAGGATCGGCCGGGATTTCTCTTTGTCCGTCGGATCTCCGATCTTGGTCGTGCCGCCGCCCATCAGGACAATCGGTTTCCCGCCCGCGCGCTGAAAGTGCCGCAGCATCATGATGCCCATCAGCGATCCGACATGCAGACTGTCGGCCGTGGCGTCGAATCCGATATAGGCGACGGGCGTCGGCGACTGGCAGTAAGCGTCGAGTTCGGCCAAGTGGGTTTGCTGCTTGATGAAGCCGCGCGCTTGCAGCGTGTGTAGGAAGTCTGATTTGAATTCTGTCATCGCCGCCTCGTCTGTCAGGCGGCGCCGTTAGCACGGGAGCGCGGCTCTTTGAACACACATGCAGACCCGTTCGAGCCGATATGGGCCGCGGGGTTCATGTCCGGAACGTCGATCGACGCCGTCGACGCGGCAATGATCCTCACTGATGGCGAGCGGGTGCTTGATTTCGGCCCTGCCGCTGAGCGCCGATATGACGTCGAGGAGCGGCGCATTATCCAGGCCGCCGTTCAAGCTGCGCGCGACTGGGCTTGGCGGGGGCCTGAACCCTCGAGAGCGTTCGCAGAGGCCGAAGCGGTCCTGACCAAAATGCATGTCGAGGCTTTTGAGAGCCTGGTTGGCGATTGGCGCGGGGCGCCGCCGCAGGTCGCGGGCGTGCATGGACAGACCGTGCTGCATAGACGGCCAAAGGCTGAGGCGAGGGGGGCGACCCGGCAGATTCTGGACGCCACAGCGCTCGCCGCGGGTGTCGGTCTGCCAATCGTCTTCGATTTCCGGACGGACGACGTCGCCGCTGGCGGCGAAGGCGCGCCCTTGGCGCCCGCCTATCACGCCGCCTTGATGGATCGGCTTGGCGGGGAGCCTGCTGCTGTCCTCAACCTTGGCGGCGTGGGGAACATCACCTTCAGAGGCCAAGACAGAACGCTGGTCGCTTTCGACACTGGGCCGGCGAACGGGCCCATCGACGAATGGATCGAGGCTCACGGCCGTGGCGCGTTCGACAAGGACGGAGCGTTGGCGGCTGTAGGGCGCGTGAACCACGGATTGCTGGCTCAGATCCTCGATCACCCCTATTTTGACGAGACGCCGCCGAAATCCCTGGACCGTTATGACTTCGACGCCAACCTGATGCGGGGCCTAGGCCTGGAGGACGGCGCCGCGACGCTGACGGCGCTTGCAGCACATGCCGTCGCGCGGGGCTTTGAGCATCTGCCGGGCGTCCCTCGCAGGCTGGTTGTTTGCGGGGGCGGTCGACGCAATCCCGAACTCATGCGGGCGTTGAAGGTTGCCGCGCCGTGCGATGTCCTGTCAGCTGAGGATGTCGGCTGGCGTGGAGATTCCATAGAGGCCGAGGCGTTCGCCTTGCTGGCGGTCCGGCGGCTGCGCGGGTTGCCGATCAGCTGGCCGACGACAACCGACGTTCCCCACCCCATGACGGGGGGGCGCGTGACGGCGCCCTAGTCCTTTTCGGCTTCCAGGCGCAGTTTTTCCTCTGCGTCCTTCAAGCGGCGATCGAGATAGGCGCCGCAGATCTGCTCCATCGGGTCGAGCTTGCCTTGGTAGAAGTGGTTTGCACCAGGGGCGACGGCGCGCTCGATGACCTCGCCCTTCTGCACGCGCACCTTGTTCAAGGAGCGTTCGACATCGCTCGGCGAACAAATCGAATCATTGTCCCCGGCGAGAATGAGACCCGACGCCGGGCAGGGGGCCAAGAACGACAGGTCATAGTGATTTACAGGCGGGGACAGAGCAAGAAATCCGTCAATCTCCGGCCGCCGCATTAGCAGCTGGAGGCAGATGTAAGCGCCGAAGGAATAGCCAGCGACCCAAACGTAGCGCGGACTTTCGGAGAGGCTTTCGAGATAGTCGAGGACGAAGGCGGCGTCGGATAATTCGCCAACGCCGTGGTCGTATTGCCCCTGGCTGCGTCCCACGCCGCGTGAGTTATAGCGCAGGACGCCGAAACCGCGCTTTTCGAACATTTTGTAGAGCGTAATGGCGACCGGATCCTGCATCGTACCGCCGGCTTTGGGGTGGGCGTGCAGAACCAGGGCGAGCGGCGCGCCTTCCACTGGCGGCTCGGTGTAACGGGCCTCGATGCGGCCTGAAGGGCCGGGAATAATCATTTCAGGCATGCCGCGCTCCTTAAAACTGGACCCCGCGCCATAAGGGATGGGAGCAGCGAAATGCAAGGATTTCCGACCAAAGAGCGTCGTCATTGGCGAGAAGGGTCCATATATGCGGTTTCGATTAGAGGCCGATGGTTTGAAGATTTACGCCGATCACAATGCGACATCCCCGCTACGGCCCCAGGCGCTGGCGGCTATGCTGGCGGCTTTAGAGGTTGGGGCGAATCCGTCCTCTGTCCATGGGCCGGGACGAGCGGCGCGGCGGATCCTGGAAGGGGCTCGGGAGGCGGTGGCCGCCGCCATAGGTGCGTGGGGGCAAGACCTTGTTTTCACGAGCGGAGGAACCGAGGCGAACGCGCTCGGCCTTGCCGGCGCGGTGGCGCAAATCCCCGGTCCCGTAACGCTTCTCGTTTCGGCTCTCGAGCACGACGCCGTTCGCGAAAATGCACAACGTCTTGATTGTAAGAGGGAAATTGTTCCGGCGACGCCGCATGGCCTAATCGATCTAGACTGGTTGCGAGAGCGCCTGACGCGGTGGGGCGCCGACGACGGGACGCCGCTTCTCGCGCTCATGCTCGCCAATAACGAGACGGGCGTCATCCAGCCCGTCGCCGAGGCGGCTGCGCTCGTCCGCGAGGGGGGCGGATACGTCCATTGCGACGCGGTTCAGGGGCTTGGGAAAGTACAAGTCAATACAGCGCTTTTGGGCGTCGATTTTCTGACCCTGTCTGCGCACAAATGCGGCGGCCCCCAAGGCGTGGGCGCCCTATGGATCCGCCCTGGCGCGCCCTTGAAGCCTCAGCTCCTAGGCGGGGGACAGGAGCGCTCGATCCGCTCCGGCACAGAGAATCTCTCCGGAATCGCGGGTTTCGGCGCAGCCGCAGAAGCCGCAGTCTCAGGATTGGATGCAGCTTCAAAGCAAGCCGACAAGCGCGACGCATTCGAGACCAAACTCGCCGCATCGGCGCCCAGTCTTGTCGTATTCGGGCAGGGCGCGCCGAGGCTGCCGAACACGTCCTGTTTCGCACTTCCAGGGTTCAGGTCGGAGACCCAGGTCATGGCGCTCGATCTCGCCGGCGTGGCGATCTCCTCAGGCTCGGCGTGCTCGTCCGGCAAAGTGAAGCGCTCCGACGTTTTGACGGCGATGGGCGTCGATGCCGCGCTTGCAGACTGCGCCGTAAGAACCAGCTATGGTTGGAATACCGCCGAAGGTGATTATGACGCCGTAGCGGAGGCGTGGTTTGAGGCCGCGCGGAGAAGCGTTTTGAAGGAGACGGCGTAGATCATGCCCGACGATATCAAGGTCAAAGAGGGGATTGACACCGGAACGGTCGAGGCCGCGAAGGCGCTCGAATCAAAGAACTATTCCGCCGGCTTCACCACTGAAATCGAGCAGGAATACGCGCCGAAGGGTCTGAACGAAGACATCGTCCGATTCATATCGGATAAAAAAGGCGAGCCGGATTGGCTGCTGGAGTGGCGGTTGAAGGCCTATGAGCGCTGGCTGACCATGGAGGAGCCCGATTGGGCCATGGTCCGCTACCCGGCTATCGACTATCAGGACGCCCATTATTACGCCGCGCCGAAGGGCAAGGCGCGCTACGAATCGCTCGACGACGTACCGCCTGAGATCCTGGAAACCTACGAGAAGCTCGGCATTCCGTTGCGCGAGGCCGAGGTTCTGCTCGGCGTGGAGGGCGCAGCCGAAACCGCGGCTCAGGCCCGCGAAACGCCCCGCGTCGCCGTCGACGCCGTGTTCGACAGCGTGTCTGTCGCGACAACGTTTCGTGAGGAGCTTGAGAAGGCCGGCGGCATCTTCATGTCGATTTCCGAGGCCGTGCATGCGCATCCAGACCTCGTGAAGCAATATCTCGGCACGGTCGTGCCCACGTCGGATAATTTCTTCGCCACGTTGAACTCGGCCGTCTTCTAGGACGGAACCATTGTCTACATCCCGCCGGGCGTGCGCTGCCCCATGGAGCT
>CAZQZC010000198.1:0-4479 GCA_964597685.1 uncultured Hyphomonadaceae bacterium | reverse complement strand
CGCCGCCGCCCGGCCGGTCCGGACCGCCCTCCGACGACGAAGCAAGGGGAGTGTGCGCCGAGCGCGCGAGGGGGCGGATAGGGGCGCGGGGTTTTCCGTGGAAGCGCCTGGCCCGGCGGGGCGGAGAGGCGTGCGGGGCGGGGGATAGGGGCGTCAGGCGTAGACCGCGTCAGGCCTGATCTCGATAAGTGGTTGAGACTTGCCTCAACGCGGCCGCTGTCTTTCTGCGGCTCCTGACCCTAAGCGGGCATTCCATCGTTTGCCGCTCCCAGCTCTCGACACCGCGGAGAGAGGTCGCCTCCAGGGCGTTCGGCGTTCGGCCAAGTAAACTGATTTCGATCTGGACACCGGTCGAACGTCGCCCTGCGTCGGCGCAATAGGTTCAGCCCAAACACGCCGCCAGGGTTGAGCGGCAGCGCTGCTCTTCCGCACGCATTGGTCTGATGCGACAGTTACGATGCGACGCCCGCACAGGGGCGAGCAAACACAGCCCGCCCCTTACCAGGCTCCGATATTCTCCGCGCTCGCCCAGGGCTCCTTCGGCGCCAGGGCCTCGCCTTTTTGAAGCAATTCGATGGAGATCCCGTCGGGCGAGCGGACAAAGGCCATATGCCCGTCGCGCGGCGGTCTGTTGATGGCGACGCCCATCTCCGCGAAGCGCTCGACCGTGTCGTAGATATTGTCCACGCGATAGGCGAGGTGGCCGAAATTGCGCCCGCCGGAATACTCCTCAGGATCCCAATTATGGGTGAGTTCGATCATGGGCAGGCCGGCCGGCAGGGGCTTCTCCGATCCGTCGAAGCCGCCGCGCGCCACATCGTCCTCGGCGGCGAGGAAGACCAGCGTGAACCGACCCTTCTCGTTGTCGATACGGCGCAGCTCCTTCAGGCCGAGCCCGTCGCAGAAGAAACGCAAACTGGCGTCGAGATCGCTGACGCGGATCATGGTGTGCAGATATTCAAGGCTCATGCCCGATCTCCGTTGAGGCGGCGAATTTCCGACCGCAGGCTTGGCGGCGCGTTGCGATGGTAGCGCAGCATGGTCAGCCCGCAGATGCTGAAGAACAAGCCCACATAAACGAAAATGGTCAGCACCGAATGCAACAGCAAGCCGCGGGTGAAGACGGGCGGACGTCCCGACAGGTTCCACATCTCGTCCCACACGACATTGAAGACCGAGATCGCCGCCGGTGCGAGGATCAGGCACGCTAAACCGGCTGCGAACATGTAGGTTGCGAGCCGCGGCCCCTCGGCGCGGACGAACGCCGCCTTGAAAGCGCTGGCCTCGACGCCGCCCCCAAGCTCGCCCTGTTCGCGCTTGGCCGCATAGACATCGTCGGCGAGCCGGTAGGTCTGACGCCACCGAAAGGCGACATAGGCGCCCCAACCGGCGAAAATCGCGACGACGAGGATTGCGGCGAAGCTGAAATCCATCAGGTGAAGCGGCTCCGAGCTGGCGTGTCAGGCGGCGCGAACCGCCTCGTAGGCGAGCATGGCGCGCTTTCTTGCAACGCCCCAATGGTAATTATGCAGTCGACCGTCCGCCGCAAGGGCGCGATGGCAGGGGATCAGCCAGGATATCGGGTTTGCGCCGATGGCGGCGCCGGCCGCCCGCGCCGCCTTCGCGTTTCCGGCGGCCGCTGCAAGGTCGCCATAGGTGCGGGTGCGCGCGGGCGGAATGTCGATCAGCGCGCGCCAGACCTGGCGTCTGAACGGCGTGCCGTAGAGGGCGATCGGCACGGCGTCGCGCCCGTCGAAAACGCGGCGCGCCCAGCGTTCGGCTTCGCGATCGTCGCGCCGGACGCGCGCATTCGGATACCGCGCGACCAGGTCTGCGAACGCGCCCTCTTCGTTGAGCCCGGTATGCTCGAAGCCGGTTCGTTCGGGCGCGTCTTCATCGATAAAGCCCAGACCCGCCAGGCCGCGCGGCGCGATCAGCCACGCGCCCAGACCGAAGGGCGTCGGCGCTTTGCCGATCACCAGATCCGCGCCCCGGCCGCCGGCCTTCGCCTCGCCCGGCGAGAGGCCTTCATGGGCGATGAACAAATCGTGCAGGCGCGACGGCCCCGAGAGCCCGGTCTCATAGGACGCGTCGAGCACGCTGGCGCCTGCGCGCAAGAGGTCGCCGGCTGCGCCATGGGCGAGCGCGGCCTGGTATTGCTTCGGCGAAACGCCGGCCCAGCGGGTGAACTCACGCTGAAAATAGTGCGGCGACAGGCCGATTGCGCCTGCGGCCTCTTCAAGCCGCGGCCAATCGCGCCAGGTGTCGCCAAGGTGACTAAGCGCAGCGGCCATTCTGTTGTAGGCCGCCGCGCGTTCATTCAGGGAAACGGTCGTGGTCATGGGCGCAAGGTGCCGTCGCAGGGGCCGCTGCGCCACCCGAAACTTGCGGCGAGCCTTGAAATCGGCGCCACACCAATAAAGTGTGTCGCAGGATGGGATCGCTCTCGACTGGGCGCAGGAGATCATGAAGCCTGTAAAGTTTATTGTCGCCGCAACACTCGCCACGGCATTCCTGGCCTCCTCCGCCGACACGACTCCGCGCGAGGATAGCCACGCGACGGCGAGGGAGATGATGGCCCCCGAAGCTGCGCGTGCTGATCTCGCATTGGCGCGGCGGGCGCTGGAGACGATCCATCCGGGATATGCGCGCTACACGCCGAAGGCTGAACTCGACGCCATCTGGGCCGACATGGAGGCCGCCGCCGAGGCGGGTGTGACGCGGGAGCGTCTTTATGTCGACCTCTCCCGGCTGCTGGCGGCGATCCGCTGCGACCACACCAAGGCCGAGCTGCCGGACGACATCGCAGACGCGCGGAACGTCGAGGCGACCTATCTTCCGTTTCGCTTCGTCCTGTTTGATGGACGGATGTACGCCGACACGGTGGCTGAAAACGGTCCTCTGAAGCGCGGCGAAGAGATCCTGTCGATCGACGGACGACCCGTCGCCGAGTGGATCTCGCAGGTTGCCGACCTCGTCCCGGTTGATGGCGACGCCGATCGTGTGAAACCCCTCGCCATCGCCTATTCAACGGAATTCATGGGCGGCGCGCTCGACCATTTCGCGCCCTTGATCGAAACGCTCAGCCCCTTGGCGAAGCTGCACGTCCGGCGGGATGGTGAAATCGTCGAGGTCGCGGCTGAGCGGCTGACCTATCCAGCGTACCAGGCGCTCATCGGCGAAGTGCGTTATTCGCGCAATTTCGTTGATTCCGTCCGCTTTGAACGGCTCGGCGACCAGGGCGCCTATCTCGCGGTCGATACATTCGTGAATTATCGTCAGCCCGTCGACGCCATGGCGCATCTCGCGCCCTACTTCCAGATCCTGAAGGATGAGCGCCGGACCAAGTTGATCGTCGACCTGCGCAAGAACGGCGGCGGATCGAATGACGCGCAGGAAGCCTTGTTGGCTCATTTGATCAACGCGCCGCTCGCCCCGGTTGAGAGCGTCTTCGTGAAGACGATCTCCATCGATCCAGACGTGCGCGCCCGCATCAATACGTGGGACGCCGCCGCGCTCGATCCCGATCCAGCCTGGTTTGAACCCGCCGGCGACGGAACCTACCGCGTCGTCGCCCCGGAGGCTGGCGCGCCCAGCGCGCCGATCGCCCCGGCGCCGGACGCCTTCGACGGAGACTTGGCGTTCCTGACCGGGCCCGGCAACGCGTCGGGCGTCACCCATCTCCTGGCGGCGCTCAGGGGGGCTGGCCGGGGCCTTATGGTCGGCGAGCCGACAGGCGGCGCGCCAACGGGTGCGACGGCCAATGTGATCTTCTTCCTGGAGCTGCCGGAGAGTGGGATTACGGTCCGCGTTCCGGCCCAGCGCACATTGATCGCCAATTCCGAGCGCCTCCCCCAGCGGACTGGGTTAAGCCCCGACGTCGCGGCCCCTCAGACCGCGGCGACCTATTTCGCGGGCCGTGATCCAGCCCTCGACGCGGCGCGCGACGCGTTAGGGCTTTAGCCGGCCTCGCGCTCAGGGCGGACGTCGATGTCGTATTCGCGGACCTTGCGATAAAGCGTGGACCGCCCGATGCCGAGCCGGCGGGAGACCTCCGACATGTGTCCGGCATAATGGTCGATGGCGAGTGCGATGAGCTCGCGCTCGATATCTTCCAGGGCGCGGACTTCACCGTCCTCGTCGAAGATCTGGACCGGAGACGGCGCAGAATCTTCGCCACCCGTTGCGAAGCGCGCCAACGCAGCGTCAACGCCGCCGGCGGCCGCCGGCTGTGGCGCAAGCTTGGGCGCCAATCCCGAGATTTGCGGGAAATCCTCCGGTTGGAGCAGGTCGCCTTCACAGAGGACGACCGCCCGGAACACGGCGTTCTCAAGCTGGCGGACGTTGCCCGGCCAGTCGAAGCCTTCGAGCATGGCGAGCGTGTCGGCTGCAGCGCCGGCCACTTTCGCGCCCTCGGACGCGTTGAAGCGTGCGATGAAATGATCGGTGAGCGCCGGAATGTCTTCAATCCGATCTCGC
>CAZQZC010000197.1:0-4484 GCA_964597685.1 uncultured Hyphomonadaceae bacterium | reverse complement strand
CGACCAAAAGCAAAAGGCCGCCCAACCGGGCGGCCTTTCGTTTTTTGCGCTGTGAATTGTGCGGCCGAACTCAAGCCGGCTTCCGAAACAGGAGCGTCATCCGGTTCGACTCCCCGATCGCTTCATATTCGGCGCGGTTCTCGTCGCCGTAGCGCAGCGTCGGCGGCAGGGTCCAGACGCCGCCTTCGTGGTTCGCGGGATCGTTGGGATTGGCGTTGAGGTCGGAGTCGCCCACGAAATCGAAGCCTTCGCTCTCATAGAGTGCGATCACTTCCGATTGCTTCAGGTAACCGTTGGTTCCGTTGACATAATCACGTGGCGCGTCTTCGCTTGCGCGGTGCTGGACCACGCCGACGACCCCGCCCGGCTTCAGAAGATCGTAAAAGTCCGCGATGACGCTGTCGGCGATTTCCCGGCGCACCAGGCCGTGCATGCCTCGGAACACGAGAATGGCGTCAAGCTCGCCGGCGACGGCGTCGGTCGGCTCGTCGGACTCGATCGCCACAAGGGAGGCGGCGTCGACGCCGGTCCACTCGGCGGCTTGAGCGGGGAAGGCCGTCGGCCAGGCCTTGGCGTTGGCCAGGGCTTCGGGGTCGGTGACGCCGAACAATTCGACATCGGCTGTGATCGCGACATATGTGCCGGTTTCAGCGACCCAAGGGGCGAGGACGCGGGTGTACCACCCGCCGCCGGGTCCGTATTCGCCGACGGTCATGGTTGGCTCGACGCCAAAAAAGGCCAAGGTTTCTTTCGGGCGGCGATAGACGTCGCGCGCGCTGTCGTCGGCGCGGATCTCGGCGGCGAGCACATCGTCGAGTGTAACGGATTCGGCGTCGGCTGCGCCGCACGCGGCAAGCAGGGCCGAAGCGCTGACGGCAGCGCTGATAAGACGAAACATGGATAGTCTCCCAGGGTGTACGCCGCCGCGTTCACTCGGCGGACCGCCGCTCACTAGCAGGGGCTATCTGGGATGCAAGGTCGGACCGGTGCGCTTGCGGCGCCTGGCATGCGGACAACACGCCGTCGGACGCGACATAAATCCGTCGTAACACTGTTGACGGCGGGGGACCGCTCCGTTAGACAGCGCGCTTCGCCGGGTCGGTCGTGCCGTTCAAGGTAAACACTTCCCTCCGAAACAGACAATTCAGCTTTTCGCGTTCGGGCGCTCAGAAAGACGCGTGCGCCGGAGCGCATAATGTGTGCGGACGGACGACACCGATGGAACGACAAAACATTCGGATCAGGCTAAAGGCCTTCGATCACCGCGCTCTCGATATGTCGGCGAAGGAAATCGTGTCGACGGCCAAGCGAACCGGCGCCGAAGTTAAGGGCCCGATCCCGCTTCCGACGCGGATCGAACGCTTCACGGTTAACCGCTCTCCTCATATCGACAAAAAGTCTCGCGAGCAATTCGAGATCCGGACGCATAAGCGGATGCTTGATATCATTGATCCAACGCCTCAAACCGTCGACGCGCTCATGAAACTGGACCTGTCCGCCGGCGTTGCGGTGGAGATCAAGCTCGAGGGAGCTCGATAATGGCTCTGCCTCAGGATCGCACCGGCGTTCTTGCGCGGAAGCTCGGCATGACACGCGTCTTCGCCGAGGATGGGCGCCACGTGCCTGTCACCGTCTTATCGCTCGACGGTTGCCAGGTCGTCGGACTGCGAACCGACGAAGATCGGGCGGAGAAGAAAAACCGTCGTAAGGACGGAAAGACCGAACAGATCGACGTCGTCCGGAATGACGGATACCGGGCTGTTGTGATGGGCGCGGGCCAGCGTAAGGCAAAGCGCGTGGCGCGGCCGCAGCGGGCTGAGTTTGCGAAAGCCAAAGTGGCGCCCAAGGCGAAGCTCGCCGAGTTCCGCGTGAAGGGCGACATGCCCGCGATCGGCGCGGAAGTTCTGGCCGACCATTTCGTCCCGGGACAGCGTATCGACGTCGCATCGGTGTCCATTGGCCGAGGGTTCGCCGGCGCGATGAAGCGCTGGAATTTCGGCGGACTTCGCGCCTCCCACGGCGTCTCGATCTCGCACCGGTCGCACGGCTCCACCGGGCAGTGCCAAGACCCCGGAAAGGTCTTTAAGGGCAAGAAGATGGCCGGCCATTACGGCGTCGATCGGGTCACGGTTCAAAATCTCGAAGTCGTTCGCACCGATGTTGATCGGGGTTTGATCCTGGTCAGAGGGGCGATCCCTGGGCATGAGGGCGCGTGGGTCGAGATCCGCGACGCAATCAAGCGCGCGCGGCCTGACGCCGCCCCCGCGGCGGGATCGTTCCGCGAGCCCTCGGCTGCGGCGCAAGCTGAAGAGGGCGGTGAATAATGGACGTCGCGGTCAAAACGCTTGACGGGAAGTCGGCCGGCAAGGCGACGCTCGACGACGCGATTTTCGGCGTCGAGGAGATCCGCTCCGATATTCTTCATCGTGTCGTGCGGTGGCAATTGGCGAAACGCCAGGCCGGCACGCACAAAACGCAGACGCGCGGCGAGGTGAGCCGGTCGACGAAGAAGTTTGTCCGGCAAAAGGGCTCAGGCGGCGCTCGCCACGGCTCGCGCAACGCGCCGATCTTTGTCGGCGGCGCGGTGGCTCACGGACCCAAGGTTCGCAGCCACGCCCACAATCTCCCAAAGAAGGTGCGTCGTCTGGCGCTCGCTCACGCGCTGTCGTCAAAGGTCAAGGACGATTCCCTGATTGTCCTCGACAACGCTGCGCTTGATGCGCCGAAGACCAAGGACCTCTCGGAGAAACTCGACAAATTGGGCGTGACCAATGCGCTCATCATTGGCGGGACTGAGTTGGAGGCGAATTTTGCGCGCGCAGCCCGCAACATCCCAAATATCGATGTGCTGCCGGTTGCGGGCCTGAACGTTTACGACGTGTTGCGTCGCAACGTGTTGGTCGTCACCAAGGACGCCATCGACGGCATCGCCGCGCGATTTGACGGAGGCGCGGGCGAGGCTGCAGGTCCGTTCGGCCAGGGCGACTTTGTCGACGACATCCAGCTCGTCGACGGCATCGGCCCCAAGGTCGCCAAGGCGATGAAGTCCGAAGGTGTCGAAACGCTATCGGCCTTTGTCGAATTGTCTGATGCGGCGCGAGCCGATCTGATCGAGAAAGCGGGCGCGCCGAAAAAAACCGATCTGGCCGATTGGGTCGCGCAAGCCAAGGCGATGATCGCCGGCGAGGCGCCGCGGGCGAAAGTCGATCGCGACCTGGCTGCGAAACTCCTCGCAAAGCGCGCGAAAGCGGAGGGCTAAGTCATGGCCGAGATCAAGCCGCATCACTACGACACGATCCTCCAGCCGGTGATTACCGAAAAATCGACGTTCCTCTCAGAAGAGAACAAGGTGATTTTTCAGGTGCCGCTCAGCGCTGAAAAGCCAGCCATCAAAGAGGCTGTCGAGGCGCTCTTCAAGGTCGACGTCACGCAGGTGAACACCATTCGCGTGAAGGGGAAGACGAAACGGTTTCGCGGCGTAAAAGGCCGCCGGCCGGACTTCAAGAAAGCGATCGTGACGTTGAAGGACGGCCAGTCCATCGACATCGCGACCGGATTGTAAGGGGCGGGCGAGATGGCGCTGAAGACATTCAATCCAACTTCGCCGGGCCGCCGCCAGCTGGTGCTGGTGGACCGCTCCGAGCTTCATAAAGGTCGGCCGGTCAAAGCTCTGACCGAGGGCCTGACCAAATCGGGCGGTCGCAACAATACCGGGCGCATCACGTCGCGTCGCATCGGCGGCGGCGCGAAGCGGCTGTATCGAAAGGTCGATTTCAAACGCAACAAGTTTGACGTGTCGGCGACGGTCGAGCGGCTGGAGTATGATCCGAACCGCACGGCGTTCATTGCGCTGATAAAGTATGAAGACGGCGAGCTCGCTTACATCCTGGCCCCCCAGAGACTTGGCGTGGGCGATCGGGTTGTCTCGTCGGTCAAGGCCGACATCGCGCCTGGCAACACATTGCCGCTTAAAAACATTCCGGTGGGTACGATCATCCACAATGTCGAGCTGAAGCCCCAAAAGGGCGGACAGATGGCGCGCGCTGCGGGCTCCTACGCGCAATTGGTCGGGCGCGACGGCGGCTACGCGCAGATCCGTCTGGGCTCGGGCGAGCTGCGCATGGTGTTGGAATCATGCCTCGCGACGATCGGCGCGGTGTCGAACCCCGACAATATGAACCAAGTGCTCTCAAAGGCCGGGCGCAAGCGTCACATGGGCAAGCGGCCTTCGGTGCGCGGCGTGGTGATGAACCCGTTCGACCACCCCCATGGCGGCGGCGAGGGCAAATCGTCCGGCGGCCGTCACCCGGTGACGCCTTGGGGCAAGAAAACGCGCGGTCCGAAGACCCGCAAAAACAAGGCGACGGATCGTTTGATCATCCGCCGCCGCAACGCGAAACGCTAGGGAGCCGAAGATATGCCACGCTCCGTTTGGAAAGGCCCGTTCGTCGACGGCTATCTATTGAAGAAAGCCGAAGCCGCGC
>CAZQZC010000196.1:0-4635 GCA_964597685.1 uncultured Hyphomonadaceae bacterium | reverse complement strand
GGCCGCGGCGACAAGGACGTGTTCTCCGTGGCGGAGCATTTGGGAGCTCGGATTTGACGTCGGCCCGCATCACCGCCCGCTTCGAGGAAACCCGCGCGGAAGGCCGCGCCGCCCTCGTGTCTTACTTGATGGCTGGCGATCCCGACCTCGACACCTCGTTCGCGGCGATGAAAGCCGTCGTGGCCGCCGGCGCGGATATTATTGAACTCGGCGCGCCGTTCACGGATCCGATGGCCGATGGACCGGCGATTCAGCTTGCCGGGCAACGCGCTCTGAAGGCCGGGACCACGCTCGACGACGTTTTGGCGCTCGCTCGCCGCTTCCGCGAAGAGGATCGAGAGACGCCGATCATCCTCATGGGCTACGCCAATCCGCTTCACGCTCGCGGCTATGCTGCATTCGCTTCAGCCGCCGCCGAATCGGGCGTCGACGGGACGATCATCGTAGACTTGCCGCCCGAAGAGGACGGGCCGTTGCGCGAGGCTTACGCGCCGCATGGCCTCGCGGTCATTCGCCTGGCGACGCCCACCACGGACGAAGACCGGATGCGGCAAGTCGCCGACGGAGCAAGCGGATTCCTGTACTTCGTCTCCGTCACCGGCGTGACGGGTGCGCGCCGGGCGCAGGCCGGCGATATCGAGGCCCAGGTCGCAATGGCCAGGCGCGTCTCCGGCCTGCCCGTTTGCGTCGGGTTTGGCGTGAAAACAGGCGATCAAGCCGCGGAAATGGCCGAAATCGCGGATGGGGTTGTCGTAGGGTCGGCTTTCGTGGAGCATGCGCGTTTGGCGAGTGAGCGCGGCGAACCCTCTGCGGCTGTGGCCGGAATGGCCGATTTGGCCGCCGAACTTAGCTCATCCATAAGGCGAGCGCGCGATGCTGCACACTCGCAAGTCGGAGGCGATGATCGATGAACTGGCTGTCCAAGATCAGTCCGCCGGGACTGGACATCTCCAACCTGCTGAAAAAGCGGGACACGCCGGACAATCTTTGGGTGAAGTGCCCAAAGAGCGGGGAGCTCGTTTATCGTTCGGATTTGGAAGAGAGCTGGTGGGTGACGCCGGCGGGCGCCCATCTGCGAATTTCGCCGCGCACGCGGTTTCGGCTGCTGTTCGACGAGCAGCGCTGGGAGCCCGTCGCATTGCCCGAAGTTGCGCGCGACCCGCTGAAGTTTCGGGACGACAAGACCTATGTCTCCCGCCTGAAGGCCGCCAAAACGAAGATCGACGGGCGCGACAAGGACGAGTCGGAAGCGGGCGGCGACGAGATCAACCAAGACGATTGCATGGCCGCCGCCTTCGGCAAGATCGGCGGCGCGCCAGCTGTGGTTCTGGTCCAGGACTTTGCGTTCATGGGCGGATCGCTTGGAATGGCGGCGGGCGAGGCCTTTGTTGCGGCCGCACAGCTTGCCGCGGCGCGCAAGGCTGCGTTCGTCGTATGCACGGCGTCCGGCGGCGCCCGGATGCAGGAGGGCACGTTGTCCCTGATGCAGATGCCGCGCACGACGCTGGCCATCCAGGAGGTCCGTGACGCAGGACTGCCTTACATCGTCGTGCTGACGGATCCGACCTCCGGCGGCGTCTCGGCGTCCTACGCGATGCTTGGCGACATTCACCTTGCCGAGCCCGAAGCGATGATCGCGTTTTCGGGGCCGCGCGTCATTGAGCAGACAATTCGGGAGAAATTGCCCGACGGATTTCAGAGATCGGAATTCCTGAAGGAGCGCGGCGCCGTCGACATTGTGGTGGATCGCCGCGAACTGAAGGCCACGCTTGCGCGCGTGCTTGGCCATTTGACGCCGAAGCAACAGCGAAACGCCGATACACCGGCGACGCCCGTCGCGCCGCCCGCGCCCGATGCGCCGCCAGAGCCGACCGAGGATGAAAGCGCCTCTGATTGATCGCGACGTCGCCTGAGGTCGAACGCGCGCTTGAGCGCTTTGAGCGCCTCCACCCAAAACAGATCGATCTGTCGTTGGATCGGATTCTTGTCGTTCTTGACGCGTTGGGGCGTCCGCAGGATCGATTGCCGCCGGTCATCCACGTGGCGGGCACAAACGGTAAAGGCTCAACCACGGCGTTCATCCGGGCCATGGCGGAGGCGGCGGGGTTGCGAACCCACGTCTTCACATCGCCGCATCTTGTTCGTTTCAACGAGCGCATTCGCCTGGCTGGCGGCTTGATTTCGGACGCCCGGCTGGTTGACGTCCTGGACCGGGTTTATGCAGCGCTTGACGGACGGGCGCTCACACATTTCGAGGCCGTGACGGCGGCCGCGTTCACCGCCTTCGCAGAGACGCCGGCGGATCTGCTTGTGCTCGAAGTGGGCCTCGGCGGGCGGTTTGACGCCACGAACGTCGTCGATCGGCCGGCGGTCAGCGCTATAACGCCTGTGGATTACGACCATAAGGCCTTCCTCGGCAGCGACCTCGGTCGGATCGCTTGGGAGAAGGCGGGAATCTTGAAGCCGGGGCGACCGGCCGTCTCCGCCGTGCAAGCGGACGTCGCCGCAAATGTGATCAGCGAGGAGGCGGCGGCGGTCGGCGCGCCGCTGCGGACGGTTCGACGCGCAGATATCGCCGCCTTGCCTGCGAAACTCGGACTGGCGGGGCCGCACCAATGCGGAAACGCCGCCCTGGCGGCCTTGGCGCTGCAGGCGTTCGGCGATGCGAGGATCACGGAGGACGCCATCCAAACGGGCGCGCGCGACGCCGTGTGGCCCGCCCGCTTGCAGCGTCTTGGCCCGGGACCGCTGACGGCGCGCGTCGCGCCGATCGAGATTTGGCTCGACGGCGGCCACAATCCCCACGCCGCGCGCGCCCTTGCTGAAGTTGTGACCGGTTGGGAAGGCGATACGGCGCTCGTTTGCGCCATGATGGGAAACAAAGACGCCGCGGCGTTTTTTGCAGCCTTCGCCGCTGCGTCGCCCACAGTGTTTGCGTGCCCGAACGCTCAAGGCCGCGCGGGCGCATCGCCCGAGCGTTTGGCCGAAGCTGCAGGTGCGGCGGGCCTCGTCGCGAAACCTTGCGCGTCGCTGTTGGAGGCGTTGCAGGCTGCGTCCGCCGGCCGAGCCTCGCGCATTCTGATATGCGGGTCGCTTTATCTTGCGGGCGACGTTTTGGCCGCGAACGACGAAGCGCCCGACTAAGCGCGCCAATCCGCCGCAACAGCCTCGCCGCGGATCGGTTGTCAGCCCACGGGGCGCGTGTTAGAGCCGCGCGAAATTCGGGATGGAGGTTCGTTTCCGCCCGAATATTCTTTTGAAGTCTTGGAGTCTTTCCGCTTTTTCGCCGGCCTCGCCGACTGAAGCGGACGCAGCACACGGAACATAAGATTTGGCCCAAGCCTCCGCCTCACTCGCCAGCGAAGCGGCGCAGCGATACGCAAGCGCCCTGTTTGAGCTCGCCCAAGAAAAAGGCCGGCTGGCCGAGGTGAATGCGGCGTTTGCAGATTTCGCCGGCCTCGCTCGCGAGGACGACAATCTTGCGCGCCTCGTCGCGTCGCCGCGATTTTCCCGCGAAGATAAATCGGCCGCCCTCGTCAAGCTTGGCGAAGCGGCCGGCTTGCCGGACCTATTGGTGCGATTTCTCGGTGTCATGGCCGCCAATGGTCGTGCGCGCGACATTCCCGACGCCCAGCGCGCCTTCGACACGCTCTATGCGCGTCAGCGCGGCGTCAAGCGCGCCGTCGCCCGGACGGCTCGCGCCATGAGCGCTGATCAACGCGCCCGGTTGGAAGGCATTATCGCCAAGGCCGTCGGCGGCGACGTCGAACTGACGACCGAAACTGATCCCGCCCTGATCGGCGGCGTCCAATTGAGGATTGGGTCAACCCTTGTGGACGCGTCGCTCAAGGCGAAACTCGATAGACTGAATTCCGCGATGAAGGGAGCTTAAGAAGCCCATGGATATCCGCGCCGCCGAGATCTCCGACATCCTAAAAACTCAGATAGAGAATTTTGGGGTTGAAGCCGAAGTTTCCGACGTTGGCCAAGTGCTCTCCGTCGGCGACGGCATCGCCCGCGTTTACGGCCTCGACAATGTCGAAGCCGGCGAAATGGTTGAATTTGACGGCGGCGTGCGGGGCATGGCGCTGAACCTCGAAAGCGACAATGTTGGTGTCGTGATCTTCGGTGAAGACCGGGGGATCAAAGAGGGCGACAACGTTAAGCGCCTTTCGGAAATCGTCTCGGCTCCCGTCGGCAAAGGTCTCCTTGGCCGCGTGGTCAGCCCGCTTGGCGATCCGATCGACGGCAAGGGCCCGCTCGCCGATGTGGCTGAGCGCCGGCGCGTCGATGTGAAAGCGCCGGGCATCATTCCGCGCAAATCCGTGCACGAACCCATGATGACCGGCGTTAAGGCTATCGACGGCATGATCCCCGTCGGCCGTGGCCAGCGCGAGCTGGTCATCGGGGACCGCCAGACGGGCAAGACGGCGATCTGCATCGACACGATCTTGAACCAGAAGCCGACGAACGACGCGGCGAAGTCCGACAGTGAAAAGCTGTTCTGCGTCTATGTCGCGGTCGGCCAGAAGCGCTCCACCGTTGCGCAAATCGTCAAAACACTCGAGGACAATGGCGCGCTCGTATATTCCATCGTTGTTGCGGCGACAGCATCCGAGCCCGCGCCGCTGCAAT
>CAZQZC010000195.1:0-4713 GCA_964597685.1 uncultured Hyphomonadaceae bacterium | reverse complement strand
ACGCGAAGGCTTGCAAGAACCTGATTTCATTGATGAACGTTTTGATTCAGACTCTAAGGCCCGCCGGTTTCGGCGGGCCTTTTTCATAGACGCGGAGGCGACGGCCTTATTGCTCCACCAGCGTTTGCATTCGCGACTATTTACGCTAAAGGAGCGGCGTACGCGTTCCGGGCCTGGATACCGCCCGGCATGGCCGCACGGAGGCGGCGACGGGCTTTGACAGCAAAAATCCGGGACACCAACGATTTGACTGACATAGTATTCGACGATCTCGGCTTCGGACCGAAAGTCCTTCAGGCCGTACACGAGGCCGGATATTCGAGCCCGACGCCGATCCAGGCCGAAGCTATCCCCCACGTGATTGCAGGCGGCGACGTCACAGGCATCGCCCAAACAGGGACCGGCAAAACCGCGGCCTTCGTCTTGCCGATGATCGAGCGCCTCTCGAAGGGCCGTGCGCGGGCGCGGATGCCGCGGTCTCTGATCCTCGCTCCGACGCGGGAATTGGCGGCTCAAGTCGCGGAGAACTTCGAGAAGTACGGCAAGCACTTGAAGCTCTCCATGGCGCTGTTGATCGGCGGTGTCTCCTTCAAGGTGCAGGAAAAACTGCTGATGGCCGGCGTCGACGTTTTGATCGCGACGCCCGGCCGGCTGATCGACCAATTCGAGCGCGGCAAGATCCTGCTGACCGGTATCGATATTCTGGTCATCGACGAGGCCGACCGCATGCTGGACATGGGCTTCATTCCGGATATCGAGAAGATCTGCACTCTTTTACCGCCGGGCCGCCAGACGCTTCTGTTCTCGGCGACCATGCCGCCGGAGATCGCGAAACTCGCCAAAGCCTTTCAAAAACATCCCAAGCGGATCGAAGTGTCCCGTCCAGCGCAGACGGCGGAGACCATTACCCAGAAAGTGGTGAAAATCGCCTCCAACGACGACAAGGCCCGCCGTGTCGCGTTGCGGGAGGTCATCAAGTCCTGCGAGGTCAAAAACGGCATCGTGTTCTGCAACCGCAAACGCGAGGTCGATGTGGTGACCAAATCGCTCGTCGCACATGGTTTCGACGCCGCCGCCATCCACGGCGATTTGCCCCAGGCCTATCGCACCGAAACGCTGGACCGCTTCCGATCTGGGGATCTGAAACTTCTGATCGCCTCCGACGTCGCCGCGCGCGGCTTGGACATTCCGGACGTCTCCCACGTCTTCAATTTCGCGCCGCCGCCAAAGGACGAGGATTACGTCCACCGCATCGGACGCACGGGCCGCGCCGGTCGAACGGGCGAAAGCTATACGATCGTCGCTCCTGGCGATGAAAAGGCGTGGACCGGCGTCTTGAACATGATCAAAAAAGACGTCGAGGCCTTCGCGCCGCCGGGGCTGGACGATGCGATCGCCGACCTGCCGCCGGAGGAGAAACGCGCGCGCGGCCGATCTGGGCGAAGCCGATCCAAGCCGGACGCGCCGCGCGAGCGCAGACCGCGACGCGACCGTGAGCTTGAGACCGCCGACGCCCTGGCCCCGGCCCCGGAAAACGTGCCTGGCTTTGGCGACCATGTGCCGGATTTCCTGCTTCGAACACGGTAAGCCAACGCGTTCGATCCGGCGTTGAACAATCTGATCTATCCGACGGTTCGAACGATCCGGTAAGATCTTCGAATGAGCGCGCTTCGAATCTCCAATCGCGACGCCCGGCGGCTCTGGCTTGACGCCCAGGGACTGGCGGACGCGCCGATCGGCTCGGCCTCGCCGATTGAGATCATCCGAAAGCTCGGCTTTGTGCAGATTGACACGATCCAGGTCCTGGCCCGCGCCCATCATCATATTCTGTGGAGCCGCAGCCAAACCTATCGCGAGCCCATGCTTGACCGATTGCTGGCCCGGGATCGCGCAGTCTTCGAACACTTCACCCATGACGCCTCGATCCTGCCGGTCGGCGCCTATCCTTTGTGGCGGCGGCAGTTTCGCCGGATGGAAGCGGCGGCCAGGAGATGGGCATGGCATCGCGGCATGTTGGACGAAGACGGCCGCGCAGAGATGAGAGCGCGAATCGCCCGGGAGGGGCCGTTGTCGACCCACGCCTTCGACACGAAGATCGAGGGCGAACGCCAAATGTGGAGCCGACCACCGCACAAATTAGCGCTCGATTACATGTGGTACGCCGGCGACCTGTCGACGTCTCATCGCGACGGGGTGACCAAGTATTACGACCTGACCGAGCGTTGCATTCCGGCGGAGATTCTGGCCGACGAGCGATCGGACGACGACCAGGTCGACTGGCTTTGCCGATCAGCGCTGGAGCGCCTGGCGTTCGCGAGTGCGGGAGATGTGAAACGTTTCTGGGAGGCGGCGGACCTCTCCGAAGTGCGCAGATGGATCGATACGCATGCGTCCGACGTCGTCCAGGTGGAGGTCGAGACCGCAGATGGCGGCGCGATGTCAATGCTGGCCCCAACGGATGTCGAAGCCCGGCTTCGCGACGCGCCCCAGCCAACATCCCGTCTGAGGATCCTGAACCCGTTCGACCCCGTCTCCCGCGATCGCGCTCGGCTTCAACGTTTGTTCGGCTTCGACTATCGCATCGAGATTTTCGTCCCCAAAGCGCAACGGCGCTGGGGGTATTACGTCTATCCGCTGCTTGAGGGCGATCGCTTTGTCGGCCGCATCGAAGCAAAGGCCGATCGCAAGGCCGGACGGCTCGACGTTATCCGTCTTTGGCCGGAGCCGAGCGTCGCTTGGGGCGCGGCCCGGCGCAAGAAACTCCAAGCGGAATTGGAGCGTATGGCGCGTTTTATAGGCGTCGGCGATATTGCGTGGTCGCAGGAAGCCAGGGCGATCTGACCGCGGCCCTGCCGTCACCCTCCAAATTGGAGGTGCGTCGACCCACACTCTGTGTTAATCTAGGTGGACATCTCGTGTTGTCCGTCTTGATATACAGATAAGGAGTTTGTTCGTGTCCCTCAACTCATCCCTGTTAAACGCCGTCCTCATCCTCGTCGGCGGCGCCGCTGCGGTTGCGGCGTTTGTGTTCGAACGACCGGAAATCCTGGTCGGCATGGCCCTGATCTCGGCGCTCGGCTTTTTCTACGTCGCTGGGAAGGGTTTGAACCGATTGGCCGATCTCCCGCCGCCCAAACGACGCGGCTAAGCGCCGGACGACGAATACGCCTCCGGTTGGAACGCTTGGGCGCGCGCGGCCGGTCAAGACGTGTCGAGCGGCGCAAGCCGCCACGCCAACGGATCGAGCCGGGCGCAAGCGGCGTCGAGCGCCTCATTGACCGGGCCCAAGCCCCGTCGCTCCGTCGCGCGCAGCAGGGGCACCGGACGGAGGCGAGGTCCGGCGTCGCGGGCGAAGCGACGAGCGAGACGCGCGGCGTAAGGCTGTGGCGTCGACAGGATGCGACGATATAAGGCCAGGCGGCTTAGGAGGACCATCCAATCGGCGGCCGCCGGGTCCAAGCCGCTCGGCTCAGCATTGTCCGAGCGCGCAGCGCCTTGCGGCGTCTCGGCCTCGACCATAGCGAACGCCGCGACCTGGGACGACCGCCGGCCGCATGCATCAGTCGGACCTTTAAACGATGGGGCGGCGGCGCGGACGGGCCCTAAAACCAGATCAAGCGCCAAGAGATGGAGCAGCCGGCGTAGGAGCGCACGGAACGCGCGGTGCAGCCGAACGGCCTCGCCGCGCACCTGCGCAAAGGCCTCGAACCGATAGAGCGCCGTAAAGCGCGACAGCGCGCCGAGAAGGAGATGCGCGACGCCCCACAGGTCGGCGTGGTTTCGTTGAGCTGCGGTATTTTGCGCCTCGATCGACATGCCGGCCACGATAGACCGCACCGATGCGCCCGGGGATAGGCGTCACGCTATCCCCGGCGATACAGCACCTTGGCCTCGCTTCGCGTTCGACACGCTTCGTCAGGGCTCACACACGCCTGGGTGTTCAGGAAACAACGCGAGATAGCGCCAATTTTGAGAATGGCTTGGCGATTGATTTACGATTTGCGGCGACAATGTGGCAAATAAGGGGTGATCAAAACGCCACCCCATCCGGCGCGACATTGCATTAGAAACGATGATAAGCCGGAAGCGAGAAATATGTTTCAATTGAAAAATTTCGTCCGCACGCCGTCGGATGAAACTGGATCCGCCGTTGTGGAGTACGCGCTTCTGGCGGGCCTTCTGGCGGTCGCCCTGATCCCGGTCCTTGGACAATTAAGCGGCTCAGCCGAGCCGTCTGAAAGCGACGTTCCAATCGTGGTGATCGACGCCAACGCGCCGTCTCGCGATCCGGTCAACGCGTCTGACATGGACCTGCCGGACGAAGACATGGAAAGCGGCGAGATCGACTGATTCCTTACTGACGCAGCTAAACGCCATCGTCGGGGACTAACGACACGAATTGTCCAACGTGCGAAGCAAGCAATCGCCACGGGTCCCGGATTGCAAGCCTTCGAACCGCCCTATGCGCGATCACAACGGAATATTATCGTGCTTTTTCGCCGGGTTCTTCACGTCCTTCGTCCTGAGCGTGCGCAGGGCCTTCGCCACGCGGCGCCGGGTTGAGTGGGGCATGATGATGTCGTCGATATAGCCCTTGCGCGCCGCGACGTAGGGGTTGGCGAAATTGTCTTCGTATTCCTTGGTGCGCGCCGCGATTTTCGCGTCGTCGCCGATTTCGTTCCGGAAGATAATCTCCACCGCGCCCTTGGCGCC
>CAZQZC010000194.1:0-4742 GCA_964597685.1 uncultured Hyphomonadaceae bacterium | reverse complement strand
GACTGTTTTACATACGTCACATACAACTCAGATGGGAGACCAGATGCTGGCCTCCCTTACTTTTGGTGCGCGTTCGTGTGTCGGGGCTAGTCGTCAGCCAGCTGAAATTCCAGCGGATAGACCACATTGCGGCGTTCAACCGCTTGACCCCGCACGATCTTCGGTGCGAATTCAACGCGCGACACCGCACGTTCGGCTTCACGTTTGAAGATGCTCTCATCGCACGTCGCAGAGAGGTTATAGGGCCGTCCACGAACGTCCACGTCAAAGCGGACATCGCAACTCCCCTCGATACCACGTTCGAGCGCGCGCTGCGGGAACGTCGGGACGGGCGGCCGAATGGGCTGGGCGTCTCGGTCGGAAATCGCGACCGGGTTGAGGGCGAGTGAATCGACCCGTGTAAACCCGAGATCAGTCGGCGCGGCGCCTTGAATGTTTGGCGACGGCAGATCGATCCGGGACTTCGAGGACGAGAGCTTCGGCGGGGGCGGCGGCTTGTCAGCCGACGAGAGACGTTTCGGCTTCGAGCGCTGTCGGCGATTGACTTCCGTGTCGTCCTGTTGCGGCGTGATCGCCTCAAGCTTGCGCTGGTCGCGTTCGTTCAGCTGGATCTCGTCAATCGTTATGAACCAGTTCATCATGAGGAACAGACCCACGACAATCACCACCGCGGCCGGCAGGCCAACGCCAAGGCGTAAGATCGGATTAGTGAACATGTTTGTCTCCTATTCCCGTTCTGTGGACACATTGATCGACGTCGCGCCGTCGACCTCGGCGATGGCTTCCATCACCCCGACGAGCACTTCCGCATTCGATTCGATGTCAGCTTGGACAACGACCTCGCCCTTCGGGTTGTCCGTCCGCAATTCCTTGAGCTGAAACTCGATCTCGTTCGGCTCAACCTGCTGCTTATCGATGTAAATGTCGCTGTTCTCGTCAATCGCGATCAGGATTGCGAGAGGTGAAACATTATCCTTATTGTCCACATCAGGTCGAATGATGTCGACGCCCGGCTCTTTGATGAATTGCGCCGTGACGATGAAGAAAATCAGGAGGATGAACACGACGTCCAACATGGGCGTCAAATTGACATCCTCGTCAGACCCGCCGCCCCCTGCAATCACCGCTCTTTTTCTGCGTGCCATGGACGCGTGCTCCTATTCCTGCGACAGGACGACGTTGACTTTGTCGACGTCCGCACTGGCCGCCTGGTCGCGAATGCGGACGATCACCCCATTCTTAGCCTTCGGATGGGCCTGAATGATGACCGCGCTCTCGGGGTTTTCCGCGCGTAAACGCTCAATATTCGCCCGCACGGCCGAGACGTCGGTCAATCGATTGTTGACCCGGATCAAGCTCTCTTCGTTGACATAGATCAGGATCGTCGGCTGCGGCTCCACGATCGTATTTGGCGGCGGCGGCGGCGGCGGCGGCTCCAATTGAAGAGCCTCCTCCCGCGTGAACGTCGCTGTGACAATGAAGAAGATCAAAAGGATGAACACCACGTCCAACATCGGCGTGAGGTTCACTTCGGCCTCTTCCGGAGGCCGGATTGCGCGCCCTCTCATCAGCCGATCTCCATTTCGTCTTCAACCAATTGCACGGAACGATTGACCCGCCGGTCCATGCCCGATGTGAAAAGGATGCCCGACAGCGACGCGACCATGCCCGCCATTGTTGGGATCGTCGCACGCGACACGCCAGCCGACATGGCCTTCGCGTCGGACCCGCCGGTGATCGCCATAATGTCGAACACCGACACCATGCCCGTCACCGTGCCCAAGAGACCGAGCAAAGGCGCGAGCGCGACCATGGCCTTGGTCAAGGACACATTCTGTTCGGCCTTGAGCCGGACTTCAGAAATCAGCTTATCACGCACCCAATGCGCCAGGATGGACTTCCTATCGGAGCGCGAACGCCACTCCGACAGAGCTTCCTCGGCGACGGCCTTGTGAGCGAAGCGGAAATAGAAGAACCGCTCCAGGATCAGGGCCCACATTATGAATGTGGCGCCCATGATCACCAGGAGGACGGGTCCACCCCGATCAAGAAAGGCCTGAAGATCGCCCAACATGCTGGGATCCTCCTCTGAGGATGCCGGCCCTTAGGCCGCCATCCCCCGTTCCGCACGCTCCGCGACCAGGCCGGCGGCCTGCTCGTCGAGCACTTGTTGCGCGCCGCGCGCCATCGACGACGCCACCGCGTGCAGCAGAAGCAGCGGGATGGCTGCGACCAGACCAAGCACGGTCGTCATCAGGGCGGTCGAGATGCCGTCAGCCATGAGCTGCGGATCGCCGGCGCCGTAAATGGTGATCGCCGTGAAGGTCTGGATCATGCCGATGACGGTGCCGAGCAAGCCGAGCAGCGGCGCGACCGCGGCGAGCACTTTGACGATGTCGTTGAAGCGTTCGATCTTCGGCGTTTCTTGCAGGATTTGCTCGTCGAGCTTGAGCTCCAGCGTCTCCATATCGTCGTTCTTGTGCTGCTCATAAGCTTCGAACACGCGGGCGAGCGGGTTGCCGTCGCCGGCCTGCTTCGTCTTGGCGGTCGACCCCATGGAATTGCCCATCAGGAACAGCGTCACAATCTTGAACAAGGCGAGCAGAGCGCCGATCGCGAGAAGGATGAGGATTACCACGCCAACCGGGCCGCCGTCTTCAAGACGGTCGTTCAAGCGCGGCAGATCGCCGAAGATGCCGAACAAGCCGCCCTTGGACGGATCCACCGGCGCGCGGATCACGGCCCCAGCGTCGGCGTTGACCAACGACCGCATTGCGCCAACGAACGGGCCTTGCGGCTGGGAGCCGAAGACTTTCAAATAATTATCGCCTTGGTCCGCGTCGACCACTTCAACAAACCGCGTCCCATCGGTGAGCGCTGCGGTAAAGACGCCAATCCGCATGATTTCGGCGTCGACGTTCTCTCCGTCGGATCCGGCGTTCGCCACATTCGCCGTGAAGGTCTTCACTTCGGATTGGGCGATCATCTCTTGGAGAATCGCCTTCGGCAAACGGTCAAGCTCCGAGCGCGTCGGCAGAGCACGCGCTTGGGAAACCTCAGAGAGGCCTTCGACCCGGCCAGGATACTCAAAATTAGAGAACGAGTTCTGGATCACCGGCATGGTTTCGCCAGCGGCTGTCCGGAACTGTCCGAGCAATTCGCCAAAATCGCCCGCCAGTGTCTCCAACTCGGCCTGAAGATCGGTCAGAACCACTTCGTTTTCGTCGAATTCGGTCGATAAAGCGCGACCGCGCGCCTCCGCCGCATTCAATTCGGCGCGCGCCGAAGCGATGCGCTCCTGCTCTTCTCCGAGCGCGTTCTGGAATTCACGCAGGCGTTGGGCGTTTTGGCGGCTCAATTCTTCTGAGTCGCTTCGCACCTCGGCGAGAATGTCACTGAGACTCTGCGCCGCCGCCGGCGCGGCCGCTGCAACGGCGCCGACCGCGAAGAGGGCCGCGGCGCCCATCGCTTTAAGCGAGTGTGTAAGCTTGAACATGGGTGGATGCCTTCGTCTCTCGGGTCCGCCTACTCGACGGAAAATTTCTCAACCGGGGCGAACAGAACGGTCTGCTGCGTTTTACCTTCGGCGACACGGATCGCCTCGGCGATGTCGTCAATGTAGCCGCCGGGCAGATCGACCCAGGCATTGTCCGACCGGCTCCAACGCGCTGCGCGGCGACGGTCGGGCGTGACGTAAACCAATGCGACGCGGCCGTACTGGAACATGTCGACCGTCGTCTCTTGGCCGTCGACCTCGAGCACTTCTTCCCACGTGTCGACGGTGTTCCCGTACTCCATCTCCGCCTGGTAGGCCTGAACGATAAGGCGATAAGCCTCAGCCGGGGGAACCTGCGGATCCTCGAGCGCGGCGTCTAAGCCGTTAAGCCGGTCCTGGCGCTCGCTTTGTTTGAACGGCAGATCGGCGGCCACAAACATTTTCAGATCGCTGATCATGTCCAACATCATCGGGATCATTTGCGCGGTGATTTCGTCGACGCGGCCGAGTTGGTCATTGAGGGATTCGATCTCGCGACGCTGGCTTTCGACCACTTTCTCTTGCTGGCGCGCAAACAATTCCGCCGCATCGGTGCGCTGGAGGATTGTGCGATACTCTCTGACCAGGTCGGAGCGCTCATCGTCGAGCTGATTGATCCGATTTTGAGCCTGTTCGGCCTCGCGGGTCGCCTGCGCGCCCCGGTCCAAGGCTGGTCGCAGCTGGGCGTGCGCCGCCGTTCCTATCCCCAAAGCCAAGACGGCGGCGATCGCCGCGCGGCCCGGTGTCAAAACTCTCTTCATTCTGTCCGCCTCTCGTCTCTCCGATGGCCGCGCATTACCAAACGAAACGCGCGCAAAAACTTTTCGGAGCGCCACACCCCCCAAAAGACGCGGCGCTGCTCTTAGGAACCCTCCACACTGAAGGCTAAGTCAAATGTCGGAGCAGGAGGCCGGCGGCCTCCGCATCTCCCCAAGATTAACAAACGGGGCGCTCTCCGCCCTCTATCGTTTGAAGCTCGGCCCGTCGACCACGCTCGGCTCCATATGTCGCACACTTGACGCTAGCAACCCGGCTGACAGCGATCAACAAGGAACCTGCGCTCCCTGTAGAGGATTGCGCAGCGGAATCAAATTGCAATCCAAATACATTGGGCCTTGCGAGGGGCGAAAAACGCGGTTTCCGGCTTTTTTGTGGCTGGGGCGCCAGGATTCGAACCTGGGAATGGCGGTACCAAAAACCGCTGCCT
>CAZQZC010000193.1:0-4788 GCA_964597685.1 uncultured Hyphomonadaceae bacterium | reverse complement strand
GTTGCAAAACCGCCATTCAGTCATCGCAAGGCGACGTCCGTTTCCGGCGAATTTCAGTCGGTTCTTCGTCGTGCGCTAATGTCCGCCACGGGATCAACCCGCCCCGGATCACCCCCCACGCACCAAAACGCTCCGCACAGGCCCCTCACCCGCCCACCAGCTCGCACGCCTGGAAGGCGGCTGGCGCGTTGGGGGCGGTTCGCAGGGTCAGGGCGCGCGTCTCGCCGGGCGGGAGCGGCGTGGCGAGGGGGAGCGTGAGCGTGTCGCCGGTCCAGGCCGGCGCGCCCGTCCCGCCTGGAACCAGGTCGGCGGAGAGGCCCTCCGGCCGGCGGGCGAAGTTGAGCTTGAGGGCCGTCACGGGCCCCTCGCGATAATGGAAGACCGGAAGCTCCGCCTCGCCGTCCACCTCTCCATTGCGGCCAAGGCCGCGGATGCGGCCGATCTCCGGCGCAACGTTCCGGCGCACCAGGCCGCGGATCGGCTTGGTCCACTCCGATTGCAGGACATGGTTCAGCGCGAAGCCGAGCCGGGCGTTGGCGCGGGTCTTCCAGGAGGGGTTTTGGGCGATCAGGCGCTCTAGCTCGCGCCGCCGGTCTGAGTTGAATTGGCCGGTCTTTGTGTCCTGCGCCCAGAGCACGCGGGAGAGGACTTGGTCGATGAAACCGAATTTCGCGCCCGCGCGGTGGAGCCGGATCCAGAAATCCCAATCCATCGTGTAATGGAGATCGCGGTCGAGCCCCCCCACCCGGTCATGCGCCGCGCGCCGGAAAAAGCAGGAGGGCTGGGAGATGATCCCCTCGTGCAGGATGCGCGCGCTCGGCGGCTCGACGGCCCAATGGTAGCCGATGATCCGATCGGCCTCGTCGACGATGATGGAATGACCGTAGACCACGTCGAGATCCGGATCGGCCTCAAAGGCGGCGGCGACAGCCTTGAGCGCGCCGGGGGCGAGGGCGTCGTCGGCGTTCAGCCAGCCGAGGAGATCGCCCCCCGTCTTGGCCCAGCCTTCGAGGATGGCGTCGGTCTGTCCGGCGTCGGGTCCGTCGCGGCGATAGGCGATATCGGCGCCGATGCGATCCAATTCGGCGCCGGTGCGCTCATCCTGGGCGGCGTTGAGCGCGGAGAGCTCAACGCCGATCCCCTGCTCGGTCAGACTGTTGAGGCAGGTCCTAAGAAACGGGTGATAAGCGCCGATCGGCGCCGAGATGGAAAAACGCGACATGGGCTGTCACTCTGCGGCGACATGCTCCCGAAACCAAGCATAGGCGTCGTCGAGGCCTTCGCGCAGGGGAATGCGCGGCGACCAGCCCATGGACCGCAGGCGGTCGGCGGACATCAGCTTGCGCGGCGTTCCATCGGGCTTGTCGAGATCGTGGCTCAGCTCGCCCTCGAGCCCGACCACCGACATTACGGTCTCTGCGAGCTCCTTGATTGTCACGTCGGCGCCGGAGCCGACATTGACATGCTCATGCCCCGAATAGGTCTTCATGAGAAACACCAAGGCGTCGGCGCAATCGTCCACGTGCAGAAATTCCCGCCGCGGCGTGCCCGTGCCCCAGATTTCAAGCCCGCGTCCGCCCGCGATCTTGGCGCGGTGCGCCTTGCCGATAAGGCCCGGAATGACGTGGCTGTTCTGAGGGTGGTAATTGTCGCCGGGGCCGTAGAGATTTGTCGGCATGGCGGAGATGAAGTCGCGGCCATGCTGTTTCCGATAGGCCTGGCAGAGTTTGATCCCGGCGATCTTCGCGATCGCGTACCATTCGTTCGTCGGCTCAAGCGCGCCGGTCAGCAGCGCGTCTTCCTGGATCGGCTGGTCGGCGAACTTCGGATAAATGCAAGAGGATCCAAGGAACACGAGCTTGGCGACGTCGATGTCATGCGCCGTCTTGATGATATGCGACGCGATCATGAGGTTGTCGTAGAGAAAGTCCGCCGGGTAGGAGTCGTTGGCGTAGATCCCGCCGACCCGCGCAGCCGGGATAAAGACCGTGTCCGGACGGTTTGCATTCATCCACGCCTCGACCTCGGCCTGGCGGGTGAGGTCGACCTCTTGGCGTGTGACGGTCAGGATCTCTGCACAGCCTTCAGACTGCAGACGACGCACGAGGGCGGAGCCCACCATGCCGCGGTGGCCGGCGACCCAAACGCGTTTTCCTTCAAGCGGGTAGATCGTCTCCGGCGTGGTCATGATCGGGATTTCTTAAGGCGTTCGGCCTCGGCGAGGTCGGAGGTGACCATGTCCTTCACGAGATCATCGAACGACGTTGTGTAAGTCCAGCCCAGCTTTTCTTTCGCTTTGCTCGGATCCGACAGAAGGAGGTCGACCTCCGTCGGACGAAAGTACTTGGGGTCCACCCGAACGAGCGCGTCGCCAGTCGCCGCGTTGACGCCGACTTCGTTCACATCCGAACCGGACCATTCAATGGTGACCCCGGTCAGCGCGAAGGCCTTTTCGACGAATTCCCGCACAGAGTGCATTTCACCTGTGCCTAGGACGTAATCGTCGGGTTCGTTCTGCTGTACGATCCGCCACATCCCCTCGACATAATCCTTGGCGTGTCCCCAATCGCGCTGGGCGTCGAGATTGCCGAGATAGAGCGTGTCCTGCAAGCCGTGGTGAATCGCCGCCACGGCGCGCGTAATCTTCCGCGTCACGAAAGTCTCGCCGCGCACCGGGCTTTCGTGGTTGAACAATATGCCGTTCGACGCATGCATGCCGTAAGCTTCGCGGTAGTTCACGGTGATCCAATAGGCGTAGAGCTTCGCGGCGGCGTAGGGGCTGCGCGGATAAAACGGGGTCGTTTCCTTTTGCGGCGTCTCCTGGACCTTCCCATAGAGTTCGGACGTCGAGGCTTGATAGAAACGCGTCTTGTTCTCCATGCCGAGGATGCGCAGGGCCTCAAGGATTCTCAATGACCCGATGGCGTCCGAATTGGCGGTGTATTCGGGCGTCTCGAAGCTGACCTGGACATGCGATTGCGCGCCGAGATTATAGATTTCGTCGGGCTGCGACTCCTGGATCAATCTGATCAGATTGGTCGAGTCCGTCAGATCGCCGTAGTGAAGATAGAGTTTCGCAGACGGATCGTGGCTGTCGACGTAGAGATCGTCGAGCCGCGACGTGTTAAACGACGATGATCGCCGCTTCACGCCGTGTACGATGTATCCCTTGTCGAGGAGCAGACGCGTTAGATAAGAGCCGTCTTGCCCGGTTACACCTGTGATCAGCGCTGTCTTCCCGCTCATATACAACCCCAACTTTATCTCTGCGCATTCCCGCCGCGCTTTGCTCCTTCTAGCCGGCCAGTGGACCGGCGAAGTCGAGCGGGGTTATGGCGACTTCCCAGCGAACCACAACCCCCCAAGCCAGCATCACAACGCCTAGCTGCCGAACTCGGCGTCAGCTCAATCAAACTCGCGCCGGCAGCCTTGGTCGCTAATGCGCGTCGTTCCGCATTGAAACAGTCTGAAATGTCAGTCATGCGGACTTGGGCGCTAGCGCGTTATTGGCTAAGCGTCCGGTCAGAGTTTGCGGGGAGACGATCGGCGTGACACAGGCGATACCAAATTCAGCGTTTCTCGCAGACGATCTGACGTCCCGCAAAATCCTCGCCATCTGCCCCACACGCGACCAGCTTCAGATGGTCTCTGGGCTTCGCGAGAAGGGCGGCGAGACGCAAGCTATCCTGGTGGCGGAGCTTGACGATCTGACAAGCCTTCAATCGTCGCCCACTGAATTCGACGCCTGGATCCTCGTGGCGGATACGCCGCCCCCCGCCGAGGCGCTTTCAGGCCTCGGCGACGCTCGACATGAGTCCTGGATCGTCGTTCCAGGCGAGCAATCCGGATCTCGTTTGATCGCGCTGTCGAGCGAGGGCGACGTCGAAGTTCAGGACTTCCTTCATGCGGCCTCGCCCCCGCGCTTGGCCGCGCTTGCTCATGCGGACGATTGCTTCAGCCAACAGCAAGCGTCCGGGGTTCTGGTGGTCGGCGCGTGCGACAGACTCGAAGGCCAAGACGCAACGTTCAATGCGATCACCAATCTGCTCTCGCGCCCCCCTAGCGGCGCGCGTTACGTGGCCGTCAGCGATCCAATTATGGCGCCTGGCTTAAGGGATTATCTGACGGTTGCGGATGAAGATTTTTGGCTTGGCGGCCAATCCCTCAGATCCGTTGTCATTCCATGCACGGAGCGCGATCTTGAGCTGATCGCCAATCTGTTCGAGATCTGGTCAGACGACAGATTCGCGCCGCTCGCGCAAGGTGTGCAGCCAACAGCGGCCTTGTGCGTTGTCGTCAGCGGTCTGGACAACAATGATCTACGCCAATTGATCATCGCCGAGTTCGACAAGCGGCCGAAACTCGCAGAGCACTTCACGCACTTAGATGTCGAGTTTGCGGGCTTCGCAGGGGATAAGGACGTTTATATCCGTGAAGGAGAGGAACGCTCGGCGCGCTATGGCAACAAAGCGGGGCCCAATTTTCTGTTCTTCGCCGCAATGCGCATCGCCCAGCGCTATGGCGGCTTTTGCATGCAGCACGAATTGGACTGCATGCCTCTGATATCTGGTTGGCTGAGTGAGACAGAACGACTGATCGAGGGGCGGCACGCCGGGTGGGTCATCGGCTCGTCTTATCTCGGAAACACGGACCTGAATCGCGATATCAAAGGGCACCTAAACGGCAACGCGATCTATCGCGCCGGGTCGACGAAGTTTCAGGCGTTTCTGAGCGATGTTTGGGCGCGTCGCTTGATGCATCATGTCGAGGTTCTGCCGAACCTCGCCT
>CAZQZC010000192.1:0-4796 GCA_964597685.1 uncultured Hyphomonadaceae bacterium | reverse complement strand
ACGGAGGCACGGCAAGCCCCGCCTGGAGCAAGACCAAATAGGGGGCGCGCATGGGCCGCTTTCAGCCTGCGCCCCGGGTCGGTCGCGCGAGGCGATGCGCGAGCATCGTCCCAGAGGAATGGCCGCCCATCCGTGGAAACACGGTGGACAGAACCCGGCTTACAGGCCGTCTGGTCCTCAAACGCCTTTTTCTTCGGCGGTTCAGGCGATTGTGACTGCTATCGGCGATTGTCTCATTTGTTTTCGCGTTATGCGCGGCTTACGAAATTTCAAAGACCATTTTCGGCGATGGCGGCCCGATCTTCGCGTCGCCTAGGGGCATACTGGAGGACAGAGCAATGGCGAGGCCGGCCGGCGCGCGCAATCACGATTTCGAAGACAAGCGCGCTTTCCTGCTCGACACACTCACCGATTTCGCCTTGAACGCCGATCTTCGACGCCCCTCGCTTCGCCAATTCGCCATCGCTGCGAGCGCGTCGGAGCCGACGCTGCGCCATTATTTCGGCGATCGTCAGGGCGTGGTGATTGCGATCCTATGCAACATAAGCTCCAGGGGGCGGCCTCTGTGGGACACGATTTCCACGCCGGCCGTCGATGTGTCGGCTGCGATCGCGGAGTATCTTCGGGTCTCCGAGGCGGGAATGCGCCATGGTGGATTCGTTCGCGCCCACGCCTTCGGTTTGATCGAGGGGCTAGCCGATGAAATTGTCGCCAAGGCTTATCTCGAACAGGTTTTGGAACCGGCGCTTCAAGCGGTGATGGCGAAGTTGGATGCAACGCCTGGCGCGCCGAAGGATCAACCCGGTCGACGTGCTTTGGCGCTTGCCATGTTCGCACCGCTCTTGGTCATGAGCATCCATCAAGATCTGCTTGGCGGTGCGGACGCCACCCCCCTTGATGTAACGGCTGTCGCCGAGCGCCTTCAGCTCTGGCTAAGCTCAGGGGTAAGCGCCGCCTGACATCGGATGCGATGGCGCGACGCGCGTCATTGTGCAGGGTGTCGAATGTGTTCGTAGCCAATATGTCGTAGCGTGATCCACATGGACTTGGGAGCTTCGCATGGAATTCGACGCGCTCATCCTCTCGCGGCTGCAATTCGCATTCGTCATAGCTTTTCACATCATCTTTCCAAGTTTCACCATCGGGCTCGCAAGCTTCCTTGCGGTCTGCGAAGGGCTTTGGCTCTGGACAAAGCGCGACGTCTTCAAGCGGCTCTACCTGCATTGGGTGAAGATCTTCGCCCTGGCCTTCGGCATGGGCGTCGTGTCGGGCGTGGTCATGTCCTACCAATTCGGCACGAATTGGTCTGTCTTTTCCGACATGACCGGCAATGTCATGGGGCCCCTGCTGGCCTATGAGGTGCTGACCGCGTTCTTCCTGGAAGCCACCTTTCTGGGCGTGATGCTGTTCGGATGGAAGCGCGTGGGGCCGGGGCTGCATTTCACGTCGACTTGCGCTGTGGCCGTGGGCACTTTGATTTCGGCGTTTTGGATCCTGTCGGCCAATTCCTGGATGCAGACGCCTCAGGGCTTCGCCATCGATGAGGACGGCCGGTTCTACGCCACCGACTGGCTTGAGGTGATCTTCAATCCCAGTTTTCCCGCCCGCTACGTGCATATGACGCTCGCCGCTTATGTCACGACGGCGGCGGTCGTGCTGGCCGCGGGCGCTTGGCAAGTGCTGAAGCGCCGCGACGGGGAGCCTGTCCGGTGGCAGATGCGCATGGCCGCCGGCACGCTCGCCGTGCTCATGCCGGTGCAGATCTGGGCCGGCCATTGGTCTGGCGAGGTCGCACACGAGCACCAGCCCGCGAAAATCGCCGCCATGGAGGGCTGGTGGGAGACGCGCGACGTCCAACCCACGGTCCTGTTTGGTTGGCCCGACGAGGACGCCGCAACCAACCATCTGGAGATCTCGATCCCGGCGACGAGCCCCTACCTCTTCGCCAACGCCCACGGTCCATTGAAAGGGCTCGACGCGTTTCCAGAGGACGAGCGCCCGCCGGTGGCGATCGTGTTCTGGGCGTTCCGTATCATGGTTGGGGCTGGGTTGGGCCTGTTGACGCTTGGAATATGGGGCGCGGTTCTGTGGTGGCGCGGACGGCTCTTGAAGCCTGGCGTGTTCCACTGGCTTGCCGTGCCTGGCGGCGCGCTCGGCTTTGTCGCCGTGCTGACGGGCTGGATCGCAGCGGAGGTCGGCCGCCAGCCTTACACGGTCTACGGCCATCTTCTGACCGCCGACAGCGTGTCGCCGGTCGGGGCGGGCCAGGTGGCGATGTCGCTGCTTGTCTTCATGGTGGTTTACGCGATCGTCTTTACCGCCGGCGCGGTCTATATGGCGCGGATCGCCACCCGCGGTTTCGACGACGACGACGCGCCGGAGCGCCCGCCGCGCGCGCCTGGGTCGCCATTGGGCGCGGTTGACGAGCCCGCAGAAGCCGGCCTCAGCCCGGCGGAATAGGAGGCGGGAATTATGGATCTCCCCCTGATCTGGAGCGTGCTTATCGCCGTCGCGGTGATGCTCTACGTTCTTCTCGACGGGTTCGACCTTGGCGTCGGCGCGCTGACCGCTTTGGCCGCAGACGAGGACCAGCGCTCCGAGATGACGGCGTCCATCGAACCGGTTTGGGACGGCAACGAGACCTGGTTGATTTTGGGCGGCGGCGGCCTGTTCGCCGCGTTTCCGCTGGCTTATGCGGTCTTGATGCCCGCGTTTTATCTGCCGATCGGCGTGATGCTGACCGCCCTGATCTTCCGCGGGGTCGCGTTCGAGTTTCGACACAAGGCCGTCAGGCGGACGACCAAGCGATTTTGGAACGGAGCCTTCGCCGGCGGGTCCATCGTCGCCGCTTTGTCGCAGGGCTTGATCCTCGGCGGTTTTATCCAGGGCGTCCGGGCCGAGGGCCGCGCCTTCGCCGGGAGCGCATTCGACTGGCTGACGCCGTTCTCCATCCTCGTCGCGGCGTCCGTGCTCACCGGATATGTCCTCCTCGGCGCGGCGTGGCTGATCCTCAAGACCGAAGGACGGACCTATGCGTTCGCCCGTTTGTGGGCTGGGCGTTCGGTCGTCGGGGTCGCGATTGCGATGGCTTTGGTGTCGTTTGCGACATTGTCGATCGATCCGGCGGTCACCCAGCGCTGGGGCGTCTCCATGACTGAGATTGATATCGCGACGCTGCTGCCGGTCGCGCCCATTCCCATCATCGCGGCGGCGCTCGTCAGTCTTTTGTGGCGCGACACAATGCTCGCCGAGGCGGGCGTCGCTCCGGATTGGAGGCCCATCGCAACCGCTTCGGCCCTCTTCTTGACCGGTTATCTTGGCCTCGCCGTTAGCGTGTTTCCCTGGCTCGTTCCCTTCGAACTTACGATTTGGGACGCTGCTGCGCGCGACAATTCGCTGGCCCTCATGCTGGTTGGGGCGGCGGTCATGTTGCCGGTTATTCTCGGCTACACCGCCTATGTTTACTGGCTCTTCCGCGGGAAGGTGAAACCCGGCGAGGGCTACCATGCCTGAGCGGTGGAAGGTCGACGGACCGCCCGAGGGGGAGGCCCCGCCCTTTCGCGAGCGGCTCGCCTGGATGGCCGGGCTCATGCTGGCGGGCCTGGTGGCGACGGCGACCTTGGCATACGGACTTAGAGCGCTCCTGTTCCTCTGACGGCCACCGCCAGCGCGTCGATCGCTTCGGGCGGGGTCGACCAGGCGCAGACGAAGCGGTGCGATCCGCCGGGCCACGGATAAAACCGCGCGCCCTGGCGCGCCAAATGATCCGCCAGGCCGTCCGGCAGGACCGCGAACACTTCGTTGCCGTCGACGGAATAGGCGAGGCGCACCTCGGATTGGACGCACAACGCGTCGGCGAGCCGGCGGGCCTTGGCGTTCGCCTCGCGCGCCAGATCGAGCCACAGCTCGCCGGTCAGCATCGCCTCGGCCTGGGCCGCTAGAAAACGCATCTTCGGCGGCATATGGCCTGAACGCTTGGCGCGGGCTTTCAGGTCGCCCAGCTTCGATCGGGCGTCGCCGAACACAATGATGATCTCGCAGCCCATGGCGCCGGTTTTCGTCAGGCCGAGGGTCAAGACGTCGACGCCGGCCCGCCAGGTCATGTCCGCGGGGCTTGCGCCGGTCGAGGCGAGCGCATTGGCGAGCCGCGCCCCGTCCAGGTGGACGGCCAGGTCCGCCTCCCGCGCCAGGGCGGCGAAATGCGCGATCTCGCCGGCGTCGTAGGCCGCGCCGCACTCGGTGAGATTGGTCAGCGACAGGACGTGGGGCGGCGTCTCGTGGACGAAATCGCGTTGGACGCCCGCGAGCCGGTCGCGAAGCGCCGCCTCGTCGATCTTGGCGGCGTGGCCCGGCAGGAGGGCGAGCTTGCCGCCGCCGGTGAAAAACTCGACCGCGCCGCGCTCGTCGCGCTCGATATGGGCTTCGGCGTGGCACAGGATCGACCCCGTCGGCGGGCAGAAACACGACAGGGCGAGCGCGTTGGAGGCCGTGCCGCTGGCGCAGATCCAGATCTCCAGATCCGTCTCGAACACTTCCTGCAACATGGCGCGCACCCGGCCTGTCGCCGCGTCGGCGCCATAACTCGGCTCGCCGCCGGAATTAACCCGGGCGAGGGCCTCGATCAGCGCGGGGTGGGCCGGGGCGGACGTGTCAGACGAAAAATCCATGACTTGCGGTGATGGCGGAATGTCCGGCGCTTGTCATCCTATTTGCGATGGGTGCGGCGGGGGAGGGGGGAGTCTTTGTTTTGCTCGGGCGCTGATCCTCGCTGCGCTCGGGCGCCCTGCGCCCGGCCC
>CAZQZC010000191.1:0-4897 GCA_964597685.1 uncultured Hyphomonadaceae bacterium | reverse complement strand
GCACGCTTCAAATCGACACATACGCAGTCTGTCTGCGTGTTGCGGCGCGCGAGGTGAAGAAGGGCGAGGAGATCACGGTCGACGGCGCGGTGGGCGAGGTGCTGGTCGGCGCGGTGAAGATGATTCAGCCTGACCTCTCTGGCGATTTCGGCAAGCTGATGGATTGGGCGGACAAGGTCCGAAAACTGAAAGTCCGCACTAACGCCGACACGCCGACGGACGTGACGACGGCGAAGAATTTCGGCGCGGAGGGGATCGGCCTGTGCCGTACGGAGCATATGTTTTTCGACGCCGACCGCATACCCGCGGTGCGCGCGATGATCCTGGCTGAAACCGAACGCGGCCGGCGCGAGGCGCTCGACAAGCTTCTGCCCATGCAGCGGGGCGATTTCGCGGATTTGTTCCGGATCATGGAAGACCGGCCAGTAACGATCCGTCTATTGGATCCTCCCTTGCACGAATTCCTGCCGCATACGGACGAGGACATCGCCGACGTGGCCGCCGCCAGCGGCCTCAACGAGACGGCGTTGAAGCGACGGGCGGCGGAGCTTCAGGAAAGCAATCCGATGCTTGGCCACCGCGGTTGCCGGCTGGGCGTTTCTTATCCTGAGATCTACGAGATGCAGGCGCGCGCCATCTTCGAGGCGGCCATCGCCGTGGCGAAGGAAACGGGCCGCAAGCCGGTGCCGGAGGTCATGGTTCCGTTGGTGGCGACGCGTCGGGAGCTCGCCTTGATGAAAGACGTCATCGATCGGGCTGCGACGGCTGTGTTCCGGGAGGCGAGCGACCAGGTCGACTATCTCGTCGGGACAATGATCGAATTGCCGCGCGCGGCGCTGCGGGCCGGCGAGATCGCTGAGGTTGGCGAGTTCTTCTCTTTCGGAACCAACGATCTGACCCAGACCACGCTCGGCATCTCCCGCGACGACGCGGGCCGCTTTCTCAAAGTCTATGAGGAGAAGGGGATCTACGAGAAGGATCCCTTCGTCACACTCGACCAGGCGGGCGTGGGCGAGCTTGTGACGCTCGCCGCCGAGCGGGGCCGCGCGTCCCGGCCCGGGATCAAGCTTGGCATTTGCGGTGAGCATGGCGGGGATCCGGCCTCGGTCGATTTCTGCCACCGCGCTGGTTTGGACTACGTCTCTTGCTCGCCCTTCCGGGTGCCCGTCGCGCGCCTCGCGGCAGCGCGGGCCGCCCTATTCGAGGCGTCAGCCTAAATCGCGTTTCGCCGTAAACGCGAAGAGCCTGGATGTGTTGCTGCAGCGCAACAGCGCCTGTGTGCGACCATAGGGCGCGCTTGTTTCGGCTCCGTCACGATAACGTTGAAAAAACAGCCTGTTCAGGCTGCGTTGCATCGCCGCTTGGCAATGTTTCGACGCGGCGACCCGAGAGTTGTTACCAAAAAGTTACCGCAAAGGCCGGCCTGAACCTTGCACCTCGCAGGTCGGTAAGCATATGCGCTTCTCTCCGGCGTTCCGACCTATGGGGCGGACCGTCGTGGGGGTGGGATGTGATGAGACGGAGTTGCCGCATGTTGTTAAGAAAGGTGAAGCCTTTCGACGCCATGCTTGAAACCTTGGGCGCGGTTCGAAAACGGACCGCAAGATGGTGGCTGAGCATGTCGGACCAGGAGCAGCGAGAAATCGCGCGCCGGGGTATGACCCTCGGACTGTGCGCCGCCGGCGTCTCCTTCGCCATGCCCGCAATGTCTGTCGCGTATGATCAAAAGCGCATCGAAGCGGAGTTTCGGGACCAGGCCGCACGCTTGGCCGAGGCGCGCCAGGACGCCGACGTCGTTTCCGCCGTGCGCGGCGCGTCCGCCCTGTTTGACCATAATTGGGTTCTCAAAGTCGGCTATTCGATCGAGCGGGAGCCGCGAGCTGCGCTCAGCCGCTACGCCATGCGTGACCGCGACGGCGCCGCCGTCGCTTCCGTCGCGAGTTTCGAACCGCGTCACCTGAAGGTCGCCGAAGCCGTCGCCGCCGAACACAAATGTCTCGCTGAAGCCGTGTATTACGAGGCGCGTAGCGAATCCAAATCCGGCCAGCTCGCCGTTGCAGAGGTTGTCGCCAATCGCGTGCGCGACCACCGTTACCCGAATTCAATCTGCGGCGTGGTGTATCAGGGCTCTGAGCGCACGACGGGCTGTCAGTTCACCTTCACGTGCGACGGCTCCACGCGCCGCAAGCCGGCGGGACGTTTGTGGCGCGAAGCGCAGGGCGTCGCGGCGCAGGTGCTGATGGAGATCCACGAGCCCCGCACCGGCGCGGCCACCCATTACCACGCGACCTATGTCGACCCGATTTGGAATTCCGGGCTCGTCCGCACGAATCGTATCGGCACGCACATTTTCTATCGCTTCCCGCGCGGCGGCGAATGGGCGGAGGTGCGTAACGCGGTCGCCGCTCGGCGCGCCCGCGAAGCGACCCAGCGTGCGCCGACGATCACCCCAGCGTCGTCGGAAGACCTGAACCAACAGCAGCTCTCGGTCCTCAGCCCGGCGCCGTAACTGCGTTTCGTCGCCGAAACGCCCCAAATTTGGGATAGGACATAGCCCACCGGCCAAATCCGCGAGGGTTCCTATGCGCATGTTTCGTTGTTTCGCCCTATTCGCAGCGTGGGGCGCCGCGCCGGCCCTCGCGGAAGACTTCGCCCTGCCTGTCGCCTGCGAGATTGGTGTCGAGTGTTTCGTCCAAAACTACCCCGACGTTGATCCCGGTTCGGGCGTCGCCGACCCGTCTTGCGGCGGCGCGGCCTATGACGGCCACAAGGGAACCGATATTCGCGTACGAAGGATGAGCGAGATCGCCGGAGCTGGCGTTGACGTCGTGGCCGCCGCTGACGGGATCGTTCTTCGGGCCCGGAATGGAGAGGCCGACCGCCTGGTGCGCACCGAGGCTGACCGTTCGCGCATCGCGTCGACCGAATGCGGCAATGGTCTGATCATTGACCATGGCGACGGGTGGGAGACGCAGTACTGCCATATGCGGAATGGCTCACTCGTCGTTGCGCCGGGCGAGTCCGTGAAGCAGGGCCAGGCGCTCGGCAAGATGGGGGCTTCGGGCTTCGTTGAGTTTCCCCACGTTCACATCGTGGTCCGCAAGGACGGCGAGACGATGGACCCAACAACTGGCCGCGCGCTCTCCGACGGTTGCCTGGCGGATCGGTCGGGCGCGCAGCCGCTTTGGACGCCCGATGCGCAAAATGCGATTGAGACAGGCTTTGCGCCGGTCATCCTCGATATCGGGTTCGCGGGCGGCCCAATCGACCACGATGCGCTCGTCAGCGCGCCACGCGCCGAGGACTTGGACGCGTCAGACACCGCCCATGTCGCCTGGGCCTGGGTGATCAATCTGGCCGCGGGCGACCGAGTGGCGTTGCGCTACTTTGGTCCCGGCGGCCGTTTGATCGCAGAAAACATCACCAACCCCTTCGATCGCAGCAAAGCTCAATACTCCCTCTTCGCTGGCAAGCGCGGCATGCCCATTCCAGGCGTCCATCGGGCTCAATTGCAGATTCTGCGGGGCGGTGCGGCGGTGGCGGAGAAGGATGCGACGCTTGTGGTCGATCGCTAAGCGCGCGCCGGCAATCCCTTCGCCACGCGGCGGCGGAGCGCTTTCGGGAAAAAACGCGCCATGAAGCGGGCCTGGTTTGAGCGTTTGCCGACGCCGTAATGCAGTTTGTCGCCGTGTGCGGCTTCCCAAGCCGCTTCGGCCGCCATGGAGACGGGATAGATTTCCATCCCGCCGCTCTCCAAATCCTCGCGCATGCGTCGATTGGCGGCTTCGTCCGGGCCCATGTCCAAGATCGGCGTCTCGACAAACCAAGGCGCCAAGCTTGCGACTTGAACGCCTAGCGGCTCGAACTCGACATCCAAGGCTTCGGTCAGTCCGCGCACGGCGAATTTCGTAGCGGAGTAGACGGCGAGCTGCGGCGACCCGACAAAGCCGGCCGTGGACGCGACGTTGATGACACGCGCGCCGGACGTCGCCTTCAGAAGCGGCAGGGCGGCGTAGACTCCGTTGATCACGCCCTTCACGTTGACGTCCACAATCCAGTCTGAATCCTCTGGCGCGATATCTTCGAACCAGCCGTGACGTCCAACGCCGGCGTTGTTGAAGAGGAGGGTCATCTTGCCGCCGGTCGCCGCCCCGAATTCCTCCATGGCGGCGTTCCAGTCTTCCCGACTGCGCACGTCCAGTTTGGCGGCGATGCAATTGTCCGGTCCCAGTTCGGCGGCGATTTCGGCGAGGCCTTGTTCATCCACATCGTACAGACCGGCGAACCAGCCTTGCTTCACAAAGTACCGCGCGGTCTCCGCCCCGATGCCGGAGGCCGCGCCGGTGACGAAGATGCTCTTGCGCTCGCCGGCTCGCGCCATGGGAGGCCTCCTGTTTCCGGATAGGTTTTCAGTTCCTTAGCTCACGCCGCGTCGAGGCCGACGTCAAGATTGGGAGCGGAATGCGTGAGCGCGCCGACAGAGATAAAATCGACGCCCGTCGCCGCAATGTCGGCGACGGTGTCCAGGGTAACCCCGCCGGAAGCCTCAGCCACACAGCGTCCGTCAATCATGGTCACAGCGCGGCGGAGGTCATCAAGGCTCATATTGTCCAGCAGCACAGCGTCGGGTCCAAGGGGCAGGGCGGCTTCAAGTTTATATAGGGTGTCCACCTAGATCTACACCATGCGCAAATGGCCCGCATGAGCTTTGGCGCGCTGAAGCGCGGCTTCTATCGATCCGCCGCAAGCTGCGATATGGTTGTCCTTGATGAGAATGGCGTCGTCGAGGCCGTAGCGGTGAGACGTTCCTCCGCCGCATCGGACAGCCCGCTTCTCCAAGGCGCGATGGCCAGGCGTCGTTTTGCGGGTGCAGACGATTCGAGCGCTCGTTGCGGAT
>CAZQZC010000190.1:0-4956 GCA_964597685.1 uncultured Hyphomonadaceae bacterium | reverse complement strand
TATCCGGTCGAGATCCCGGGCGTGCCTGTGATGACCTTTGTGCGCACGGCGATGAACTCCCAACGCAAAGCGCGCGGCGAGGCGGAAATCTCCGCGCCTGATTTCATCAAGAAATCCAGGGAGGTGGGCGCGAAACTCAACCTGTCGCCCGACATGCTGAAGCGCCCGCTCAATGTCGGCTTTTCCGGCGGTGAGAAGAAGCGGCTGGAGATCTTTCAGATGATGATGCTGGAGCCGCGCTTCTTGATCCTGGACGAGACCGACAGCGGCCTCGACATCGACGCGCTGAAAATCGTCGCAGACGGCGTCAACGCCCTGCGCGCGCCGGAGCGCGGCATGCTGGTCATCACCCATTACCAGCGCCTGCTCGATCATATCCAACCCGACAAAGTCCACGTCCTGGCCGACGGCCGCATCATCAAGACGGGCGGGCCCGAACTCGCCCTACGCCTTGAGAAGGAGGGCTATGACGGCGTCTTGGGAGAAGCGGCGTGAGTGAGCTGCGCGACCTGATCGCGAACCCCAACGCCGCCGAATTGGAGCTGGTCGCCCGATACGGCGCGCTTCGTGGGGACGCTCGCCGCCAGCGCGCCTTCGAGGCGTTTGCAGCCTCTGGCCTGCCGCACCGGCGGATGGAGGCCTGGCGCTGGAGCGACGTGAAGGCCGCGCTAAAGTCGCTTGAAGCGCCAAGTGCGACGCCGGCCGCTGACCCGTTTCAGGCCGTTGCAGGCCCCGTCATCCGTTTCGAGGGCGGCGCCCCGGCGTTGCCAGACACCCTGCCGGAAGGTGTCTCGATCTTTGAACAAGCCGACGCCCAGGCGCTCGGCGGAGCAGAGGATATACCGCTCGGCGCGCTGACCGCGGCCCTGTCCGACAAGCCTAGCGCATTGGTGATCGAGATCGATAAACCCGTGAAGACGCCCCTGCGTCTTGTGTTCAGCGGGCGCGGCGACGCGGCCTTTGCGCGGATCATCGTCCTCGTTCGGCCCGGCGCGTCAGTCGATCTGATCGAAAGCCATCTCGGCGGCGCGGGGTTCAGCTCGGTGCTTGTCGAGTTCGGGCTGCAGGACGGCGCGCAAGCCGCCCGCACGCTGTACCAGACCGGCGGTGCGGACGAGATCCAAGCGATCACAGCGGTTGCGCATCTCGGCGAGGGGGCGCGCTTCGTCCAAACCGCGCTCGCCTTCGGGGCCAAGCTCGCCCGCATAGAGACCCGCGCCACCCACCAGGGAACGGAATCCGAAGCCGTCCTGAACGCCGCTTACCTGTTGGCGAAGGGCCGCCACGCCGATCTGACCAGCCACGTTCGTCACGGGGCCGAGGCCTGTGTCACGCGCCAAACGATCAAGGGCGCGGTAAGGGCCGGCGGACGCGGCGTGTTCCAGGGCAAGTTCCTCGTGCCCCGCATCGGCCAGCAGACCGACGCCGATATGCAGCACCATGCACTGCTGCTGGAGGACGGCGCGGAAGTGGACGCGAAGCCGGAGCTGGAGATTTACGCCGACGACGTCGCGTGCGCCCACGGCAACACCGCCGGCGCGCTCGACGCCGACGCGCTATTCTACATGCGCCAGAGGGGCCTGTCGGAGTCCGACGCGCGCGCATTGCTGACCGAGGCCTTCATAGCGGAAGCGTTGGAAGAGGCCGGAGCGGCAGAGGATGCGCTGCGCGAGGCGGCGCGGGCCTGGCTGACAGTCTGATTTTCGCAATTCCATGAGGCGAGGGGACGATGGAACGTGGATTTCTCGGCGTCTGTACGCTCATATTCGCGGCGTTTGGCGCGTATACGTTGATCGCGCCCGAGGTGGCGACAGCTCGGATCGGGTTCAATCCGACGACGCCGCTGGCGCTGTACGAACTTCGGGGCGTTTACGGCGGCATTAGTCTGGCGATCGCCGGTCTTTGCGGCTGGGCGATTGTCCGGGAGGACTTAAGGCGCCCGGCGCTGATCTTTCTGACGACCTATATGTGCGGATACCTCTTCGCCCGGGTGGTCGGCGTATTCTTCGACGGGCCGCCGAGGCCCTATTTCTACACGTACATTGTCTTCGAAGCTGTCGTGGCGATTGTCGCGACAGCGCTCCTGCGCCGCCGGGCCGGGTCTTAGATCCGCACGACTTCGCCGTCTCGGCGTAGAAGAAGCGCGCTGACGCCGCAGATATTGTCGCGGTAGGCGCGGATCCCGTCTTCCGACATCAGGTGGAACGCCGTTGCCAGGGCGTCGGCAAGAGTGGGGTCATGGTGGACGACTGAGACGCTCAGATAGCGCTCCGCAACGCGGCCCGTGCGAGGATCGACGACGTGGCGGCGGCCTGCGGGCTCCGATATGTTGGTATGCGCGTTCGAGGTCGCGATCGCCGTTTCACTGAGCGCAACACGGTCCAGCGTGCGTCCTGCCTGGCGCGGATCCGCGATTGCGATCGGCCAACCCGCACGGCCGGAGGGGCGTCCGAGCGCCGCGTATTCGCCCGTATCGACCAGGCCATGCAGGACGCCGCGAGCTTTCAGCAGCGTTGCGATCTTGTCGGCCGCAAACCCGCGGGCGAGGCCGTCCAGGGTGAGTTTGACGCCTGGCGGCGTCGATACGCGATCATGCGACACTTTTACGCGGTGAAATCCCACGCGAGCCTTGGCCCGAGCGATCTGCGCGACGCTGGGCTGGGTGAGCGAAGCTTGCTGAGCCCCGAGGACATTTGGCTGATAGAGTTCCAGAAGCGGTTGAAGGGTCGGATCGAAAGCCCCGCCGGTATCCAGGCGGACCTCGCCCGCGAGGCGCAGCGCAGCGACAAAATCGGGATCCGGCGCATCGAGCCGTCCGGTGCGGTTCAGTATTGAAAGGGCGGATAAAGGATTGTCGCGTGAGAACAACCCGTCCAGCCGCGCCAGTTCCGCGGCGCATGCGTCGAGGATTGTCTGAGCCTCCGCGTCGGGTAGGCCGGCCAGGATGATCGCCGCATCCGCGCCGAGCGCGCGCCCGCGCCACGTGGCTTCAGGACGATTTGTCTCGGCCGCGCCCGCGCCCGCGAAACCGATCGCCACTCCGGCGACGGTCAGAAATCGTCGACGCGACAAAGACGCGTCTCGAGACGCGTTCGGAATGGCGGCGATCTCAAACATGCTTGCTAGATTCTGGGCGACCAGCTCACAGTCAATTCAAGCCTGCGCGCGTTCGCCGCTTTCACGACGGCGCAGGGACGCTATATCCGCGCCATGACCCAACGTCCTTTCGACATCGACACCGTCCGAGCTGAATTTCCGATCCTGTCCCGGGAGGTGAACGGCCGCTCGCTCGTTTACCTCGACAGCGCCGCGAGCGCGCAGAAGCCCAACGCCGTGATCGACGCCATGGCGAACCAGATGCGCACGGCTTACGCCAATGTTCACCGCGGCCTGCATACGCTGGCCAATGAGACGACGGAGGCGTTCGAGGGCGCGCGCGAGGATGTCAGAAGGTTCCTGAACGCGCCGTCGACAGAGACGATCGTCTTCACCAAGGGCGCGACGGAGGCGATCAATTTGGTCGCATCAGGTCTCGCCGAGACGATCCAGCCAGGCGACGAGATCGTGCTCTCGATCATGGAGCACCATTCCAACATCGTGCCGTGGCACTTTCTGCGCGAGCGCTATGGCGCGGTCTTGCGGTGGGTGGGGCTGCATGACGACGGGTCGCTCGACATGGACGCGCTGGCCGCTTCCATCGGTCCCAAAACGCGTATGGCGGCGCTGACCCACATGTCCAACGTGCTCGGCACCGTCACGGACGCGGAGGAGATCACGCGCTTGGCGCATGCGGCGGGGGCGCAGGTCTTGTTCGACGGTTGCCAGGCTGCGATCCACGAGCGGGTGGACGTCCAGGCGATCGGCTGCGATTTCTACGTCTTCTCCGGCCATAAGCTTTATGGGCCGAGCGGAATTGGCGCGCTGTTCGGAACGGCTGACGCGCTGGAGCGCTTGCGGCCTTATCAGGGCGGCGGTGAGATGATCGAAAGGGTGGAGACCGATCGCATCACGTACAATGCGCCGCCGCACAAATTCGAAGCCGGCACGCCGCCGATCCTCGAAGCCATTGGCCTTGGCGCCGCGATCCGCTGGTTCGAGGCCTTCGACCTGGAGGCGATAAAGGCGCACGAGCACGCCCTCTACACCCGCGCCAAAGCGGCGCTACGAAACGTCAACGGTCTCTCCATTCATGGCGAGGCGGAGGGCAAGGGCGCAGTTCTGTCGTTCAGCCTTGAAGGGGCGCATCCGCACGATATCGCCCAGCTTCTTGACCGCTACGGCGTCGCCGTGCGCGCTGGCCACCATTGCGCCCAGCCGCTCATGACCCATCTGGGCGTCAGTGCGACGGCGCGCGCGAGCTTCGGCGTGTACAATACGCACGCCGACGTCGATGCGTTTGTAGAAGCACTGGAGAAAGCCCGCGGAATGCTGGTATAGAGGTGAACGATGGCCGACGACATGCCCCCCCGTGACGTGATCGACGTCTCAAGCCCCGCCGAGCCGACGACCCCTGCGGGTTCGGCGATTCCACAGGCTGAGCTCAATCGAATAACCGATGACCTGATCGCTGCGTTCAAGAGTGTCTATGACCCCGAGATCCCAGTCGACATCTACGAGCTTGGCCTGATCTACAAGGTCGACATCGATGAAGGCACGCGGAAGGTCGATATCGACATGACGCTGACCGCCCCCGGTTGCCCGGTGGCCGGTGACATGCCGGGCTGGGTCGAGACCGCCGCCCGCGGCGTGGACGGTGTCGGCGAAGTGGAAGTTCGCCTCACCTTCGAGCCGCCCTGGGATCCATCACGCATGTCTGACGAAGCGCGCCTGTCGCTCAACATGCTGTAGATCCCGATGCCATGAGCGCCTGGCTGTTTCTCGCCGCTGCCATCGCCCTTGAAGTCTCGGGAACGTTCTTCCTGAAACTCTCGAACGGGTTCGAGAAGGTGCAGTGGG